>CANLCB010000025.1 GCA_947488865.1 Deltaproteobacteria bacterium | reverse complement strand
CATGACCAGCCTCACCCCCGTACTTACAGAGATAGTTCAGCGGTTGTATCCTGAGGTTCGCCTATCGGACGGCGCGCGCTTTTTGCCCATGTTCGAGCTTGATAAGGGCGAGATTAGCTCTACCGCCGCTATTGAGGTTGCTCGTGCCTTGAAAGGTGACGCGCTCGCGATTGCGGCTACTATCATTTCGGAGCTTGCTCCGAAATTCGGTGGGCAATGGAAGGTCGTGGCGGGGTACATTGTTCTCTCCGATACGCCGCCTGAGATTGTGCTGAGTGAGATTCGCACAAACGCGGATCTGTTTGGAGCTGGTCCAAGAGTCCCAGAGGCCGCGCGTACAATTTTGTGTCTAACGCCCGATTCCACTAATCCCGTGTACGCGAGGGTTCGATTGGTCGCTAGTTGCGCGTTGCAGGCGCTGATGGCTATCGCGTTCGAAGGGCAGTGCAGGCTCGGACTAGAGCCTGAGCCTCCTCAAGAGGTGTCGTCGGCACGAGATGTTCTCGCTCTCTTCAGGAGGGCGGTTGAGCGGATTTTGGCAAATGAAAAGTCTGGGCACGGACTCGGGGAGTATGGATTGCGGTGTCCGGGATCTCCTGAGCTTCCGACGGTGGTGTGGACGTCTCATCATTATCACGATCGTTTTTCTAAGGCGGTGAAGCTGGGGTTTTCCGAAGGGCGTCGCTTTGGGCACATCCTCCTGAAGATTCCACCAGACGGATGGTTGCTCTCTCGAGATAGGGCGCTGACTGAGATTCTGGATCCAGAGGCGCTTCGTAAAGTTGTCGCTCAATTGAAAGGAGAAGAGGGGTGGCTTCGGTGGATGATGCATATGGCGTCGGCGACTCCCTCTGGGGATCTCGATCCCTCTGTAGCTCTGTATGATGAGTGCGCGTCCCCGCGCTGGAGCCTTCAGGCATTGCGAGAGCGGCTCGCTGTGTTGGTTCCATCGGTGTACGCTGAGCCTCAAGGGGAATTGTTGACCCATGTCGGGGGGCGTTTCGACCAGCATCGTCGGCTGTTTATGCGGGCCCTGTTTTTACCGAGCCTGACGAAGCGGGCAGTTGCTGAGGGCGAGATCTTGGGGTGGATGGCGGCTGTGGAAGAGTTCGCCTCGCGGGGGCATGCTGTTCTTAACGCTCCCCATCTCCGAGCGGCGCTCGCAAAACCGCCAATTTCTATTGAGAATATGCAGATAGTCGCTAGTCTAGCGTTTGGAATTACAAGTATACTGCGGGTAGTCACGGAGGACGCATGCGAAAATCCACAGCAGAGCAGCAATCAACAGGGGCTGATGTAGGTCAGCGAGGTGGAATGCCTCTTCGCATGAATGGATCCCAGGATTCTAGGAAACCATCAATGACGAGCAGACGCACGAACGGCAAGGGGTGGGAGATCCGTCTTGGAGCTCTTCAAGTTGTGGTGTGGCTTGGATTATCTATTGGAGCCGTGTTCGGGTCGTATTTCATTGGGTTCTTCTCAGGGCGCTATGTTGGTTTTGAAACCGCGCGCGCAGCCTCTGGGGTTGACGTGCCGAAGCTCGCCGTTACGGATGAGATCCCTGAGCGTAGCGCTCAAAATATGTCCGGTATTATCGAGCAGCTGAGCAGTAACGCTACAATTACGAAAGAAGTTAAGCCGACTACCGGTAAGGGCGCTTCTGGAGATGCTCGAAACGGCAAAGCGCCTGAGGTCTCCAAGGGAGAGGAAGCTGCCGCTAGTTTCGCGGCGGCAAAAACCGTAGACACCACCCAAAATCAACAAACAGAGCCTCTCTTCGATACCTTGAACGCAAATTATGCTGACGCGGAAGCGGCCACTGGCAATGAGTCGCTCGAGAACGCGCTTGTTGAGGATCCGGGTAAGGGAGCTGAGGTTCGCCTACTTGGGCAGGAGGTCGAAACTAAGCCAGCACAGCAGCTAGCCAACAGTGCTCCGATTAAAGTTGCCGAGAACGTGAAGGCTCCAGTAGCGAAGCAGGAGTTGCTGGATCCTCCCGTGAAGGTAAAGGAGCCGACGGTGGAAAAAGTTGCTCCGGCGGAGAAGGTTGCTCAAGATTCGAGCACAGCGACTCCAGGCAAGAGTTCTAAAGCGCCTGCGGTTGTGAAGAAGGTCCCTCCTGGATACTTCGTGCAGGTGGCTGCGCCCAAAACGGTTAAGGAAGCAGAGGTAATTGCTAAGCGCCTCAAGGGGTCTGGATTTCCAGTCGTTATTGAGGACTTCAGCACCGGGAAATCTCCTTATTTCAGAGTCTTAGTCGGGCCAGAGGATAACAAAGTTCAGGCTGAGCGGCTTGTAGGTCAAGTGAAGCGTGAGCAGTACATCTCCGGTAACCCATTCATACGACAGTCGAAATAGTTGCAATCCAAGGTGCTTAAGCACCTCCATATCTTCAGTCAGATTGGCTTCGCTCCGATAGTGACAAGGGGGCTTGGAGACGGTACACAGGACCGAATTACCTACGGTTCTGAGCTTCTCAGTGAGCTCGCGCACTTCGGAATTTAATGGCTACAGCGACGCATTCTACAACTGTCCCCCTTTCTGCTCTGCGATGCGCCGCCGGGACCGATGTTGGTATGCATCGGGACGAAAACCAGGATTCGTTCGGGATTATCAAATCAGATTCCTTTCAGGGGTTCTTCGTCGCTGACGGGATGGGTGGTGTTAAGGGCGGAGCGATAGCTTCTCGGTTGGCTATAGCAACACTTCAAGAGCTCTTGCCTGGTTTGGACGGGAAGCTCTCTCCCGATACCTTACGAGATCTGGTCGCCACAGTTAACTCTAGAATTTTTGAGAAAGGTAGTGCTCAGCCCGGCCTTGCTGGGATGGGGACAACTTTGGTTGGTCTGGTGTTTACGTCATCAGGTTTGATCAGTGTTAACGTCGGAGACTCCCGCGCCTATCGGATACGAGGCGATTCAATCACGCAGCTCTCTGAGGATCATACCGTTGTAAGCGAGTTGGTGAAGTCTGGGGCGATATCGACCCGAGAAGCTGAGGGGCATCCGGTTTCGCACATGCTCACGCGCTCTCTTGGTCCACTTCCCGAGGTGGTGGTGGAGAGTAAGTTTGAGATGGAAGCTCCGATTGAGGGAGACGTGTACGTCTTGTGTTCGGATGGGCTCTACAATTTTGTTAATAATCAGGACATCCTGGATGTTATTAAACAGAATCCTCTCGACGACGCTAATCAGATATTGATCAATCTCGCGAATCGTCGCGGAGGTTCAGACAATATCACCGTTGTGGTTGTATCGATCGGTGAGAGGCAAGGTAAGGGGCGAGGGAGCGAGTATCGGACGGTTCGGGAACGGAGTCCCGCCACCGAGGCGAGAGAGTTGTCTCGATCAGACAGCTCTGCGCAGGTGATGGATGATCCGAAGATACCGCCCGCTGTCGCTGAGCCGAAAGATCTCGCGGCAGAGCAAGAAAATATTAAGCGCAAAAATCGAGGGCCTGAATCCACTGAAAGGGAGTTGCCTGGGTATTTAAAAATAGTGGCTGCGGTGTTTTTCGGCCTTCTCGTCGGGGACCTGGGGCGACGTTCAGGGATCGTTCCTGATTTTTCTTCCAACTCGTCGACTCCGACAACGTTTCAAGAAGGGGGCACCTCTCAGGAGGGGGGGGGAGATCTCAACAAGATATCAAAGGACCTGAATATACGTTCGACCTCTCCGGGAACTCGGGAGGGATTGCCAGATATCGCGCGTCGAGTGCGAGGAACGGGTGGAGAGGGTGGCTCGGGAGAGCTGGGGCGAGGTTCTCGTGAGCGCTCTCCAGCTTTGGTAAAGGCTCTAGAAGGGGCAATTGCTAAGACCGAGGCGAAATTGGCCGCTCTGGAATCGACCTCGGTCGCGGATGCGGCCCGACAGCTTGAGGACGCCTCTGAAAAGTTAAAGGGGGCGCAGGAGCAGATTGATGATATTGAAACCCAGATAGACGCCGCGTCTCGAAAGTTGTCTTTATGGTTCGGTCGTAAGAAGCGTTTAGAGACCAGCGAGCAGGATGTGTTCAAACCCGCAAATGATCTTGAAAGGGTGGGGGCGGCCTCGACGGCCGTTAAGAAGAAGATAGCTGAATGCACTGAGGCGTCCTATATGCTTCAGGCAAAACAGGATGAGTACGAGCTGTACCCGAGCAATGAGCGTCTTCGTGATGAGGTTAAACAGCTTGAGCTAAGCCGTGAACGCCTTTTGGAGGAGCTCCGCCGAGAAGTGGATAAAGCGGTGGATGTCGTTCTCGCCGATGCTAACCGTCAACTGGAGGACCTAAAAATTCGTCGGGACGTGATGTCTGGGCAGCTTGAAACTGCCCAAGAGCGAGTCGATTTCTTGAAGGTGCTCTCGAGTTCTGATCCTCTTCAGCGGGAATCTCTGAAACAGCGATTGAGTCGAGATCTCGCGGAGAGCCGCACCTCCCTGAAGGAAGCTACGCTTTAATGAGGTTTATCCCCCGATTCACTTAAGTCCTTTCCTCTTTTGTCCGGTTAAAATCCACTAAGACCCCCTGGAATCAAACCAGGATCTGGAAAGTCTTCGTGGGCCAGAGTATCCTTGACCGGCACCTATTTTTTGAGGTTTCCGTCATGAAAAAGTACGCCTTGCTCAGTGTCTCCGACCGAACGGGATTAGCTCAACTCGCCGACGCGCTGCACGCAGGCGGCTACACGCTCCTCGCCACTTCGGGTACAGCGAAAGCTCTCGAGGAGAGTAAGGTTCCATGGGTGTCGGTTGAGGACTACACCGGGTTAGCGGAGCTTCTTGATGGCAGAGTGAAGACTCTTCATCCGAAAATTCACGGGGGAATTCTCGCCCGCCGAGATCAGACTCACCATACTCAACAGATGAAAGAGGCTGACATTGGCCCGATCGATGTGGTGGTGGTTAATCTTTATCCGTTTACCTCATACCTCGGTACCGAACGAGCCAAGGATCCGGAGCAGATGACAGAGCTTGTCGATGTAGGCGGGCCAACGATGATTCGAGCCGCCGCTAAGAATCACAAGTTTGTATTGCCCCTGATTGATCCGTCTGATTACGGCGAGGTTATCTCGCTCCTTAAACAATCAGTCCCAGGGAAAGATCCTTTTACGTTGGAATTTCGAAGAAAGTTAGCGGCCAAAGTTTTTGGCTCTCTCTCTCAATACGATGGAGCTATCGCTCAATACTTCAGTGGGCTTGCTCACAGCGAAGACGACGGCGCGAAGATGCCTGAGCAATGCGCCATAACCTTGAATAAGGTTTCAACGCTTCGTTACGGAGAGAATCCTCACCAGGCGGCTTCTCTCTACACCGCTTCCTCCGCGACTTTGCCGCTCTTTAGCGGACCAGTATGGAAACTCTTGGGTGGAAAGGAGCTCTCGTACAACAACATGCTCGACCTTGACGCGGGCTTGCGGATACTCGCGGATTTTCCGCAGGACCGCACCGCGGTCGCGATCCTTAAGCACCTTAATCCATGTGGTGTCGCTACCGGAGCAAGTTTGACTGAGGCGATTGAGCGAGCTAAGGAGTGCGACCCTCGTAGTCATTTCGGTGGAGTGCTGGTATGCAATCGAGAAGTTGATAGGAACGCGGCGGAGGAAATTCGTGGAGATTTCGCTGAGCTCATTATCGCTCCATCGTTCTCCGCTGACGCGCTGGAAACTCTTAAGATGAGTAAGAACCTTCGCATCCTTCAAGTTGATGTTTCGTCGATGAAGGGGTTTGACCTGCGCACCGTAGCCGGAGGCGTTTTGGTGCAGCAGCCAGATATCAATCGCTCTCGGATCGCGCACGCAACGCTCTCCTCGTCTAGAACTCCTACCAATGAGGAACTCGCGGATCTTGAGCTGGCGTGGCGAATCGTGGGGCACGTAAAATCGAACGCGATCGTATTGGTTCGAGATGGATTGTTGATTGGCGTTGGCGCTGGTCAGATGAGTCGCATCGATTCAGTGGAGTTGGCGATTCGAAAAGCTAAGACCCACGGCCATCTGTTGAACGGAGCTGTGGCAGCGTCTGATGCCTTCTTCCCATTCCCTGATTCGGTGGAGACCCTTGCCGCGGAGGGCGTTACCTGTGTCATCGCGCCAGCGGGAGCACGTCGTGACGACGATGTAAAAGCGACGGCGAACGAGAAAGGTGTTTCTCTATTTTTCGCAAGCGATCGGCACTTCCGCCATTAATCAAAGCTAGAGGATTATATGAAAGTTTTAGTGATTGGAAGTGGGGCTCGTGAGCACGCTTTGTGTTGGCGGTTAGCGTCTTCTCCTCGAGTGAGGCAGGTTTTGTGCGCGCCGGGAAACGCGGGCATCGCGTCGTCGGCTAAACTCGTTCCGATTCAGCCGACCTCGGTTTCTGAGCTCTTAAGCTTCGCTCAAGAGAATGGCGTGGACCTCACGGTGGTAGGCCCTGAGGTCGCTCTTGAGGCGGGTATTGTGGATCTCTTTGAGTCTAATTCAATGCCGATTGTCGGCCCCTCAAAAGCCGCCGCTATGCTGGAGACATCCAAGTCGTTCGCTAAAGAGGTGATGGTCGCCGCTCAAGTGCCCACAGCCTCATATGAGGTGTTCACCTCCGAGAAACCGCTGCGCGATTATTGCGTTAAGCTCGGCGCTCCTCTTGTTCTTAAGGCTGATGGTCTCGCCTCGGGCAAGGGCGTCTTTGTCGTGATGAAGAACGAGGACTTCGAGCCAGCGTTCGCCGCTTTGTTCGGCCCTCTCAAGGCCGAGCGTGTAGTGGTTGAAGAGTTTCTTGAGGGAGTTGAGGTCAGTTGCATCTTCGCGTCAAACGGCCATGAGGTGATAGCCCTCGCTCCGGCTCATGATTACAAGCGTCTCCTTGATAGTGATGACGGGCCTAACACCGGTGGGATGGGATCGGTATGCCCGTCTCCTCGAATAAACGGCGCGGAGCTTGAGTGGATTCAGGAGCACTGCGCGGCTCCTGTTCTTGCGGAGATGAAGAAGCGCGGTACGCCGTTCAAAGGGTTCCTTTATGCTGGACTCATGGTTCCTACCGATGCAGGCAAGCGACCTCTCGGAATGCGCGTTCTTGAGTACAACACCCGTCTCGGCGATCCCGAGTGCCAGTCGATTCTTTCTCGACTGACAAGCGATCCAGTAGACCTTTTCGAATGGATCGCTGGAGTTCAAGTTGAGAAGCCTGTTGTGACATGGAGCAATCTGACGAGCGTTTGTGTGGTGGTTGCGTCAAATGGATATCCTGAAGCCGTTGTGAAGGGCGACGAGATTGTTGGCGTAGAGTTGGCGAGCTTGGTGCCCGGGGTAGTGGTGTTCCAGGCAGCCACAACACGAGGCCCGAAGGGAGCTTTGCTGTGCGGTGGTGGCCGTACCTTGAGTGTTGTAGGCGTTGGTGGTGACGTGGGGACCGCCCGCCAAGCCGCTTATAAAGCGGTAGACATGATCCAACTACGAGGCAATCGCACTCGTCGTGATATTGGAGTGTGACTCAGATGAAACGTTCCACAATGTTTCTAATTAGCGTGGCTTTTCTCGCGTCTTCGTTGGTGGTGAGCGCCGCGTTTGCGGCGGAGTTGCGTATTGTTGATACCGCGGGGCTCCTAAGAGGCGCGCGTGTGGTCGATGACTCGTCTCGTTTGACTATTGTGGTCGAGGATCCAAAAGGAGCGGGCGGGGAGTGCGTGCTTGCCAACATCGACGGACTTGCGTCTGAGCGTCGAGAAAAACTATCTCCAAGTGGCGAGTGTACCTTTGTTGGTGTCGCCGCTGGTACATGGCAGGTTAAGCTCCCTCGTTCGGTGCGGTGGAAGGTGAAGAATAATGAGTAGTTCTTTAGTAGCCCTTTATCAACGCGACCTTGCGCCCGCAAACACCGATGATGGTCCATTTGCTACCCTGCTATCCCGAGAAGCGGCTCTCGCGCAACTCTCCGAGCCTCGCGCGTTTGACCTCGTAGTTATAGGGGGTGGATGTATGGGTGCTCTCGCTGCCCGCGACGCTGCGCTCCATGGGCTTAGGGTATTAATTCTTGAGACTGGATTTTTCGGTGAGCGAAGTGAACGGTGGAGAGACTCATTCTTGCGTGCGTTGCGTCAGCCCGCTCCAGCGATAGTGCGTGCGGCTTTTGCTCTTAAGGCGGTTTCTCGGACGCTGCTCGGCGATCTCGCCCAGAGGACTCCGCAAGATTCAGGTCTTACGGTAGGGGCAGGTGGAAATTTTCGCCTATGGCTGCTTCGCAAAATATGGAGTGGTTCTCTTGCCCGCGGCAATCAGCGAGGTGTGCCTGACGTTGATGAGCTTCTTCTTAATCGCGAGCTCGTCTTGGCCGCGCGACAAGAGGGGGCCTTAGCTCTATCGATGGCAGAGCCTTCCTACGTTGAAAGAGACACAGACGACGGAGGGTATCGAGTTGGTGTTAAGGATCTTCTCGCGGGTGAGAATCAGGAGGTCAAAGCGGCGTGTGTGTTTGTGGATCCCACGTGCTCGGTGCCCCTCGCGAGCCGTTTAGGTACGCAGCTCGTTGCGGCGCGCAGCCCTGATTCTCCGACCGTGGTGTCTGTGTGTGCAGTTATTCCGACGAACGTCCTGTCAGGAGAGCCGCTCATATCACTCGAGCTGAGTGATGGATCGGTCGCGGTTATCTCGAAAATCGCTGAAGGGGTTGTGGAGATAACGCTTCATTTCGTTGCCGCTATCCCCGCCGAATTGAATCTTACCTCATTGATAATGGAGGCGTGTCGAGAGGCTGGCTGGACACTGCGAGACGAGATGAGTCGTGTGAAGACCGGACGACGGTTCGCGTCTCGCGCGGGTCTTGGTGAGAGGAAAGGACTTTTTGTCGCCTTTGAGAGCCGACCATGGGATCTTCAAAATGTGGCGAGTAAGGGACTTTCGAAAATTCTCTCCCACATTGGTTGGGATGGTAACCGTCTCAAGGGGCGACTTGAGCGAACCTTGCCTGGCGCGGAGCGAGCTTGTGAAATTAGCGCGTTTCGCGCTCTCGCTCGAACCGCTGGAGTGTCAGAGCATACGATTGAGCTCGTGGTTCAACGGTGGAGAGGGCGGGTTCGCTACCTCGATTGTTTCGACAACGGGCTGGAGGAAGTGTGTCCGGGAGTTCTTCGTGGAGAAATCGCGCTTGCGATTGCAAGTGATCAGGTAGCTACCTTGGACGATCTCGTGTTTGGATCGTTGCGGCTTCACTATTTGCCGCAATGGATGCAGCGAGTTCCGCTTTTAGCTCGAGAGCTTGAGAAAACTGGTCGTTTCTCTGAACGAGCGCTCGCTATTGAGAGAGTCGTTACCCGCGGCGCTCCACCGACTACGGTGTAAGTACGATCTTCCCGAATTGCTGCCCATCTTCAAGGCGCTTGATCATCTTTATGCCTTCAGAAAGAGGCGCGATCGTATCGATGGGCGGGGTTATCTTATGTTGGAAGATGAACTCCATCGCTTCTATAAAGTCTTGTCGACTTCCCATGGTTGACCCAAGAAGAGAGACCTGCTTGGTGAAGAGAAGCCGATTGTCTAATAAAAGCTCATATCCCTTGGTATTACCGACGGTGACGATTCGTCCGCCGCGAGCGACAGCGCGCAAGCTTTGAGGCATCGTCTTAGCGCCAACATTGTCGATGACTACGTCGACACCACGCCCCTTGGTGAGTTTAAGTACCTCAGCGCCCCACTCAGGTTGTTGTGTGTAATTGATTACAGCTGATGCTCCCAGGCGAGCCGCTTTATCTATCTTATCAGCCGACGAGAGCGCGATGACGTTCGCGCCAGCAGCCTTCGCGAGAAGGATCGAGAGCGAGTTTACGCCTCCACCTGCGCCGACAACGAGAACGGTCTCTCCGGCGCGAAGTTGCGCTCGTCTGAAGAGCATGCGCCAGCAGGTAAGTCCAACGAGAAGTGGGGCGGCTCCTTCCTCAAAGGAGACGGAAGAGGGGAGAGTGTAGAGGTTCGTCACAGGGACGCATACATACTCCGCCAGTCCTCCTCGAATGTGCTCTCCAATGATTGTATAGCCTGGGCTTAGGCTATCCTCACCTTTGCGGGTCCATTCATCCTCTACGGTGATGATGCCAGGATTTACGATGACTCGCGCTCCCGGCGTCCACGTTGATCCGGGGCTATTAACAGCGACTACTTCACCCGCGATGTCAGATCCGGTGATGTGTGGCATCTCGACCCGTAATCCCTTCCATCCTTTGCGGACCCAGATGTCCAGGTGGTTGAGGGCTACGGCGCGAACTCGAATAAGCGCTTCTCCAGGTTTCGGTTGAGGCTGGGGAAGGTCCGCGTATTTGAGGGTGTCTATTTCGCCGTGTTGCTCAAAGAAGATGGCTTTCATGTGGGATTGCTCATACAGGCTATAGCTTCAATAAACACCCGCTGGGGTTGGGCAGGCAAGGGAAAATGATGATTCCTGGAGGGCCGGCGGCCCCGCCGGCCGCAGGTACAGATGTTTCCGATCGCTTTTTTTGAGCCCGCGACATCCGTACCCGCGGCCGGCGAGGCCGCCGGCCCTCCAATGCGCTCACATGGAATTTCTGGAGGGCCGGCGGCCCCGCCGGCCGCGGGTACAAATCTAATGAGTTTCGCTATGCGCGTACGAGAACCACGCAGTGCCATCCGTTGTCGTCGCGCTCAGTCTCTACCTTCCAGCCATGTTCGACGTAGGTATCTATCACTGAGTCGCTTACAAGTTCTGTGATGCCTGAAAGGATCGCGGTCGCGCCGGGCGTGGCCAGTTTTGTAAGGTGCGGCGCCATGTAGATGAGAACTTCGCCGTAAATGTTAGCGATGATAAGATTGTATGAGGTGGTTAAATCCTCGACTGGTGTCGTCGACGGCGTGATCAGGTGTGAAAGTTTGTTAAGCTCGACGTTATCGCCGGCGTTAATAATGGCGTATGGATCGTTATCAATCGCTTCTACCGGCGTATTGAAGAGTTTCGCTGCCGCTATCGCCAGGATTCCACTACCAGTCCCAACATCGACGATTGAGAGCTTGTGTTTTGACAGCGCCGCGGCCCGGGCGCTGAGCTCCTCGATGATCATTCGAGTGGTTGGGTGGTGGCCCGTTCCAAATCCTTGTCCCGGTATGATCAGGAGCGTTTGAGGATCGGGCTTCTGCTCGTGGCTGTTCGTCTGCACTGGGACGATGCGGAGCGTTCCGGCAGTGACAGGTTCCCAGAGCTCCGCGCAACGCTCGCTCCAGTTCTCTTCCTTTACTTCCTCATCGGAGACCAGTGAGCACTGAGCCTCCGTGGCGACGGTAAGTATCGTGTTTGGGTCGGCTTCCGTGGAGTCAACGTAACAGACAATCTTTCCTTGTTGGTCGATATGCGCTCCACCCGCACCGCAAGATACAAGCTCGCAGCAGAGGGCGTCGATCTCGTCAGAGGAGAGCGATGAGGGGGCAGAGAAGGTGAGTTGTCGCCAGGTCATAGGTGCTGTCATGAAAAAGCCCCGCAGGTAGTACTCTCGAAAAGGAGAGTGCCTTACCAGGCGGGGCGGTTGGAAGAGAAACGCTAAGTACTACAGCGCTTTCTTGATGGTCGCGATGAGCTGATCTTTCGGAACCGCTCCTACTACTCGGTCAACCTCAGCTCCACCTTTGAAGATAATGAGGTTCGGGATAGCGCGTACGCTGTACTGAGCTGGGCTCTTAGGATTGTCGTCAACGTTTACCTTAACGATAGCAACCTGAGTTCCAAGCTCCTTTGCCACTTCTTCAAGTACTGGAGCGATGCTCTTACAAGGACCGCACCATGGTGCCCAGAAATCAACAACTACAACCGGGCTACTCGACTTAAGAACCTTGTCGTCAAACTCTGCGTCTGTAATCTCTGCTACATTCCCGGCCATATTTATCCTTACTTAACACTACACACTAATCTGATGGGGAATACCCCAAATGCCGCATGTGGTTGGGAACCACACCGGTGGCACTTATCCCTTTTAGGGGGCTGTTCTCAAGGCTCCCCAAAGGCAGCCTTTTGCTGTCGGCTTGCGGCTCATTCCTCGAGGACTAGGCCGGTTCCGAACAGTGCCAGGGGATTATTCATCAAGCTTCCCACAGAAGTAAATCCCTGAAAACTGAGTGTTCCCATATTTCGGACTGCCCGGTTGGAGTGCGCCCATAAAACAGGAATCGTAGATTTTCGGTGCTACGAAAGGGGCGGGCAAACTGGCCTTTTTTCAGGTGCTTGGGGGTAGGAGGCCGGGTGAGGCGGTCATGCGTAGCGGCTTTCAGAGCATTGAAATACCGGTGATGAGGCGTTCGTGACAACCCTATGAATGTTTGCGCTGCGTAAGTCGTTCATCTTGTTTTACTTTAAGTTGTTTGAACCTAAATGCCCCTGTCCGGCGTCATAAGTTTAACGAGTTTAAAGCTGGGGCTGCTTGGAGTTTAGGCTAATCCTCGGCGCACTAGGGGGTTCGTATGACAAAAGCATCGACAAATGGCGTGGGGCTCGTTAAGTCCGCGCATCCCATTCTCGTAGTTGACTCGTACGCTAGAGGCATATCGATTGGAAGGATAGACCCGTTAGGGACCGGCCTCGAATTAGAGATGGAGGGGGAGCGGGTGTTGCCGATGTCCCTTCGCAGTCGGTATGTGATGAAAACCGGAGAGCCGCTAGCCGATTTAGAGCGGCACCTTCAGCGCCTCTCCGCTCGTGGCGAGTTGCGGCGAACGACCGTAGTGTTCGGAGTAACGACCGACCCTTTTCATCCGTTCGACGAGAAGTTCTCCACCAGTATGAAGTTTTTGGAGCTTTTCGAGCGATACGCTCCGGGACGCTTGGTGATCCAGACGCGGTCGCCGCTGATTGTGATCGGCGTGCCGGTGCTCAAGAAGCTTCGCCACAACACCTTTGTAACGGTAGGAATTGAGACCCCATCCGAGGAGGTTGCCCGTCGATATACCCCTGACCTTCCCACGGTGTCGGAACGATGGAAAATGGTGCGGGCGCTCCGGCGGTTCGGTTTAAGGGTGGGAGTTCAGGTCGCTCCGATGCTTCCTTATGGTGATTGGAGGCGAGATGCTGGCGTGTTTGCTGAGCAGCTCTGCGCGGAGGCAGACTTTGTCACGGTACGCTCGCTCCTTCAGGCGAGTGGGAGTGCCCGGCCCAAGACCCCGATAGCTCGCAAGCTCGCAAACGATAGGAATTTCTTCTGGCTCAGGCAGGATACTCACGTGCCTCTCGTAGACGCCGTAACGGAGAGGGAGGCCTCAAAGCTCTTTCATCCTGTCGGATTACAGCCTGTTGACCCTCAGCTCAAGCTCTTCGCGAAGGGGGGAGAGTAGAGCGGTTTTTCCCTTGCGGAGACGGTGCGTTAAGGGGAACGTACCAGGTAAATATCGAGCGTCGCGCCGTGCACTACAGCGCCGCTCACTTCTTCTCTTCAGGGATTGTTTTCGTATGAGAGTCGCGATTGTTGGTGGGGTTCGTACCCCATTCGTTCGAGCAGGGGGTGTTTTTTCAAAATACTCAGCGCTCGATCTTGGGAAGCACGTAGTTGTATCGTGTGTGGAGAAGTTAAGGCTCGATCCGTCCACCATTAACGAGCTGTATTTCGGTACAGTCTTGCTTGATCCTCGAATTCCAAATCTTTCTCGCGAGATTATTCTTCGTTCGGGGCTCCCTAAGACCATCGACGGACATTTTATCGCGAATAACTGCATTACGGGGCTTGTGGCCGCGAGCGCCGCTGTTGACGCGATCGCCTCTGGGCGCATTCACTGCGCTTTGGTTGGGGGGAGTGAGTCCATGTCCCAACCGACCCTGACGTTTCCGCGAAAAGGCGAGAATTTTTTCTTCAAGCTCAATAAGGCCAAGACGCTCGGAGCCAAGTTGTCGTTACTGACATCGTTCCGTCCCGGGTTTCTCGCTCCGCAGGCTCCTAGTCCTAAAGAGCCTTCGACGGGGCTTACCATGGGTCAGCACTGCGAGTTGATGGCGCAGGAATTTAAAATAAGTCGGCGTGAACAGGATGAGATCGCGCTCATGAGCCATCAGCGAGCCGCGGAAGCGCAGCGGGATGGGACGTTGCAATCTCAAATAGTCCCCTTAGGAGATGTGAAAGACGATAACTTGATACGCGCCGATACCTCGTTGGAAAAGCTTTCAACGCTTCCGGCTGTATTTGACAGAAGTGCTCAGGGAACGATCTCCGCTGGCAACTCCAGTGCTCTGACAGATGGTGCTTCAGTAGTGTGCTTGATGTCCGAAGAGATGGCGCGACAGCAGGGCAGGGAGATCTTTGGATATCTGGAAGGTGTTCAGTTTGCCTCGGTCCCGCCGGGAGATGGGTTGCTCATGGCCCCGGCGTTAGCGTTGCCGAATCTACTCTCTCGATTTGGGCTTCAATTTGACCAAATTGATCTCTTCGATGTGCATGAAGCGTTCGCGGCCCAAGTGCTGTGTAACCTTAAAGTGTGGAGAGATGGATGGAATCGCTATCCTAACCTTCCGGTAAAAGGGAATGTGCCGTACGACCGCATGAATGTTGACGGAGGCTCGATCGCTCTCGGGCATCCATTCGCGGCGACCGGAGGTCGCCTTCTCGTGAATATGTGCCAAGCTCTGAAGAAACGTGGGTTAAAGCGCGGAGCGATTAGTGTATGCGCGGCCGGTGGTGGCGCTGCAGCGGCGCTTGTTTCCGTACCGTAGGCACTCGGTATAAAGAGCGTCGTGGGAACCTCAACCAGGCGAGAGCGCTCCTAAGGCTGAGCGAAGTCATCACCTGGATCATCGCACTGCCGATTGGGAGCGTCGAATGGTTGGTATCGATTGTACTGTCGGCGCCCACGTAGCTCATCTATTTCTCGTTGTTGGCGACGGAGCTCTTCTTCTTGTCGCCGAATCAATTCCTCTTGCTCTTCAAGCGTGTCGTTCTGGTGGTCGCCTTGAGTTCTAATTATCGCGCTGTCAGGAGCTTCTGGTCCGGCTGCGGCTTCGGTATGTGAAAGATGAATGGTGTCATTTGAGCACCCAGTCATTAGGACCGCGAGAAGGCAGGCTAGCAGGGGGAGAGGTTTAGCGAACATGCTGAGTGCCTTTATAGAAAACTTGTACAGGGCTTGAATGATAGTCTTAGCGAGAAACTTTGGTTTACCAAAATATGTATGAGCAATTCGAGGTCTTCGCTCTACCATAGCGCATATCGAGAAATCGTGACGCCCCCTCAGTTGTTGAAGGGATGACTGGGGAGGTTGTGCTATCTTTCCGAGGCTGCCAGACTGCCGAGTATGATATCCAAACGTATTGTCTCGCTAGCCCTCTGTGCTCTGCTGTCCTCATGCAGCGCAAAAGTTTCCGCGCCCTCGAATGTTCAGAACTCGGCCTTTCCGCAAGTTCGTGGAAATAGCCTTAAACAGGAAGCGATCGTTATTCCAGACCACTTCAAAGGAAGAGTCTCGCTTGTTCTCGTTGGATACACTCAGAAGGCTCAATTTGATATTGACCGCTGGATACTTGGCGCGCTTCAGGCTGACGTAAAGGCGGAGATTGTAGAGGTGCCTACAATTGCGGGGATGATGCCACAAATGGTGCAATCCTTTATCGACAACGGAATGCGCAAGGGAATTCCCGAAAGCGACTGGGCCTCCGTAGTAACCGTCTATGAGGACGCGCCGAAAATTATCTCCGCGCTCGGAAATGAACGTCCTCAAAGCGCATATGTGGTGCTTCTAGACAAAGCTGGAAAAATCGCCTGGACGACCAACGCGGGATACTCTGCAAGCCAGCTCTTGGAACTCAAGCAAGTAGCCGAGAAGCTCCAGTATCCATAGAAATATTTCTCATGGGTGTTTAAATAATACTCCTTAGCCCGTTTCACAACGGCTCAATTGTGAGTAGCATTTCCGAGCTATCGTGCATTTGAGTGTTTTTGCCCCCTCTTGGGCGCCATCTTGATGAGAACAGATATCTGCAAGAGCACGTACTCCTCCGCTGATAAAGCGTTTGCGCACGCGTCAATCTTAGGAGAAAGCGCCCTCGCCATGCGTTCAGCGGTCGCTACGGTAGAGGTCTGTGAGGATGAACGAGTGTCTGAGCGTTCAGCTCAAATGGGATTAAAGTTGCGGCAAGAGCTCTCGACGCGACTCCAGAGATTTTCATTCGTGAAAGAGGTCCGAGGACTTGGGTTGTTCAACGCTATTGGGTGTCAGAATCCTTCATCGCTCGGCCTTTCTCTTCTCTTTACACCATTTCGTAAAGCCCATCCTGGGCTCTTTGGTCAGATGTTCATAAAGACCCTCTTTGACCGGGGCAAAATTCTTTGTCAGATGGCAGGGAATAACTATTTGGTCATCAAATCGCTTCCACCTCTTATTATTTCAGATCAACAGCTGAACCATTATGTACGAAGTGTTGAAGATGTTTGTTACCTCATCCAGCACGAAAAAGGGGAGTTTTGGCCTCAAGGGCTTAAAATCGCCGCACGCGCGCTTGGGCGAATGAGGTAGGCATGAAGGCGAGAGCGGTCGATGTCGCTATTGTCGGAGCCTCTCTCGGAGGGGCAAGCGCCGCGCGGCGACTCGCTAAAAGAGGAATTTCTGTTACCCTCTTCGATCGGGTCGCTTTTCCGAGACGTAAAGCTTGCGGGGAAGGTTTGTCTATTCAGGGAATGGACGAGCTGGGGCAGCTCGGCTTGGCGGAGCCTTTAGCGTCACTAGCCGCCATTCCCTTTTACGGGTTCCGTTTTTTTGAAAAGCGCAAACAGTCTGAGATCGTTCTACACCCCCATACGCACGGGATCGGCGTTAGGCGCTCCGATTTGGACAGTTTGCTCGTAGCGAGCGCTCAACAAAGTGGCGCAAGCGTTCATGTGGGCGGTGACGTTAAGGTTTCTCGGCGGCGGCTCAATGAATTTTGGATTGAAACCGCAGACGGGTCGTGGAGAGCTCGTTACCTTGTTCTGGCGACGGGGGCGAATTCCGCACTTCCAGAATCTCTTGGAGTTCCGACCTTTTCACGGAGACAGTCTCGGTGTGGGTTAAGCATCCCCCTAAAGCACCGCAACGCTCACAATCAAACTACTGTCGATATATTCGTGAATCCGAAAACGCAGGCCTGTTCCACTCCGGTAGACCATGAAACAACAACTCTTTCGCTCTTTTGCTCAAACGATGAAGCGAAGAGATTAACTCCATCTCAGATCCCCTTTCTGGTGGCTGATGTATGCGACCGATTTGGAATTGAAGCGTATCCCAGCGACACTGGACTGACGGTGTCGGGTTTAGGACGCGTATATCGAAGCAGTGTGCATGACTCCATCTTTGTGATAGGAGACGCGTACCGACAGCTCGACCCGATTGGGGGAATGGGAATGACGCAGGCACTTGTTACGGCGAGACTTGCGGCGGAAACTATTGTATCCCTGATGAACGCTTCTGATGCGCGCGTCCCCGCCATCCTTCGCGACCATGAGTTTAAAGTTCAACGGGCAGTTCGCAAGCTCGTCGGCTACACCGCTTTAACCTATTGGTCGCTCTCTACCGCTCTTGGCAGACGAACTCTCGGGACCCAAAAAGTTGGAGGTCTCGCCCGAGAGGTGCTTCTCTCGATGCATCGTCCCGCCCGGCTGCGAACTCCGTACGGACTAATTTCCACGCTCCTGATTAAATCGGCTGGCTCATGGTAAAAAAAGCGTTCTACGTTCTCCTTGTCTGTGTATGCGGTATCGGGCACTGTCGCGCTGAGCCTCGGGTGTCTCACCTACCGGCCCGGCTTTCGGGCTCTTCAATGAACATTACGTTTGAAGTCGGTACAACGTGGCACACAGTTCATGGTGAGGTGAAAGACCTCACGGGCAGAGTATGGTTTGAATCACCCAAAGACCCTGGGTCTATTCGGGCAACCCTCACGATCCCAGTTATCGCCCTGGATACGGGAAGTGAGAGTCGAGATGAAGAGATGCGGGATTCGATGAACGCCGAGCTCTTTCCCTCGATTCAGGTAGAGATGCCCCGTATCTCTCCATCTTGTGATGTGCGAACTCTGACGGTCGAGTCCGCTTGTACCTATGCTACAAAAGGTACAATAACGATTCGAGATGTTACACTTCCGCTCGAGTTGGGAGGAAGCGTTCATCGGGACGCCCATGGGGCTCTTCTCGTTGATGGGTCCGCTCACCTCGATTGGTCAGCCTTCGGCGTGAAGGACCCGTCCATACTGATCGCTCAAGTCAATGAAGAAGTGAACATCGCGTTTACCATGACGCTCCCTCAGATAAAGAAGTCATTATGATACTGTCTGGAATTAGCACCGCGACCCCATCCTATACAGCAAATGCCGAGGAGGTTATCGAGGCGGCGACCGAGTGGTTGGGGGATGGGACCCCGGAGCACGCCCTCTTTCTTCGATATCTTCGCTCCTCTCGCACCCTGAATCGACACTTCGTACGGCCACCTTTGGAGATTGTCCGGCTGAAAGGAGCCCAGGAACGCGCGCGCATTTTTGAGCAAGAGGCCCCTCGTCTCGCTATAGAAGCTACGCGGAAGGTGCTTGAATCGACTAAGACCAGACCTGAACATGTCGATGCGTTAATCTTTACCTCCTGCACATGCCCACTGATCCCGGCCCCGGATACCTATATAATCGACACGCTGGGTCTACGGCGCGACATCATCCGTATCCCGTCTTATCAGTATGGGTGCGCGGGAGGAATCATCGGGTTAGGGCTCGGAAACCGAATTGGCGCCTCAAAGCGAAATGTTCTGCTGGTATCAGCCGAGCTGTGTTCACTTATATTTCATCACGATAATCGAAGCGCGGCGCAGCTGGTCGGGGCATCCCTTTTTGGTGATGGAGCCGCGGCTGCGCTTCTTACGTCCACAAAGGAGGCCCGGGGGCTTGAAATATTGGCTCACCAATCATTCCTTCTTCCTGAGTCTCGACACCTTATGGGGTACGATATCAGGGACAACGGATCTCATCTGTTACTCGACAAGGAGCTGCCGATGCACCTTGCGGATTGGGTGCCGCGACTTGTTGACGCGTTTCTAGCTGAACATAAGCTCTCTCGTGGTGACGTTCCTTGGTGGCTCTTTCATCCCGGCGGAACGAAGATACTCGACTACCTCGCGCGAAGCTTAGAGTTGGAGTCGTCTCAACTTAGATGGGGTGGTGAAATTCTTGAGAGCTGTGGAAATTTATCCTCCGCTACAATCTTATTTGTGCTGAACAAATTCACGAGCGACGGTGTCGCCCTACCGGGCGATCCGGTTTTGGTGGTTGGAGTTGGTCCAGGACTGACCATCGAGATTGTTCTCGCTAAGGCGACCTGAAATTAGATTGGAGGGTCAAGAGGAGGGGCGATTCGCCTTTTGGCAAAGTTGGGTCGGGGCCCTTCGCGTGTATGGCATTGAAAATAGGGCATAAAAACGGATGTTTTTGTGGCCTAAAAAAAACCTTAAGGTTTGGCCTCAAATAGCCGTAACTATCTCCATCAGGGAAAACTTCCTGATTCGAAGTAGCAGCTGTCGCAGTTTCATGCGGTACCTAGCAGTTGCAGTACAAAAACATAACCGAGCAGTTAAACACACGTGATTGGTCTTCTGGGTCAAGCTTTGCATGACGCAGAGCTCCGGGGAATCGATCGCAATCGGTGTCGAGATTCGGCTGAGATCGTCGGCTGACTTCGTCAAAGGATTGGCGGAGCGGCATCGATAATTTCAAGGAGGAAATTACTGTGTCAATTAATATTAATACAAACCTAGCTTCGCTTCGTGGTCAGAGATTCCTTAACATCACCTCTGACAGGCTTTCCAGTACCTACAGCAGATTGAGCTCTGGTAAGCGAATCAACACCGCCAGTGATGACGCGGCCGGTTTGGCGATTGCGGATGCTCTTAAAACCAATCAGCGAGTCGCTAGTGTCGCGGTGAGAAATGCGCAAGATGGAATTTCTACTGTATCCATCGCGGACGGCGCTCTCGACCAGGTATCAGGGTTCCTTCAGCGCCTAGCGGAACTTGCGCAACAGGCGGCGAGCGGATCGTACACATCGGATCAGCGCCAAGCGATGCAGGGAGAGTTCACTGCTCTCGGCTCCGAGATTGAGCGTATCGCGACAACGACCGTATTTAACGGCGTGGTGCTGTTGTCTGGAGGAAATCAGATAATTCTTCAGGTGGGATTTGACGCTAAGTCAACATCCCAGCTCGTGATTAACCAGCCCACAGCGACACTTCAGGGACTTGGACTGTCGAGTGGTTCGTTCCTCTCGTACTCCTTGACTGGTACCACGGTAGAGGAGGGGCAGAGCTCGGCGCGAAACGCGATTAACGGCGTCAATGGCGCGCTTCTATCCATGAACAACCTTCGAGGTAACTTGGGTTCAGCGGAGTCTCGTCTTCTTTCCGCAATCAGTAACCTGCAGGTAGCTCGAGAGAATTTGACGGCCGCAGAGAGTCGAATTCGTGACGTGGACGTTGCGTTAGAAGCGGCTGAGCTGACTCGACTCAACATCCTGCAACAGACTGGTGCTGCGGTACTCGCGCAAGCGAACCAGCAACCGCAGCTCGCTCTTACGCTACTTCGGTAAGACATAGCCCGACTTGTTCGGGCTATTCGATTTGTTCTTAGATATGCTTCTTAGCTTCCGCTCGTGAGAACATTCTCCTCTTACGAGCGGGAGCACTTTTTTAGGGAATCGCGCCGCGTAAAACGCCAACATATTGGGTGGTTAGACCGCGTCTCTTAAACGGCGTTATTTTGTGTTCAAGAAAAAAACGCTGTGTGCCGTAACTACATTTGGAACCGGTGTTGTGGTGCAGTAGGACGTAGTACGGCAGTAAAAATACCGAAGCGAGTGAAAACTTCGCGGTAGGTCACGGTCAGTATGAATCCGGTAGTTTTTCATGGCAAGGATGCTGTGAGACGGAAGGGCACGCAAACGATGGGAGCTCAAGGTGGGCTCTGCTGGTAATAAATGTGAGCGACACGCCATTTTTGTTCAAGGAGGAATAAACCGTGGCAGTAAGTATTGGAAGTAATATCACCTCTCTTCAAGCGCAGCGTCGCTTGGATCAGACTGGTCAAAAACTCGCGAACTCCTTCAATAAGTTGAGTTCGGGTTACCGCATTAATCGCGGAGCTGACGATGCCGCGGGTCTCGCTATCGCCGAGACGTTGAAGGCGCAGTCTCGAAT
>CANLCB010000024.1 GCA_947488865.1 Deltaproteobacteria bacterium | reverse complement strand
TTCGTCACCGCACATTAAACGCCCGGACACCGCCCACTCGGCTCTGCCGGATAGCCAGAAACATTCTAGTAGTTTCTCGTATTGGCGAGCGTTGACTGGCAGTTAGCACCTGTCTTTTTAAGTCACATCCTGACGCACCTCCCCCATAACTTCTATCAGTATCGCGCCTGAACTCGGCGCATGGCGGGTATGTCACTTGCCTGAGGTTTTTTACGGATTTTGAAATGAACGTTTTTAGAAACTGCATCACCGCCGCGCTCCTCTCCATCTTTGCGCTGAGTGCGACAATTCTTAACGCTCACGCTGAACGTGGCAGATACGACACCTTTACATACAAGGGACGTAACTACCTCTGTAAGCGAGGCCTCGTTCTTTGGATATCACCATCTGGAGTGCCGTACTGTGATAAGCCAGCGCCGCGAAAGCCTGCTCCGCAACCAACACAGCCACAAACCCAACCGGCTCAATCAGGAAGCGCTACCGCGCCTGTTGGCTCAACAACCATTGGATTCCCTTGGCAGTATCCTGATCCTGTGGCGTGCGTGAAGCGATACGCGCACTCACTGAATCCATTCCCTGGACCCATCATTCGCGGACGTATCGATACTGGAAAACAAAGAGGTGTTCGAACAGGAATCCCGCGCGCTTACGCTGGAGTAGAGGCGGAGATGCTCGCCGGCGTTGGTGAATTGCTTCAAGAGATATACAAGGGGATCTATGCGAAAACCGCGGGAAAACTCACCGTTGTCGGATGCTCCCTGCTAACGCCAGAGATGATTCTGCCGGGGGTGGCGTCAGAGTGCTCGTCAGCCGAGAGCAGAGCAAAATATGAGGCTGGAGTTATGCGGAAGTGCTCGGAAAAACCCGAGGGAGCCAAGCGTTCGATCTGCTATTGCCTTAAGGATTCTACCGTACACTTTATGGAGCAGAACTGCCTTGCGGCCGCGCAATCACCGCAGGTACTCGACTACATTCAGCGCCTTCAGCAGTGGTGCAAAGCAAAGGCTGTCGGAACTCTGACCAAGTACATTCCAAAATTTAGTAATCCAACAGCGCCAAATGTTGTTGCTCCACCAGCGCGGGATACAACTCCAGGGGAAAATACGGTGCCGCCAGCAGAGCTTCCTCGACGTAACGGGGAGTAGATAGTTACTCGACCGTCCAAACCTTCCCTTCAGAGGTGAGGAACATCTTCCTCATCTCCTCTAGGGTGAACGGACGAGAGCCGATTCGACCGAGCACACTAACCTGATGTCCGGTCTCATCGACAGCACGATCTCGATCGAGCGGTTTTGAGAGGGCTACGGCTGGTCCGACCGTCTTCTTTCTCGCGATCACTTTTGGTTTCACTGGCGGTGAGAATCCATAGAAACCAGGGACTCGCTCTGGGTCGGTAAGCTGAACGACTACAAGTCCGTTCTCCCCGTCAGCCACATAGCCAATAAGGCTCGCGTTCGTGGTCGCCACCTTCACATCGTGCGCGTCACTGATTTGCCCCTCACCGTTAAACGTCGTGTACACGAACGGAGTGTCTGGCTTTTCAACATCAATGATAACAACACCCTCTTTTCCACCCGCGACATAGGCATAGGTACGAGCCACGTACAGGCTTCGAGCGTCAGGCAGAGCGATTGACGCTTTGGACAACACTTGAGGCTTCTCTGGGAATGTAATGTCGATAACATGAAAACCGTCAGCGTCTGTCATAAAGGCGTATCGGAACTGTACGGCAACTGAAGTCGGTTTGTTCGCTGGCCACGTCGCCTCTACCTTCGGCTCAAGGGGATCCGCAAGGCTCAGCACAACCACTTTATCTTCCGTGCCAATGAAGGCCCGCGCGCCAGCGAGGTAAATGTTTCGAGCGCCGGTTAGGATACCATCCTCATTCCACGTGAGCGCCCGCTCTAGGAAATTGTTTCGAGGCTCACCATCTTGAAGGGTATCAACGTTCACGACGATAAGCCCCTCTTCGCTGTCTGAGATAAATGCGTAGTGATAAATCTCGTGCATCGGTGTCTCAAGATTCTCAGGAAGCTGCTTCTTGAATGGAGCCACCGGCATGTTAGTCGGAAGGGCGAGGCCCGTAGCGTTCTTAGATGAAACGTGAGTGTTCTGCCCAAGCGGCGATACCGGGCTTGTTACTATCCGCTCTGAGAAACCTTTGTTCGCGACATTAGCCACATCGTACACACGGAACCCATCACTGCCAGCCGCTGTATACAGATACTCACCGCGAAGCTGAATCGCGTGGGTTGCTCCACCGGCGCCATGATGGGCGTGGCTTTCCTCCAACTCGAGACCTCGCTTCTGATGCTCCTTGAAGTAATCGGGATACGCATAGCGGTGCAAATAGCTACCGATTACAGCCTGCGGCTCATCCCACTCAGTAACCTGTACGGCCTCCACTCCACCCTCTGACGACGCAACCCAGGTGTAGTGCCCCATAAAGTTCACGAAGTTTGTGCCAAGGAGCATAAGTTGAGCGAGAATAGCGTTGTTGTCGTTCTCTTTTGAAACGTGGCAATCCTTACAATCTTTTGTCTCTTTCGTTCGAACGGTGTGCGGAAAGTGTGGGGCGAACGCCTGAGAGCTGTATCCAGCCGCTGAGGTTGGAGGCTGCTGAATATAAATCTTCTGACGGTTACTATCGGTTGAACTCAAAACAAGCGCGCTTGATGAGCGGACTGGCACGATCTTTCCGTTTTTCGCTGGACCATGTTTTCCGAGCTGGTACATATCATCCCGCGCCACCTGAGGATTGTAGCTCGCCCAGTTTCGGGTAAGTCTTCCATCATAGTGGTTCGACTCTTTTTTCCAGTTCGCCTGAATTGGGAGATGACATCCTCCACACGCGGTAGTCCATGAGCTGTGGCACGCGAAACAAGACATCTCACTATTCGCGTGCGCGAGCTTCGATTCGTTCTCAGGCTGCGTGCCCTCTTGTAGAGACGCGACCGAGTAGGAGCTCTGGCCTTCCTCTATCTTCTTTACGAGCTTCGCCTTAGCGGACTTCGGATTGTAATCGCGGCTAGCGGGATTAATAGAGTCCTTAACCTGCTTCACCCTCCACTCAAGATCCTTGGTTACAAGAGAGCGTTGATATAGGTCGTCTCCTCTCCATACGAACTGTCGCTCTCCCCAAGGAGTGCGCTTGATAGAGAGGTCGTGCCCGCCTTCTGGCGCCGCTGGCCCAGAGGTCTTCAGAGACGCTTTTTGAGATACCGTGCCGTGGCAGTCGTCGCAGGTGATCTCTACGGCCTGGGCTACCTCGCCGTAGATATTACCGTCTCCGTGAGCGTCTTGGCCGAAGTGGCAATCAACACACTGCATTCCGAAATCAACGTGAATATCTTGCAGGTGCACCGCTTTCTTAAACTTGTCCGGGTCATCGAACGAAACGATCTTACCGTTCTTATCGAGAAGGTGCCCTTTTCGATCGCGCTTGTAGACCGCCCTAAAGTTCCATCCGTGACCATGATAGTCCGCGAACTGCGTTGTTTTAAGTTTCGGGTTTAGCTCACTAACGCGTTTTAAGAAATCAACATCACTCCACTTCCCTCTCATTGCCGCCTCTTCGGGATTGTGAGAGAGCGACTCGAACGCTTCCTCCGTTGTGGGATACTTCTGCTTCTCGGGCCACATGAAAGGCGCATCAGCCTCGTAATCCCACATGGTGTACCCAATGTAGGTGTTCACGAACATGTTTGGTTGGTGCATGTGGCATACCATGCACTGACTGGTCGGAATCGACCGGGTGAATACATGCTTTAAGGGGTGTCCTTCTTCATTCTTCGGAATGGTAGGATCAATCGTTTGAGTTTTTCCTTCATGGCCGAACTTCGCGTAGGGGCCGGAGTGCCGAGGGTCTCGGTCGTTCGCGTAAATCGAATGGCACGCCGTACATCCACTACTACGATAATCACCTGGGTGGTCGTTAGTACCGAGGAAGCTTAAATGCGGGTCATTAAGACGGGTCTTATGAATGTTAAGCACCGGTACCGCAATTCGAGCACCGGTTCCGGGTCCACGGTTCGACGCACGAGTATCCGGCTTCCCAGAATCCTCATTGGGATTTGGATTTCCGATCTCAGCAAATTGAGATTTATTAAAGAAGCCTCCTCGTTCAAACACCCGGAAGATATCCGCTGGCGGTAACACCTCCCACGCGGGCATCGGCAACAATTTCTCTAAAACACCGCGCGCCCTCATCTCTTTTGTGAGCGGTCGTCCATCATGAACGATACTTCCTGGCTGTCCTTCCTGGGTATAGCTTTCACCCAAGAGATAATTTTTGTACGGCAGCACTCCATTATTGTATGACGCCCCGCCCCAGAACATCGCGGAGGTCGTCATGAGGCTCTTTCTTACAGCCGTGGTAATCTCTGAGTGACACCCACCGCAGGCAGCCGGCGCCGCGCGAAGATCTCCTGGATTTACGAATCGAACGAACTCAACCGGCTCTTTCATCAGATCGGTGTACGAGTGCTTCGGATTACCAGAGCTTGTCCAGTTCTCTGGATACTTTGGAAGAACGTGAGCCTTGTCCTTAAGCTCTCGATACTCTGACGAGCCCCGCCCTACCCCTTTTGCTCGAACTGAGGCGTCTCCACCGTGACACTCCGCGCATCCGATGTGTACCGCTGGATTCTCATGCATCGTTGGAGCGTCTGTTTGAGTGTGGCAGTCGTTGCAGCCGACACTTGTTGACTCTTGCTGTTCAACGGACCCGCCAGGACGAATTATATTCTTGTATGGTGCGTCATCACCGAAGGCGCTTACAGGTAAACAACTTCCCACCAACGACACAATAATAGCGACAAAGCTTCGAGCGCTTATCCACCTTCTTGAATCTCGGTTATTGTCGCTGCTACGTCCGCTCATCATCTCTCGGTTAATATTGCAGAATCAGGTTAGTAAAGGCGTGATAGTTGGTTTGGTTGCCGAAAAGGTTTTCTTGACCTTGCTCAGGAATAAGAACTCCCGAGCCCACTCGAATAACCACATTGTTAGTTAGCAGCGGGCGATACAGGAAGCCAGCCGAGAGATCCCACCCGATATTCCTATCAATCGATCCATCCTGTCGAAGAACCTCTAAGGTCGCGGTCTGGTCGAACTGAAGATAGCTGTAGTTGGTGACAAGTTTAAGTTCTGGCAGGAGCTCGAAGTCGACTCCAAGGTTGTAGAGACGAAGACCTGGATTTACGAAGTTTGACTGCCCCATCTCTTTCGTTGGGCGAAAATTTGGGAAGAAGCTGTTACGGTTTATGAGGTTTGTTCCTCCCCCACCTACAAACGGCAACCCCTCCCGCTGCCAGTACGCGAGGTCTCCACCGGCAAAATTCGGGTTTTCAAAGATCGCGTCAAAGCCTGTCGCTTGCCCATCGTACGGATCGCTATCTCCTGACGCCCATAACACCGAAGAACGGAAGCGAATCCAGTTCACATCGTACGACACCTCTTGGGCGGCCATACCGGCGTTGATGTTGACCTGCTCATGGGCTATCGGATTGTGACTCTCCGAGCCCATAACGTAATACAACTGAGTTGTTGTGTTGATACGCCCGAAGTGCCCATCGCCTCCCAATCCGAAGTACGTTGAGTAGATGTTCTTCGGAAGCTGGTCACCGATAGCGGTGGGGCGAACAAGGAAGTTATTAGTGTCGTATTTGTATCCCTGATTTCCAGCGGTATCCGCTCGATGAATAACGCTGAACATCGTGGTGTGACCAAGCGCTATAAGATCCTGACGATAGGCGTTCGCGACAAAGACATCTTCATGTCGATCATTAAAGAGCGTGTTAATCCCGGAGTTAACGTCCTTATCGAGCCGTGAGAACCACGCTAAATTGAATTGAGTTTTGTTGTCATCGTAATCGCCAAAGAACCGAGCGCCCGGCTGGTTGTCATTGTAGAGGAACCCTCGAAAATCGGAGTTGAATTGTTGAATACCACCTCGCATCGAAACGAAGTCGTATCGGTCGGATAGGTTGGCGAGATGAATGTCCGCAAAAAGCTCTTGGAAACCAACGTAGTTGTCAGAGCGACTGCTGCCGTACGTCGGGTCAGCTTTTAGCAGACCATCTTCTTCAGCCTCGACGTGGTTAAAGTTAAATATTGGGGCAACACGCAACTCAAAATCCGGCGGTTTAAAGGCGGTATCACCCTTAATTAAACTGAAAGAGGTAATTACATTCTGTTGAAAGACAGTTTGATCACCGTCCCCGAAAACATCATTGCTATTGGGGCGTTTCGTGGAGGCAGAGCCTACCGGAACCGGAATACGGTGAGCCTCAAACATTGAGTCCGATATAATCGAGGCTTCAAAGAACCATTCCTCTCCAGGGGCGCCAAAGACCGGAATGTCTCCTTTAAGAACGTTTTGATTGTACGGATCATACCACTTGCCGGCGTAGAACATTCGCCATCTATCCGGCACCGCGATGAACCCTGACGAGGAGCTCTCTATCGGCTGAACGGACTCGTATACTGTTTCCGGAAAGCGCTCGGTGGGGCGGTCCGCGAAAGACCGCTCCAAGACCTCCTGCGGAATGGCGTCAGCGGTTTGCGCTGGCGTCGCGACAGCCTCAGCGCTCGACTCTTCTTGAGCGAAAGCGAAGTTTGGGACGAAAAGAGAAGCGCAGGCCCACAATCCGCCCAGAGCCCATCCACGCAGGCATGGCAAGGACTCGCAACCTAGCGGCAACCTCCTCCAAACCTGTCTAAAACCTCGTCCTCGCATCTCGTCCTATAGACCCTCACATCCGTTTTGGTCATTGTCCCGGATAAACGGCCCCTCTGGACAGTTGGAATATCGAAGCCGGAGCTGTGGCGTTGGGAGATCAATATGATCAGCTCTGCGCTCCTGAGGAGCGTTAAAGCCGAGAGTCACGTCGCCAGAACCCGTATGCCCAGCGTAGTCTAATCCCCTGCGACTGGCTCCATAGAAGGCGACAAGATCATCTTGATTAATGCCGTCACCACTCACACCGATAGCCCCAATCAAAGTCTCACCTCGGAAAAGCGGAACAGCTCCGGCAAAGATCTGCATACCGTTACGCAGGCGAACACCGATACTTGCGCAGGAAGATGGAACACCTCCTGGATTTGTAACCCCACTCAGGACTGCGGCAGCGATAAGGTCAAACTGCAAGCCTGTGTTAAAGGGACTCCACGTGTTTCCTACTCCAACTCCTGGGAACGGCAACGAGAACGGACCTGGAGCCGTTCCATCAATACCATCAGGAAGGAAGGGCCGAGCCATGTTTCCGACTGAGCGGGAGTTGAAGACATACGAGCCATTCAGGGGTATTCCTGTGAAGGCGGCATATTCACCCGCATAGTTTCTCGCGAGCCCTGGAGCGCTTCCGATAACACCACCGGCGTCCGAAGAGCTAAAGAGGGCCGCGGTTCGCGCCTTCTGAAGCGCGACATCCGCTCCGAAAACCGGAGCGTCCTGAGAACGGGTGGCCCCTAACGGAGTGCCCTGATCATCAACCACGAAAATTGTGACTCGCGCCGCGGTATCTCGAGGAGTACGAATAGCCGCGCGAGCGCGGTTCGCTGTGAGCAGAGCCGAATCTAAGAGCGCGTCAACGTCGGCCCCAGAGAGCTGCACTCCCCCCGGCAAAGGGCGCCCGGCGCGGGTTGGAAATCGTTGTCCCCCTCCGTTGGTTAGGATCATTGACGGCACGCCAGCGCGAGAAGAGTCCGCGAAGCCTGAGGCGACACTTCCAAATGGAACGCCCCCTCGGATTTCCGCCCTGCAATATCGCGACACACTCTGGAGATTAGCGTCGTTAATCTCATCGAGAGTTTCCGGAAGAGTGACATCTCCGTATGAGAGATACGCGAACCGTAGGCTTCTTCCGTCGAGCGAGATGTTATCCCCTACTCTTTCGGCAGGAGCCGCAAACCCCACGCTTGCGGATAACGCCACCCGCTCCTCATCGTCGGTGTCTGTATTAGCGACCCCTCGGTCCACTGTGTAGAGACCATCAAACTCAACGCCGATCGCTCCTACGAGATCCCCATTCTTATAGAGAGGCAATCCTCCCGGATCGCCAGCGAGCCCTAGGGGCAATGGCCGAGGCCCCGCTGAATTGCTCGTCTCGAGCGTTACATCGCTACAGCTGAATTGAGAAAACTGAACTCCGAAGAGAGGCCCGCCGGGCTGATTGGATTGCCCTGGGAGGTAGTGTTCTTGAATGATCTGACTGGCTGTTCGAGTTGAGAACGCGTTTCCTTGACTACTGAGGTATGCCCCCGTACCCGCTTTTGAGATCGCAGCCAGCGTCGACGGGACAACCGCCCCCTCAAGACCACCGGCGGCTCCGATCTGCGCGGTAATAGTCGTTGTGCCAGGAGCCCCTGTCATTTGGTAGAGAGCGAGAACATTTCCCACTCGATCAACAACCGCGAAGGTACCCGCTTTACCAAGCTGGCTGGTTGCCGTTACCGCTTGACGCAAAATTTGGCGAACATCGTCCGTTGAAAGAGCCTGGTGCGCGCACCCACCATCGCACCCATAGTTCGCCCCACTGGAGCCACCGCTTCCGCTTCCACTTGAACCACTCCCCCCTCCTCCACAGCTACTGAGCGCGCACGTTGTTGTTAAAACGAGGAGTGAGACAAAACGGTTCCGAAACATCGAAGGATACCTCTTTATCGGGCTAATGAACGTAAATAATCAGTGAGCGTTCGCTTCTGCCCTGAAGGCACCTCAAGAGACTTGTGGTAACCGTGGCATTCAGCGCACCCCGAACGGACGAACCCAGCCTTTTCCCCATCGAAGTGGCATTGCCGACATGTATCGATTCCCGGGAGTAGCAATTCGCTCGTTTCCGTGGAGGTACGTGTCTTCTCATGGCAAGACTCACAAGTCACGTTTTCATGAGCGCTGTGATCGAACTGCGCCTTGGTCATGAAGGTGCTAGGGACGTTTGGCTTAGAGATGGTGTAGCGAGTTTGGTCGTCTTTTTGCTCACTTACCGGCTTCTCTCGATATTCGTGACAAAGGTAACAACCGGTTCGGGTGAATACTTCCTCCTCCGCGACGCGAGCGGCTTGCTGAACCTTGAGAGCCTCTGGCGCGAGATTTTTAGGAGTCGGAAGCTCAGTCCCCAGAGGCATCGCTCGAAGCTGGTCTCGCTGAACGTTCTGCTCTTCTCCATTATTTAAGAGAAGCAACTTCGCGTATTCGGCGAAGAGCGTTGGATAGATCGTCTCCGCGTCCCCGTGGGGTAACTGAGTATTTGGAAGTCGTTCATCGAACCCAAGGGAGTGACAATCCCTACAGTGTGTATCGAACGAGATAGGCTGCATCGAACCCTCATCACTCGCAAGAGCATGACAAGAGTTACACTGAAGAGTCGTAGGACCATTCGCCCCTCGGAGCCCCTTCTTCAAATGAACCGCGTGATTCAGCTTAAGAGGCGTTGCGTCTTTCGCGTTGGCTTTGTCCTCAAGACTAACCCTCATTTCGGTTCCATCAGGTTGCGTCACCGCGACACGAAATTGAGGGTGTCGAGCTAAACTTATAACATCGAGAATCTCGCTCTCTGGGCGCAGCTCTCGTATGCCTCCATGGCACGATACGCACTGCCGCGAATCTTTTGAAACAAGTCCATGGTCTCCATTATGCTCCATGTGACACTCAGCGCACCGCATGGAGAGACTTGGGTGCTGTGATATGAATTTATCGTGTTCCTTGGCGTGCTGCGTCATCGAATGACACGAGAGGCAATCTTTATCTTGCACCGGGCGAAATGGAGCGCTGTGGCACCGACGACAATCTCTCTCGATCGTTTTGTGCGCGTTTGAAATTGGCCCACTATTCCAAGAATCGAATCGGTCAAGACTCCCCGGAAGGAACGCCCATACCATGAGAACAAGCGCTCCACACAAGAAGGAGAGCGTCCTCATTCTCGGAAGGTAAGACTCCACATGAAGACCCTGGCTTAGCCGTTCCAGCTCCTCTTCCGTCGACATGACCGGGTCCGAGGGCGCCCCCTGAATCAAGGTAATCTCGTCTCCAACAATTCCCACAGAGAATGTCACGTCCCCAATGCCGATGACGTCTCCGGTGGCGAGCATGGAACTCGCGACCCGAACATTATTAACTCGAACTCCAACGAGTGACTGGAGGTCTGAAACCATCCACTGACCATTCGCAAAGAAAACTCTGGCGTGCGTCAGCGAAACCTTTTTGCTGGATACAATAACAGTCGAGGCTCCACCTCGCCCTACGATGATCTCCGAGCAGTCAAACGATGTGGACAATCGGTCCGTGGCACCGTTCTTATTCCGTCGCTCTTGAACGTAAAGTATCCTCATGCCCTACCAGAAGAAAAACACCGAGAAGATGTGAATACCCACAGCGACACACAACGCGACGGATATAGGCACGTGAAGGAATAGCCACGAACGAAGCATGAACTTAATACGACTCTCCGTGATTAACCCCTGCGCCAGGTCTATCTTCTGGTCAATAAAACCAATTACACGCAGAGCCTCATCACGTTCAACTTCGGGAAGCCGTGAGAGGAACTCGCCAGCCTCTCGCTGATTCACCGGCGGTAGTTCTATTCTCCTTAAAAGAAATTCGACTCGAGGCTTGAAGATAAAATCGAAACGCTCAACAAGAGAGAGAAACGCGTCGCTCTTTTCTCTCGCCGCGGACTCAATGTCTGAACCTAATGACGCTATCTGATCAAGTACGACAGCCTCACTTTGACCACCTCGATGAGAGGAGATTTTATCCGAGAGGGTCGCGTATCGCATTACCCCCCACATCCCACTTACAATCGTACCTACCATCAGCGCGTACGCTAGCGTGTGGACGTTGTAGCCGAAGCTAAATCCAGCGTGCAGAGGGACAACAAGCAGGAGCCCTGTACCAATCCAGATGTGTGCGGCTAACCATCCCTCAACGGTTCCTAGGGATGAACTGTACGCACGCTTACGACCACCATAGGCCATCAGCCACGCGATTCCGATCGTCGCGAGCACTCCATAGGTATACCCAACGAAGGTTCCGCCATTTCTCCCTCCTACCGGAGTATTGAGCGCGTAGATGGCGAGCAACACGACAAGAGAAACTATCGTGACAACAAGCCACCGATACTCCTTATAGTTGATGAAGGTCTGCTTACTCACGATACTTTAGATCCCTTTCGTGTTTGCTATCTTCACTAATTGAGTCGCGTTAACCCGCATCGCCGCCCCTGTAGGACACGCTCGAACACATGCGGGACCTCCTCGCAAATCGTGACACATATCGCACTTGGCGGCTTTGGCAGGACCCTCTTCGTACTCTCCTAATCCGAGCCAATGTAAGAGAGACGACCCCTTCTTCGTTTTGTCATGCACGATATGAATGACACCGTACGGACAATTCCCCACACAGTTTCCACAACCAATGCAGGAGTCACGAATAACGACTTCTCCATCGGGCATCCGCTTCAACGCGTCTGGCGGACAATCCAACATACAAAGCGGATTCTCGCAGTGACGACACGACACAGGAACCTGAATGGAAGCGAAACTCTTTCCCCCACTCCGATCCAATCGAGAGTGTCCACGATGCGTGGCCGCGCACGCGGCTTCACAGTTATCGCAACCGACGCACAAATCCGAGTCGATAAGCAACACATTCTCAGCGTCAGTAAGGCCCTCACGGGTCATGAAATCAAGGATAGAACCAGCTCGCTCATTCCAATCTGTGACTACATTCTCAATTTTTCGCTCTTGAGCGACCCGTAATATCCTCTCGCGAGCGGCCGGAAACTGGTCAATCAGTCCCAGGAAATCACTCTTCGCTATTGTAATAGTCTCACACGCCACTGCCGCCGTAACAGTCGCAGAACGAGGTCGATCTTCCGCTGAGATAAGCGCCATCTCTCCCACGTAGTTACCGGCCGAGATGTAGGTTTGCGCCACATCTACCCCAGCTCGATTGCTACGGGAGATCTTCACTGAACCTTTACGGATGACGTAGAGCAAATCTCCAACGTCCCCTTCTTTGAAAAGCACGTCGCCCTTCTTAAAAGTCTTCATTGAGGCCCGTTTCACGAGAGCCTCAAGGAACGAGCGGTCCACCTCAGGGAAGATTGAGGTCTGAAGCGCTCGAAGCATGAACACCTCATCGAGCGAACGCTTCACCGAAACCACAGAGGCCATCAATTTCAAGATCTGTCGGCGTGGCGTCTCTAGAAGAAGCGTTCCTTCTGTCGCCGCTCGAACGGTTGCGGTTCTTCGACGACCGGATATGAGTCCCATTTCACCGAAGAAATCACCCACCGCAAGCGTGACCCGGCGTGACGAACCTACCTCAATTTCGACGGATCCAGACACGATGCTCCAAAAGCTATCGGTGTGTTCATTCTTTTCAAAAACAACGTCTCCCGAGTTCTTTACGTGAATCGAGGAGTCTATAATCATCTCCCGTAGCTGTGGAGAGCTCAGGTCTTTAAAGAGGGGGAGCCCAGAGGATATCTTGGGAAGATTTTCCTTAAATCCACCCGGCACCCCGGCAAACCGCTCTTCGAGGAGCGGTTGGTCAGCAGGCTCTACGGCCTCCCCTCGAATGTGCTCAATAACTTCGTACCCCTGATTTATCGCTTGTTTAATGAGCGGATATCCTATCAACGCGCCGAGAATGTACATTCCTGGCACATTCGATTCGTAGCGATGATTGACCACCGGGACAGCCGTAGGCTCCGCGCTCGAAAATTGAATGCCTATAGACTCAAGAAATCCGCGAGGAAGAACACATCCAAGCCGAGCAATGAGGTGTTCGCATGGCACGGAGACTTCCCCTTCTGGAGTGTTTACATACGTCACGTCTTTCTCAACTCGCCCCACGGTCGCGTTGTAAAGGCAGCGAATTTTGCCACCTTGTATCGCGTTGAGGACAAGCCTGGAGTTCGCCTCCTTCGCCCGGGCGAACTCTCCGCCTCTATTCACCAGAGTTACGGAATTATTCTCGCTCAGAGCGAGCGCGTTCTCAATCGCCGCATCCCCAGCGCCAACCACAATAATGTGACGATTTGAAAATGCCTCGGGATCAGAGAGCGTATAGGCGACATGGTCGCTCGGCTCTCCCGGAACCCCCAGTTTGCGGGGAGACCCTTGAACACCAGTCGCTAAAACCACATGCTTCGCGGTGCAACTCTGCCCCTGATAATGAATGTGAAAAAGGTCGCCTGAGCGCTCAATCTTGCTTACCTCAGCTTTCTTGAACGTCACGCTGTGAGTTCGCAGATCCTCCACAAACTCTTGAAGAATCTTCTCTCGACTCCCTTCTACAAATCGGCACCGAGCTCGCAGCGGAAGGCGCGAAGGCTCAGCCATCACATGTTTACGCAATTGATAGTCGTAAATGGTGTTGGCTATCTCTCCCTTCTCAAAGAGAACATGGGATATTTTGTGGTAGGCAGCGTTCGTGGCGGCTCCTATACCAGCGGGCCCTGCCCCAACAATCGCTACCTCAAAATGCTCTGACATCGTTTATGCGCTACGCGTTAATCGTGAGCTTGTATTCGTAAATAGGCTCTCGAAGTCTGAAATTTTTTCTACTATAAGTTTGTGGGATATATTGGTGCAATCGAATTCAGGTGGGTTGCGACGCTTGTTTAAGGGAATTCGGGGCTCTGATATCGGCGTTCAGGTTGGCCTCCGAGGGGGACCTGAGAACTCCGGCAAAAATAAAGAGTCAAAGACGACAGTATTCATGAGAACGGCAAAACATCTTTTTACCCTCACCGCTCTTGTCCTTGTTTTCACGCAAAAAGCTACTGCACTTCCATCAGAGCCGTCGGTGCTAGGGCCAGGATCCTGCTCGTCCTCGAATTGCCACGGAGACATCAAGCCTCGAAACTCCTCAGATGTCTTGCAAAATGAATACACTACGTGGAGCAAGCACGATCGACACTCACGAGCGTACCTAACGCTGCTTAATTCCGACTCAAAGAAAATCGCGTCCAATCTCGGCATACAGGACGCAGCCAAAGATCCTCTCTGCCTCTCCTGTCACGCCACATACCTGAGCGAATCGTTCAAGAAAGGAGAACGTTTTCGACTCGAAGATGGAGTTACCTGTGAATCATGCCACGGGGCAGCGAGCGGATGGCTAGAATCTCACGCCATCACAGGAACAAGCCATGCGGACAATCTGCGCAACGGGCTCAAGGACATCGTCTCTCCCGATAAACGAGCGGACCTTTGCCTCTCGTGTCACTACGGAAACGAGGAAAAGACGGTAAATCACAATCTTTATGGAGCTGGACACCCACGACTCTCTTTTGAGCTCGATACCTTCGGCATCCTTCAACCAAAGCACTGGGTCGTCGATAAAGACTACGAGGAGCGGAAAGCCCCCTACATCGCGGTACAAACCTGGCTCGTAGGACAGGCGTATCAGGCAGACACCTCTCTCAAGGCGCTCGCTTCTCAAAAGCGCTCCAAGAACGGACAATTCCCCGAACTGAGTCTTTTTGACTGCTTCTCCTGTCACCACAACCTCTCAGAGGAGCAGTGGAAGACGCGGTCGTACGGAGGCGCTCCAGGACAACTGAAGCTCAACTTGCCTTCACTCATTATGCTTAAGGAAGCAGTCGCGGCTTTGGACCAACCCCTGAGCGACGACCTAGGAAGAAATCTGGATATCCTCCATCGGGACTACAAGAACACAGGGGCCTCTGAAGCGATCGCGAACCTAACGAAAGATGTTGAGACTCGCGCTATACCGCTTACAACAACGATGCCTCACGATCTCCACACAACGACCAAGATCCTCGGTCGATTAGCTACCTTTGGAGCGACGTATCAATGGCCAACATTTGAACTCGCCGAGCAGATAGGAATGGGAATTCAAGCGACGCTAGCGACATCCCCAGAGTTAGCCAAAGTGTACGGAGTAGAGCTCAAAGAGCTCTTCGCTACTCTTCGAAGCTCCAAAAACTTCAAACCAGAGAAGTTTACGGCGACCGCTAAGAAGCTTAACAACTCAATCGCGCGTTCTCAGCGGTTGTAAATCAGATTACGAAACATCAGCGAGAACCATCAGACGAGCCGGCCGCGGCGCGTCCAAGATCACCTGCGATGACTCTGGACCAACTCCAATAAGTCGAAGAGGAGGAAGCTCTCGCTCCTCCCACCCTTTATCACCGTACGCCGCGATAACTGTTGTCGCGTACATCGTCGCTACATAACGCTGCGCCTGAGTCGGAAGATCCGCGAAAGTTCGAACCCCGGAAATCTCCTCTGTCCAACCAGGAAGCTCCTTATAGAGAGGAACGCTCGCCTTTCGGACCTCATCATCCACCGGCATCTGGAACGATACCTCGCCATTTGGAAGTTGGTACGCGTAACAGATCTTTAATGTGCCGTCCCAGCCATTGAGGAGATCCTCATTCAAGGTCAAAACATCGATCTTGTTAATCGCCATTTCATCGAAACCGCCGTGGCGTAGCACATGCCCCTTCTCCACCGCGTCGTACCATCCAACCATTCGCTGCCTACCAGTTGTGGTACCGAACTCAATCTGGCGCAACGCCTTCCCGAGCGGGTGAGTCTCCGCAATCTCTGTGAGAAAAACGTGTGTTCCTACCTTTGTGTCGTACCCCTTACACACTCCGATGTTGTGGATCGGCTGAACAGGGATCTCCGCTGATTGGAAGAACTCTGGAACATAGGTGTGAGAGGCGGTGACATTTGGGCTAAATCCATGACGCTTATCAAGCCAATACGCCTGCCCAAACTCACCAAACACGACCTTTCCATCACGCTGGCACTCAAAAATCTTCTCCGCGATACTACCAATCCGGCTCCGTAAAACCTGCCCCGTCTCCCAGTACGCCCAGACGATGGCGTCTTTATTGAAAGTGAAAGGCTCTGAACCACAGAATTGGTCGAGATTCAGTAAGTCGTCAGACACCGCCGCCATCGCCAGGGCGTCCTTGTGCGCGCGCTTCTCCGCTCCCGTAAGCTCTTCGAAAAACCCTCGCCACCTGTCTCCTGAAACGCGAGAGCAGGACGCGGCCAGGCGCTCCGCTCTCTCGATGCGAGCGACGAGCTTCTCCTCAAAAGCGGAATACGAACCAAGGAAGTCCGCGAAATGAACAACGTACTGCCCCACTTCATCACCGTACGCTGGTGAGATTCCACGTCCGGTTGAGCCGCGAGGCACAATTCGCTGCGCTTCTTGCACCTTATCGAGAATACGGTGCGTGATGTCAGACACCATCGTTCGATGATCGATCAGCAGGCGCCGGAAGATATCTTGAGAAGCTCCATCTGTAGCTCGCTCCGCGAGAAGAGCATTAATCGTCTTTCCCTCCCAAATGAACTTGAGAGGATCGGCGACAACACCGCGACCGATTCCGAGACACGGCACAAGAGGGTCTCCGGCGCCGGCAGGGAAGAGATTTAACTTGAGCCCATCGGCGGTGTGACCCGAATTCGCGCCACCGTTGACCTTGAAAACCATTCCAACGATGTCATCGCGGCCAGTCATCGCTCGAAGGATTCGAGCGGCGTCAGGAATAGTGCGCCCCTTACCTTCATCGCCAGTGCTAATCCCTGTGACCGCGATGAGGTCACTTTTAAAGGGAGTAAGGCCTACAACGGTTTCTTTCGGGAAACAGCCCTCTACAAAGGGGAGGAAGCCTTGCGTTGGAAAAGGAGAAAACTGAGAACCACGCTCTCGAGACAACATACTTCACCACAGAACGACTACGACTAGCAGGGTGGTGGAAAATGGTTCCGTTGTGAGCATTTTGAGAGTTTTGACGAAACGAGGCGGAGACGACGAAAAAACCGGAGGCGTATCCACTGAGATACGTTGAGGATTTCTTCGGCGGCTCCAACGAAGTTGCAGTCAAACTATCGAAATGCGCAACAGGAAATCATTTTTCACCACCCTGCTAGGAGTAGACAGTAAGAGGGCGTTTGCGGGAATGCAACAAGTTTTAACTGCCTCATCCCGACGTCAGGATGTACTGAGATGAGCTTTAGGTAGAGCGTTTTTATTTCTGACTATTACGAACGAATACGAACTTCGAAGAGGCTTAGGGAGCCTCCTCAAGGGCGGAACGCGTTTTTGTCACGTGCGTAGGACTTCGCTTTGACACGAAAGGCTCTTCGTCCCAGCCTAACGCGCTTCCGCCCCTGAGAATTTTGCCCATTTTGGGTACACCCCATAGAGGTGCGCTCGGGAGGATGAACAAAGGAGGCTTTAAGCCGCCAAAGCCATTCCGTTGTTTTGCTCTTTAGCCGCCTTATCGATCATCAACATCGCGATAAGCACTACAAGATTCTCTCGAGTGGCTGGCTTTCCATCGGCGATGATTTTGATCGACTCTACGGGCATGTATCGCTGATTAACGGAGAGCACCGTTGGGCCAGGACGCTTACGCTCGGCATTGGTCCGCAATACCATCCGGCGAATCATGCAGATTCCCTGCTGGTCACACCCAAACATGTCTGTCAGCCACATCGGTTGCTTTGAAATCGCGTAATCAAGGCTAGCGGCGAGCGTACCAGCGCCTCCTTCGATAACCGCCTCATTAGGAAGAAGCACGGTCTGCACAAGAAGCGACGCAAGCCCTCGTACAGCGCTTGTCCACTGGAAGGAACCAGCCGAACGGTAGGCTCCCCCACTCTTTCCACGAACACACCGACGAACCTCGCCAGACAGTCCATCGTTGAACTCTACCTCTGTAAGCTCTCCTGCCTCGAAGTAAACCTTAATCTCTCTCATGTCATCCTCCGTGTTAATCAGCATCACGTAAGCGTTGATGCGTTCTCTGCTTCGTATTCACCCGTGTCAGATGAATTGATTGCTGAATAATCGAAATGGAATCAAACCGACAAACTCGTCTCAAATTCCTCAAAGAGAGCCCCTCGTTTTTGATTTTTTTGATACCTAGCCCCTCAAAAGAGCAAATCGCGCGAAAAATCGCTTTGAGTGGTCGACACCCCAAAGCACCGCTTTACGGTTTAAAATCAATTACTTACACGACCGACGACGCCACGCCAGTTTTGTAACGTATTGATTTCACGTGACAAACAAACACACCCATTCATACCATTTCGAACAGCACACCCGGTCAAGAGAGCGCCATAACACTCCAAACAACCATGCTGTAGGGGTGGTAACAACGATGGCGCCGAACAATTCAAATCCAGAACAGGTCGAGAAACTTCTATCGAAAATGAAGTCTCTCAAGACAAACCGTCCCCTGAAGGATAAGAACGAGATCGCTCTCGCCGCGGCGATGGTGTTGTTCGAAATCGCTTCATCTGATCACCAGGTTGATAAATTCGAAAGAACAGTGATTCACAACGGACTCAAATCTCTCTTTAAGCTCTCTGACGAAGCGACCATGGGATTGATGACTCGCGCAAAAGCTCAACTCGCGAGTATGCGCAGTAGCTCAGCGCAAGCTGAAGCTCTGAGAGACTGTCTTGACCTCACGTCGAAGAGGGCGATCGCTCAAGTGATCGATAACCTTATTCGATGTAATGGCGTTGTCGATGGGATGGAGCTCTATCTTCGAAAGCGATTCCGGGACCTCTTGGGTCTTCCTGAAGAGATTCTGACCACGGGATCGACGAATTAATATCGCCCCATAAAAGAATTCCTAGCCCCCATTTGGAGGGCCGGCGGCCTCGCCGGCCGCTCGTACAAATGTTGCGGGCTCGCACAACGGGATCGTTTGCATTCGTACCCGCGGCCGGCGAGGCCGCCGGCCCTCCAGGGATTCCACGCGACGACTAGGAACATCCCTTACAGCTCCCTACTACTATCTCGTACAAATGGGCGATGAGTGTTTAATCTCCGCATTTCTCGCAGCTAATTTTCAGAACTTTTTGCGAGTCAGTTCCTTCACCAGTCGCTCAGTAAACCCGACATTGTTTCAAAGGCCAAGCGGCTACCCTTTGGCCTAAAAACCGAAGTTCGCATGATTACTCTCAATACAAACTCCCCGAGCGTACTCACCAACAGGGTTGGTAATTCAAGCTCCTCTTCGCTTTTGAATAAGGCGCTCACAAAACTTTCCTCTGGCATGCGCATCAATAGCGCGGCGGATGATCCTTCGGGCCTCGCACTTGCGACAAGCCTATCCGCGTCTATAACAACGTTCAGCCAATCATCGCGAAACGCCGCTGATACCGCCTCGGCCTTATCGGTAGCGGACGGCGCGCTCACCCAGGTTCAGGACATAACGGGACGACTTCAAGAATTAGCTACCGCCTCCGCAAACGGCACCCTTTCCGATCAACAACGCCAATCGCTCCAATCGGAATTCACCGCTCTTACCGATGAGATTAAGCGAATTGGCGGAACAACGTCCTACAACGACAAAAACCTGCTAGATGGTTCGACTTTCAGCACCGATGTTGGCGGCACATCAATAAATGCGGGAGGTCTCAATCTCGGAGATCTTTCGTCAAACGTCGCCAGCCAAGACATAAGCACCCAGGCTGGCGCTCAAGCCGCGGCCTCCGCGATTGAAGATTTTTCAAAGCAGCTTACCTCACAACGAGCCAGCGCCTTTGATGCACCAGCAGCGCGGCTGAGTTCGGCGAGTGATTCTCTAAGCTCCGCCATCGTCACCTCGGCCCAAGCGCTATCTCAGATTTCTGACGCTAACATAGGGGGCGCGATTTCTGATTTTTCAAGAGCTAAAGTGATGATTCAGTACGAGCTGGCCGCCACAGCCCAGCGAAATCAACTTCAAACTTCGACCATAAAACAGCTAATCGGTTAACCACGCGCGCAACTCAGGACGCAAGTATCCGAACCTCCGGATATGGAGAGAGGGCATTCTTTATTGGAGCTGCTGGTATGCGCTGCCACACTCGCGCTCTTGAACGTTGGCGCTGTAATGGGGCTCGCGTCCTGGCGAGCGCGACACGAGGTCACAGAGACTACCCAGGCCATTAAGGACCTGCTGGAACGAGCCTACATAGTCGCTATCAGTCAACGCAGAGACGTTACCGTAGCTTTCGACTCCCCGAGCTTCATACAAGCGTCATCGGGTGGTCAGCCGCTCTTCTCCCTCACCACACGGCCCACTGTGACAATAAAACCAAAGAGTCCCGAACAGAAAAGTCTCTCGTGCTATCCGACTCAGGCCTGTACGCCCGGCACAGTCCTTATTTCGTCTTCCGCGGCGCAGTGCTCTCTCGTCGTATCACTACGGGGCCGTATTCGAAGTGTGTGTATATGAGCGCCCCATCGGCCGAATCTGGCTTCACGCTCATCGAGCTACTTGCATCGGTCTTCATGGTCGCCACCTTCGGCGCTGTTGTAAGCCTTTACGTCTCCCGCTCCACTCGAACACAGACGTCCGTGGTATCAGCCCTACAACCACCATGCATTCGTCCCTCATGCTCCGCCACTTCAAACGTAGTGGAGTGCTCCTGCGGTAAACGGCGTACGGTGTCTATCCGATGAACACCAAGAAAGCTGGCCGCGGATACACCTTACTAGAGCTTGTCTGGGTTCTTGCGCTCTCTTCTGTTTTTGGTCTCGGAGCGATTCAAGCGTTTGCAAGTTGGATGAAGGCTATCCACACAATTACGCAACAACAAGAGGCTCATCGAGCTACTCTCAAAGCCCATGCGTTGATCGAATCCGCGCTGCACTCATCTGATTACTCACGACTTCCGATGACCGTTTTTCGGACGCCGGGAGACAATCTCACCCTTCCAAACGGAGTCGAGCATCCCGTAACCAGCCTTCGTGGCACTTCGCTCCCCAGAGTAGACTCTGACGTTGTGACAATAATCGAGGTATCTCCTTCACGCTCAGGAGAAGTTCAAACAGCCTCTCTCTCTGGCGCCACATTCTCACTTGAGGCCTGTGGTATCAGCTCAGCGATTCACCAGGACGACTATAAAAGTGTGGTTGTCACAACTCTCGATGGTCCCTATCAAGCGGTAGGAAAGATTACGAACACCACTCCTGGATGCCTTTCTTTCAGTGGCTCCCTTGCGCAAGGCCTGGTCTCCGCCGCTCAGGAGATAAAAGCGCCTCCACTCCTCTTCTTTACAGTGCGGCGAGAGTTCTCTCTCTTCGTCGATCGAAGTGGCGAGCTACGGTTTGTATCCCATACGGGCGGTCGAGTCCTGGAAAACCAACCTGTAACGAGGGGCTATCGCTCAATTCACTTCGAAACGCTGTCCGATGAAGCGGCCGGCAGTCTCTACAAAGTCACCGTTCATGCCTCTTACACTCGCCCCTCCGTTAGATTCCTAACACCGAGCCTACTCCAGCGCTCACTCTTCGCGGAGACTCTCCAATGAAAGCGCCTCGCGACTCTCACGCTCGGGGCTGGTTACTGCCGAGCGCTCTGTTCGCCATCCTCGCAGCGCTTGCATCCGCGAGGCTCTTTCACCGCGCCGTGATATCAAACAGTCAGCTACAACAGGATACTCTCCTGGGCCAGCGAGTTCACGAACGATTACAAGAGCGGCTCGCCTCGCACTCTCCCCTCCTC
>CANLCB010000023.1 GCA_947488865.1 Deltaproteobacteria bacterium | reverse complement strand
TAGAACAGCCCCTTCGGACTCTTCGTCATGATGTCGTACCCGTTCTCGGTAACAAGAACCGTATGCTCCCACTGAGCGGAGAGCTTTCCGTCCGACGTGCGCACAGTCCAGCCGTCAACTTTCGACAGGGAAGTCTTGTGAGTCCCCTCGTTAATCATCGGCTCAATGGTGAAGGTCATCCCTGGCTTCATGATATCTCCGGTCCCTCGTCGACCGACGTGCACAACTTGAGGCGCCTCATGAAACTCTCTACCGAGCCCGTGTCCGGTATACTCGCGCACAATGCCGTAGCCTCGTCCGGTTCCACGGATGAACTCTTGGATAGCGGCTCCGATATCACCAATCCGATTGCCGGGCTTCACTTGACGAATGCCAACCATTAACGCTTCGCGCGTGACTTTGACGAGCTCGCGAGCATCTTCACTGCAAGTTTCCTCCCCACCAACGAAATACATTCGGCTCGAATCACCGTGAAAGCCGTTCTTATACGAGGTGACGTCCACGTTCACGATATCTCCAGCTTGCAGGATGACATACGGAGCGGGAATGCCGTGACAGATTACGTCGTTCGGCGAGACACATACGGATTTAGGAAACCCTTTGTAGTTGAGCGGCGAAGGAATAGCGCCAAGCTCAGCGGTTCGACGATGAACGAAGGTGTTAATCTCCTCCGTGCTCATCCCAGGCCGAATAATCTCACCGACCTCATCAAGGATGGTCGCGGTTACTTGGCACGCCTCGCGCATCAACGCGATCTCTTCGGCATTCTTGATTGAAATCTTCTCTCCCACCTGAACTCCTAACGGGCAGCTTTCGACGCCAACTCGACGATGGCGTTAAAATGTTTCTCTGAGACCGGAATCACGCTCAGTCGGGATCCTCGCTGTAAAAGAGCGAGCCCATCCAAAGCTTTACACCCTTTCATCTCGTCGAGAGGGATCATCCGAGGTAACTTTCGCACAAACTTAAGGTCCGGGCAAAACCATCGTGGGGCGTCTTGGGTCGCCTTCGCATCGAAATACTCACTCTTCTTATCGAATTGAGTAGGATCGGGGGCCGCTTCTTTACAAACTTTGGCTACTCCAACGACTCCCGGAGGCTCAGCATTAGAGTGATAAATCAAAACCTCATCTCCTACCGCCATCGCCTTCAAGGAGTTTCGCGCCTGATAATTTCGCACACAGGTCCAATCAGTGACCTTGTCACGAGCGAGATCGTCTATTGAATACACATCCGGTTCTGTCTTTACGAGCCACGTTGCCATGGACGGGATTGTGGGGCGTGACTCTGAAACAATCAAGGCGTCACTTTCGATACGGCAAAGCCGCTTAAGAGAGGCCGCCCAAGGCAACCCCCTGAATTCTCATGAGCGCCAACCCGCTTATGAGCTTTGGGGCAACCCAGTGGGCATAATCATCTCGAGGTATAGCGACTGGCTACAAGGTTTAGAGTGTCAGCGAGCTCCCTTGCTTACGTATCACCGCGCTCCGGTCTCCCCCTTTGAGGCTCTCCCATACTTTGGGGCCTCAGAGGGGTAGACCCCGAGCGCACGATACTTTTAAGGAGGTTCGCGACGATGACTGTTCGCAAATGGGCCGAAGATTACTTGTTCAGCAAATGCCTTTCCGAGGTCGAGGCCAAGGAGGTTGTGCACAAGATGATCCAAGGAGAATCGTGTGAGACGAAGCGTACATGTTGGGACGAAACATTAGATAAAATCCCAACTCAGATGCTGAATTTCATACGGGACGATATCAACAAGGCGGCGATAGAGTACATGAAGACTTCTCTCGCTGGCCTTTGGCGCAAACCATTTTTCGACGGCACGATTAAATAAACAAATCGTACTGTCGATAAGGGGTCGCATTCGCGAATAAAAGGATCTTCCTTTATAGGTTTAGCCCGTCGCTATCCTCCCCTTTCTTTTCAGGCAAGAGCGCTTTATTGACGAGCGATGATCTCTTTGATTCCGTCAAAGCCCGGCGTTGGCAGCTTCACTTTAGCGTTCCTGCTGCCGATCTGAGCGAGCGCGTTGGCGTCAGAGAATGTAAAGAGCTGAAATTTTGTCTTCGGCCACTTCTTCTTAAAATACTCGTGAGAATCCGAATACGCCAAGTCGAAGGCGCGAAATCCGTAATTCTCAACAAGCTCTGGAATAATGGACAATCGATGAGGAGTTTTATCGAGCCGGCTCGGAATCGCCACACCGTGCATCGCCGTGATAGCGTGCAAGAGCTGATCGATTGTTCCTGGTAAAATAAAGTCTGGGTTGCCACGCGCCGACTCAGGAATATTCAACCCACGAAGGAACTGCTCGATCTGGGCGGAAGTCGTAGACTCAGGAAAGAGGCACGAGATAATGACGTCAGAACACGTCCCTACCGTGCATCGGATACTCACACCTGGAATGACGGTAAGCGGCGATCCCTTGGCGGCATGCACCATACGGTCAATAAACTCGCCGCTGTAGAAGTCAGTAATCGCGATAACGTCGAGCCCTTTCACCTTCGCGAGGCGCACGATAGCTGGCGCGGAATCGAGCCCCTCAACGCCCAGATACCCCATCGAGGCGGGGCTCTGGACTCGGAGATCCATCACATAACTCTTCTGGCGAGTCTTCGATTTCTCAATCTGCTCAGAGAGCGGCGTTGCTGAAATGCCTTGGTCGAGCTTCTTGTCTGTAGACATAATTCCTCTCGTATACTTTTACGATTCAGAGCTGGATTTAATTCCCTCTCTGAGCTTGCGGCTCTGTTCTTGAGCCGCCTCTCTATCGGACTGCTCCTTGAGCGGCCCTACCTCGCTGCCCACAGAATCGAGCACTTCACGCATCATGGTTTTTACGGCGGCAATTTGAACTTCCAAGCGGCCGATGTCGCTGGCCGACGGAATGGAACTAAACATTGAGATGCAACGATCAACCTTCGTTAGGATGGCGGCTACTTTTGAAGTAAGAAGATCGATACGCCCCTCAATAACGCGAAGGTCACTGGTCGACGCGATCCCCATCATTCGAGCCACTGTCGCGGCGCTCACATCGACGCGGGGGCCATCACTCAGAGCTGATACGGAAGGCGCTACACCGGGGGCCTTTGGCTCTTCGCTTTTCACAGCCTCATCGACCTTCGAAATTTCCTCAGCTTTAGCGGCCTCTTTTACTGGCTCCTCAATCGCTGCCTCGGGTGAGGTATCTGCTTCCATAGCTTAGTGCTCCGTTCCGTGCGGTCTGTAGTGACCTGGTCCACACACTCATCTTGTAAGGACGAACGTAAAACGGGGGTTCATGAGCGTTTTTTAACGTCCCCCTCTTTTAACGGATCTCTCCGGTACAGGTTAAAGATGATGACCGACGGAGAAAGGATTCAAACGCTTATTTAAAACCAAGCTAAAGGAATCAGAATACTGAAATCACTGAGCGCGATTACTTTCAAATACGTTGTGAGGGTGGCAGCTGTTAGGACTTTAACCGCCCCGGGGTGTTGGCATTGGCCGTCAAAGGCTCACTCGCCCCTTCCTCAACTTCCTCAGGCGTCGACAAAACTCGCGCGCTGACCCGCGCGATATGATGCCTGCGTACTTCCAGCACGGTGCATTCGAGGCCGTCTAGGGTGAATACTTCTCCCTGCTCAGGCAAGCGCCCCACTTTATCGAGAATAAAGCCAGCCACGGTGTCGTAGTGCCCCTCCGACGGAATGATACCGAAGCTCTCGGGCAGCGCGTCGATTGGAGCGCGCCCGTCGATAAGCCACCGGCCATCCACCTGTTGAACTACCGGCTCACGATCAGCACCCACGTCGGTCTCATCAAAGATCTCGCCCACAATCTCCTCAACAAGATCTTCCAAGGTCACAATTCCGCCGACTCCGCCATGCTCATCGAGCACAACGGCCAAGTGAACGCCCTTCAATCGCAACTCAAAAAGCAGGTCATCGACAGGTTTCGTGTTCGGCACCACATAGGTCGGACGCACGAGAGAGCGCCACTCGAGAGTGTCGACTGACTTGGCAATGAATTGAAGAAGATCCTTCGCCAAGACCATCCCCTTCACATCATCAAGATCGGTTCCGCAGATAAGCACTCTGGATACCGCCTCTTTGGCGAATATTGAGATCAACTCTTCTGTAGTCATGGACTCTTTGGCCCATACAATATCCTTTCGTGGGGTCATCACCTCACGAACGATCCGCTCAGAGAAATCAACGACGCCTTCAATTAATCGCTGCTCACTCTGCTCAAGAGAGCCTGCCTCCGTGCTGAATTTGACGATCTCGCTGAGATCATCGGTTGTGACCGCGATATCTCGCTCCGTCGCGGCACGAATGTGCAATTTGGCCAACACCTTGCTCACCATGGAGTCAACGAAGAGAAGAAGCGGTCCAAGAAGAGAACATGAAAGCGTTAGCGGTAAGGCCACAAGACAGAGAGCCTTCTCCGGAAATTGCAAGGCGAATCCTTTAGCTATCTGGACACAAATTAAAGTTCCTCCGACGAAGAACGTGGCGACAAGAGCGGCGACACCAATACCGTAGGGCGAATGTCCCTCAGTCACCTCAGCGCTGAAAAGACGCGCGATATCACCGGTAAAAAACGCAAGACAGAATCCCGCGCCCAGAGACGAACACAGACGCCCCGTCTGGGTACAGAGAAGGTAGGCCTCGGACCTCTCGAGAATTCTCAAAGCGGAAGAAGACCCAAGAGCGCCCAGCTCAACCAATTCCTCGATACGAGTTGCGCTACTCCGAACAATAGAGAGAGACGCCACGATAAAGAAAACGTACAAGCAGGCGGCTCCGACGAGCGGCAACCCGACAGAAAGGACATCACCAACGGTGGTAGAATGCGCGAACATAATAAGGTGTCCCGGTACTAGAGCCGTGCGGCTGGGCTGCGTTGTGGGGCCCAACCCCCTAACCAGGACCAAGGGTACATTGGAGAAGATGCGAAATGAGGCTCTTTAGGTGTGCCCATAGGCTATACCTTCTATTGTCCGGCCCCCCCTGTCTCGCTGTCAACGCGAACTAAACGCCATAAAATCAATAGGTTAAAACAACCATGGGGCTAGCCGGAGCCATTATCGGTCCCACTACCACTGTTTCGGACCAACCCCCGAACCGCCCATGGCGAATCTCACCGTCCAGCCTGCGTGCTTGGAAAGCCGCTGGTGCGAACTCCCTGATACGACTACCTTACGACCCATGACACCGACCCGAGAAATAATGTGGAATCTCAATACGCTGCCTAATGTTGTAGCCCTCTATGGGCTGCTCGTGGTGGCGATGATCATTGGCGTAAACGGCGTGCTTCAGCGAACTCGACTATGGAGGTCCGGTAAAGCTGCCCCAGAGTACCAGGGAGGTTGGCTTCTACGACTCGATGACCTGATCCAATACGGAGTTTTCCAACGTAAGGTAGCAAGGGGGGGCAGTGGTTCAGCGCTCGCTCACGTCCTGGTGTACATCGGGTTCCTCGTCCTGCTCTTCACCACGACGATGGTGTTCATCCATCACGATCTCGGAATCAAGATTTATCAAGGCACCTTCTACCTTTGGGTCACTATCTTCAGCGACGTCTGGGGTATCCTGCTACTCGGCGGAGTACTCTACTTCGGCTACCGCCGGTACATGGAAAACGCTGACGCGGTCAACAGATCCTGGAATGACGGATTCATTCTCGTGATGTTAGGAGTGCTCGTTATTCAGGGATACGTCCTGGAAGGTTTGCGAATTCACGTGACCGACGATCCGTGGGCTCTCTACTCCATCGGCGGTTGGGCGGTCGCGAAGTCTGTGTGGTTCATGACCGAAGACCGCGCGCGCATGGCGCACTTTCTCATCTGGTGGTTTCACACACTCACCGTGTACGCCTTCGTCGCCCTTTTCCCTTACACCAAATTTTTTCACATGGTGACGAGCCCGACCAATCTATTCTTCGCGCGCACACCTCGCGCTCGCGGAGCCCTTCCCTTTATCGGCGATATCGAAAAGCTGATGGAAAGTGGCGAAGAATTCTCGCTGGGACTTGGCACCATCAAAGATTATACATGGAAGAACCTCCTAGACCTCGACGCCTGCACTCAATGCGGTCGGTGTCAGGAGGTTTGTCCGGCATACCTCACCGGCAAACCACTCTCACCAAAGTGGGTAATCATGGACACTCGCAACCACGCGCACGCCCTGCACGCTCAAGGAGCGCTGGAGGAGCAAAAAGGTTGGAGTCCAAGCGCCACCATGGACCGCGCGTTCATGAATAATGTCACCCTCCCCTTCAACTCGCTCTCACCGATGGAATCCGGTGGGTATTCCGCGAAAGGCGAGTACCGAGCTCACAACCCGCTCGTGCAAAACGCGGTACGGAGTGTCGGAGCGTCGGCTGACGCGAAGATCGCCGGCGACGTAATCGATCCGAACGTGTTCTGGAGCTGCAATACATGTCTCGCGTGTGTTCAGGCGTGCCCTGTTGGAATCAACCACGTTGACCAGATCGTTGGAGTTCGTCGAAACCTCACCATGATGGAAGGTCAACTTCCGCATGAGGCGCAAGGAACTTTACGATCCCTTGAAAGCAGAGCGAATCCGTACGGACCGCCTGAGGATCGAGCTAAATGGATTGACGGGCTCCCCGTACGTCAACTCCAACCTGGAGACGCGGTCGATTATCTGTACTGGGTTGGATGCGTGTCCGCGTACGACCCTCGGAAGCAGAAGATCGCCAAGTCTCTTGTTACCATCATGGATCGAGCAGGACTCTCTTTCGGAGTGCTGGGCTCGATGGAGGGATGCACTGGAGACCCAGCACGCAGACTCGGCGAAGAGAACCTGTTTCAGACCCTCGCGAAGCAGAACATTGAGCTCTTAAAGTCAGTTTCGTTCAAGGTCCTCGTCGCGAACTGCCCTCACTGCTTCAACACAATCAAGAATGAGTACCCTCAATTCGGAAACCTCGGAGAAGGTCGTCAGCCGGAGATCATCCATCACTCAGTTCTCCTGCGACGCCTCATAGAGGAGGAGAAACTCCCGCTAAAGGAAGGCTCGATGAAAGAGGTGACCTTCCATGACCCGTGCTACCTCGGTCGCGTGAACAACGAGTATGAGGCTCCCCGAAAAACTCTTAGAGCCGTCAAAGGCCTTAAGATAGTCGAGATGGAGCGCAATCAAGAAAAGGGCCTCTGCTGCGGAGCAGGCGGCGGACACTTTTGGATGGATTTGAAGATCGGCGAACGTGTTAACTCTGTGAGAGCTCAAGAGGCCGCCAATACTGGAGCTTCTACAGTAGCCACAGCATGTCCTTTCTGTATGCAGATGATGGAAGATGGAGTTAAACTAACTAATAACGAGGCGAATCTCGACGTTCGGGATATCGCTGAAGTTATCGCGGAGAGACTTCAATGAGAGCCGGGCTCTACTACGCTGAACACGAAGCCTTCATAGATTCCGTCAGCAAGATCGTAGACCAGGAGCTTACGCCCAAGGTGTCCGAGTGGGAAAAAGCTCACCATTTTCCTAATGAGGTCTTCACCCTTCTTGGTCAACAGGGATACCTGGGTCTGCTTATCTCAGAAAAGTACGGCGGTGTGGGAGGCGACTACAAACTCGCTGGCGCATGGTGTGAGACATTCGGGGAGCTCGCCTCCGTCGGGCTCACTGTCGGCGTTAACATGCACTCACTCGTTATCAGTCACGCGCTGGACCTTTACGGAACGGAGGCCGCGAAAGCGCACTGGCTTCCAAAAGCGGTGACGGGTGAGGCTCTATGCGCCTACGCCTTCACCGAGCCAGGAGCGGGCAGCGACCTAGCGAACATTCGCACGACAGCGACCCGCAGGGGCAGCTCATGGGTGATTAACGGGTCAAAGACCTTCATCACCAATGGAGCTCGAGCTGATTTTATTCTGGTGTTAACAAAAACAGATCCGAACGCCGGATATGGCGGCTTCACGACATTCCTCGTCGACACAAAAACAAAGGGTTTCAAAGTTTCTAAGAAGCTCGACAAACTCGGTTGGCACGCGTCAGACACCGCCGAGCTCTTCTTTGAAGACGTTGAGGTAGACGACGCCTGCGTCCTTGGCAAAGTAGGCGAAGGATGGAAGCAAGCCGCCTCCAACCTAAACTGGGAGCGCCTGATGCTTACCCTCACCTCTCTGGCGGGAGCACGGGTATGTCTTGAGACAGCTCGGCGTTACTCAAATGACCGCAAAGCATTTGGTAAACCGATCGGGGAGTTCTCTGACGTACGAGGCTACCTACTAGAGATGGAACGAAAGCTCCTTCTAGGTGAGGCACTCGCTCACCGCGCCCTTGACGACCTTACCAACCATCGAGATTGTAGAGTGCTCGTCGCCGCGGCAAAGCGCATGGTGTGCGACGAAGCGGTTTGGATCGCGGACAAAGCTATTCAGATTCACGGCGGATACGGCTACACGACGGAATTCACCCCAGAGCGTTGGTGGCGAGATCTTCGTCTAATGCCGATTGGCGGGGGAACAAGTGAAATCATGGCGAGCATCATCTCGAAAGAGCTCGCGAGGAAAGCGTAGCGGTCGAACACCCGCTCTATTTTTCGGCAAAAACTAATTTCCTCTTGAATGCCTCAAGAGTCTGAAGCGTAGGCAGTCGGTTACGCCCTCGCTCAATGCCGAGCCGCTGTGTTTCTTCCGCCGATTGCTGCAGTCGCGTCACGACCGCCATTAACACGTGATCGAAGTCAGAGTGCCAGAATTCGAGGTCGAGCCACCTTTCGTCAATTCGCTCTAACTCCGCGTCTGACATCCTCGCACCGTTCGCAATTAAGAACTCGGCGAGACTCAACGCGTCAAGGTACTCTCCAAACGAGAGTAGTTCACATAGTTGACCGTAAGCCTCATCGAGGCTATCGAGAATCGCAAGAGCTTGATACCAATTCCCTTCATTAAAGGCGCTGAGATAATCCGCTGTATATGGATCGAGAAGCGAGACACGCCCCTTGTACTCCTCAATAACCATTTCCAGCTCTTCAGTGGCAGCGTACGCGTCATTGCGATATCGCACCTCAAAGAGACGTCTGAGCGCGGTGGCGGATCGCGAGACGAGAAATCTCACCAGATACATAACCCCAACCGCGGCGAGCGCGGCGCATAGAATGATACTTGCGGTCGCCGTTAGCGAGCGCCCGAAGAGAATTTCTTCCATGATCCCCGGGTCGGCAGAATGCGCTAAATACTTGAGAACTCTTAGCGAACCAGGTCGTAGCTAGCGATTTTTCCTAAAGAATTCATCGACCGCCTCTAAGGGAGTACGACGTCGCGCGACACAATCCTCGGCTAGTGTCTGAAGGAGCTCCTCTCTTCCCCTAACAGCCTCGGATAGAGCCCGCTCTCCAATCAGGGTGGTTAATGTTTGAGTCACAACTTTCAATCGGCGGGACAGACCTCGCGAAGACGAATGCAACCACACAACGTGCTCCTCCGTAGCCTGCACAACGGCCGCTACGCCATCATCGGACGTGGCGATGGTTCGAAGAACTTTCGGCTTCCACTGCTCTGGCGAAAACTCTTCTAACGAAAGCAGGGTATAGAGATCCTTCTCCAACATCAGCGCTCCATCCCTGTCAGCTTTATTGACCAGGAAGAGATCGGCGATCTCCATTAAGCCTGCCTTTATAATTTGCACGCTGTCGCCCATACCAGGAACGAGAACAACCACGCAGGTATCCGCGGTCCGAACGATATCAACTTCGGCTTGCCCCACCCCAACGGTCTCTACGAGGATAATATCAAAACCAGCGCAGTCTAAAACGTGAACCGATTCCAAAGTAGCCTTCGCTAGACCACCAAGAGATCCTCGTGTCGCCATACTACGAATAAACACCGATGGATCTTCAGCGGCACGATTCATTCGAATGCGATCCCCGAGAATAGCGCCTCCACTAAAAGGGCTGGAAGGATCTACCGCCAAAATAGCTACGGTCTTGCCCAAGAGTCGGAAGTGACGAGCCATCACGTCAACGAGGGTCGACTTGCCGGCGCCTGGAGCGCCAGTGACACCGATCACATGCGCGCGCCCGGAAGGACGACGCAACGAAGATGCGAGGCGAGCGACTTGAGCGTCGCCATTTTCGATTCGAGTGATGAAACGAGCTATGGCCCGGTAATCCCCCTCGAGGGTCCGGGCCACAAGCTCATCATGAGAGAACTTCATATCTTAATGGTACTGCCCAACCACCCATTAAGCCAACTGGATAACGTCGTTCAGAAGCTGGTTAATCGTCGTAATAATACGGGTACTGGCCTGGAATCCACGTTGAAGGGTGATGATTCGAACGAATTCCGACGCGATATCAACCGTAGACAACTCAACCGTACCAGCCTTAATTGAACCGAAAGTACCCACCGTGGGCTTACCGTAAATTGGGTCACCGGAGGCTACCGATACTCCCAATTGGTTCTTACCAAGTCGAGTCAATCCCTCTGGGTTTGAGAAGTTCGCCAGAGCGATCGTCCCGATCTGACTGACCTGTCCGTTTGTAAGAAGCGCGGATACACCTCCATCCAATCCTACGCTCACGCTCGTTACCGAACCAATTCCCTTTCCATCCTGCGTTACAGAGAGGATGTTGGAAGCAGCGGAGTACTGCGTCATCGGGTTGAAGTTAAAATCAACCGAGCTGGCGTTAGATCCGTTATTAAACGTGATGTCTGCGGTCAGGTCTGGAGTTCCAAGAACAGGAGCTGGATCTCGCTGACCATTTCCTCCGAAAGTGAGCACGCGCTCTCCTACCAGACGAGGATACCCGGAAGTGGTAAGGGTTGCCTTATTATCAACATCTTCATTATTTGCGTATGCGCGGATGGTGTACTCGTTATTGGCCGTGTGGAAGAACATCAACGTAACACCGTGAGCCTCTCCAAGTGAATCGTATACATCGACGACCGATGAATACTCCGCGAACTCATTGAGGTCGGCGTACGTCCAGACCGGCGGTACCGCGTTTCCAGGCACCGGAATCGCCCCAACCGATACGGTCGATGCGGCCGAGTTAATATTGCCCGAGATAGTCAGCTCATTCGTGGCAATACTGCTTTGCTCAATGTTGTAGGTATTGATCGGTTCAAGAGCTCCGGATCCGTTCGTTGGGAATCCAAGAACTGCGAGTCCGTTTTGGTTAACGATAAATCCCGCGTTATCGATCTTGAAATCGCCCGCTCTCGAATACGTACGGTTCATACCGTCGGCGAGAATGAAGAATCCGCTTCCTGAAATTCCAAGGTCCATTGGACGACCCGTGAACTCGAGAGTTCCTTGCTCGAATATCGTCTGAACAGTAGCGACGTTGGATCCGCTACCGACCTGCTTACCAAGAACTCCCTCTCCAGCCATGAGGTCTTCGAAGTTCGCTCGATTTGACTTATAGCCGATAGTATTAGAGTTGGAGATATTATCACCAGCCACCGAGATAGCGATACCGTGGCTAGAAACTCCTGCGCGACCTGCGAATAGTCCGTTAATTATGCTTGGCACGTGTTCCCTTACTCAAAAAAAGAGCTGCTCTCATGCCTGCTCCCGTTCGGGGCAAGCCCAGCTTTTAGTTGGTGTACTACAAGCGCTTCATCCTGAAGGAACTGCTCTGGAAACGACGTCCCTGTTTCGTTCCGCTCTTTTTACTTCGCCCTATCCTTTAGGAGGTAGGGTCACTTCTTTTACCGCGCCAACTGATACTTCTCGATTGCCGATTACCAACTTCGGATCGGGACCAGGGATAAATCCAGTTACAAGACCGCTTACGGTCGCGGGTGGAGCGTAAAATCCCGCTCCAGATGGCCGTACCGCCGCCACCGAGAATCCGTAGGACCCATCTTTTACAGCCAAACCATCCAAGGTCACTACTTGCTTGCCAGCCGCGAGATTGGAGAAGGTCTTCTCTCCGACCACCTTTCCATCCGCATCTAGCAAGTTAACCTTCACCTCTGTCGATGCGGCAGGAAGGTTAATCTGCAGCTGTCCTCCCTGACCGCCGCTAACTGCCAACGTCCTATCCGACAGGCTCACCTGCTGTCCCAAATATCCAGCTACTGAACTAATTGTGTCAGATTGCTTACCTAACTTGTCATCAATAGCTGTTAACTTCTCTACTTGAGTGAACTGCGCAAGTTGAACCGCGAACTCCTTACTGTCTACGGGAGCCTCTGGATCCTGATTTTTGAGCTGCGCAATGAGGAGTTTCATAAACTCCACCTGCCCCATCTCATCTTTCTTTTTCGTCGTCTGGGTTGTCGCCCCTGTTGAGGAGAGTCCCGAGATCGCCCTTGGTGTTAAATCAGCCATTTTCGTTACCTAGCTACTACGCTATCCAGTGATCAGCCATGGCAATCCCTGCCTCAGTGCTGCCTGCTTGAGGAACATCAGCAATTTCGTTGCCAAATGTATGTTCAGGGGTTTGTCCTCCCTTACCGGGCATGTTGTTCCCTTCCTGCTGGAAACTCTTGCCGTCGGAGAACCCTCTGGAATCAGTGATGGCCTGCTGGAAGGTGTCCCCTGTCACCTGCACAGTTACCTTCTCCACATTGAGCCCCAGCCTACGCAAAGCCCCCTGCAACTCGTGAGAGTGGTCCCGCAAAGCCTGTACAACTTCCGGATTTTGAGGAACAACCCGCGCATGAAGCGAACCATCCCGAAGGCTTACGTCCACTTTCACCTGACCGAGATTTACGGGCTCCAACTTGAGGCTGATTGTCTTGCCGTCTCGACTACGAGCAGCCTCCTTTAGGGCCGACTCTACTCGCTCCAGCATACGCTGCTGCGTAGTCCGATTGAGGTGCCGAGTCTGTCGAGGAGCGGTATCGTGCTCAGTCGCGCGAGGCTCCGAGGACGCGCCCGCCCCCGTTACAGTCGACGTTGAAGCCTTCGGACGAGCTTCCGAATTGCCCTGAGTTTGCGACCTCAAACTGTCGTAAGCCTGCCGAAGAAGGGTAACTTGAAGTGACAATTCGCTATTTCGGTCCCGCCCGACACTTGCAGTTGCCCACATCTCAGAACTGTTTTGTGTAACAGACGAACTCTCCTGCTTATGTGTTCGAGGAGTGTTTTCTCCCTCGCGAAGACTTTTTACAACCTCGCCTAATCCAGCGCCAAACGAGGTATCTTGGTTTTTAGGTCCCTGCTGGCCCTCGGAGCTTGGCGAGCCCTGATTATCAGCGGACTCGTACACCTTTTCAGAATTTTCCGTAGGCACATCCGTGGCCTTAGCGCGGGTCTCAAAGAGCGGCTTTGATTGGTTTTTCAACGCGCCAGGGTCTTGGAACGAAGCGAGCTTCTGATCATCACCATCGAGATAGAGATCCTCATCCCCCTCATCCTCGGAGGACTTGGTACCGCGATCTTTTTTGGCATGATGAACGACTAGCTCCTGCGACTCAACGGGGCCACTCGCGACAACCGTCTGAGCCTGAGACTGCGCGACCACAGCCGCAACCTGCGTTTGCACCGCGGAGATCTCCGGCCCCGCGACCTGAAGCTGAGTATCCACGACAGCGTCTTCGACGTCCGTGAACACTATCTCGTCATCAAGGGATATCTCATCCCCTCCCTGGTCAAGGGTTTCATCGCTCACATCTTCCGCAACAACCTCGCTATCAGACTGATCATCCACGGCACTGGTGTCGGCTTTTGTAGGGCCATTTTTCGAGGTCCTGACCTCTACCCGAGCGTCTTGTGCCAGCGCGCAAGACGCGGAATCATCGCCTTTAACTTGCGTATTTACCTCCGCATCCGAAGCGTCTCCGCTGTCACCGAGGTCCGCGCCCTTCTTAATCTCCTTATGCTGAACCCGAGCGGTCGAGACAGCTTGGGCCAGCGCGAGACCGAGAGCCACCACCTCGTTCTGAGCGCCTTCGACTCCACCACGAGCTTTATCGAGTAGTTTCTTGAATTCGAGAGCGAGGCTCTCTTGATCTGTTGAGTCCTTGGTGGGGTCCGTCTTTTTTGCGGACGTATCCACTTTCGGAGGTTCCGGTTGCAGGCGTCGAATCATGAATTTCCTCATGTTGGGGGTGGCTCATCTCAAGCCAAGTGACGCGTCCTGCACCTACCCACCAAGTTGTACGAGGTTCTGTAAGCAAAACAGCGGCCAAGTACATTCGACACTTAATCAAGCACTTAACCGCAGCCCGAGAAGCAAAAAATTCCGAAGGTTTGCTGTAGACGGGGGCATTTTTTCCCAACGCCGCTAGGCGTAGCACAACCATCCCCTTTCTCGTAGGTATCGACTACACCGGCTCCGAGAAGATCGTCGTTTAGCGATCCGTTAAAACACCACCGCGTCGCAAACTATCGATCGCGAAGAGCCCGACGAAAAATCGCGACAGTCGGGCGAAAAATCGGATTAACTTTGAGCTCGCAATTAGATTAGGCGGCATGCTTGAGATACACTCAAAAAAATATTGGCACGGAGTCGCTTATGTTCGCGAACGCAAAAAAGATGGAAGAACTGGCAAAACATCCCGAGGCACGATGGGTCGAAGGAGCCTCAGGAATGAAGTATTTAAGCGTTCCAGCGAACGCTATCGACCCCAATATAGAGCCGCTGCGACATCCAACAGACCCCTCATTTAAACACTTTCACAGTGTGCTCGTGATCCCAGAGGTAGGTGGAACTACTGCTATCAAAGCTCCCTACGACGAGTAGTCGGCAAGGAGGCTTTCCCTCAGTGTTGAGCTATGCTGAGGGAGCGCCCCCTTTTTAACCTCATACTCACTCTCTCTGGCTACGAGAGCAACTCAATACACACCCGCCCCCCTTCTCCTGTTCAGTACTGAGATTCCGTGATGCACCATAGCGGAAGGACTTTCTTCAGTGCTAATTTGTTCTGCAGTTTGAACAAGAACCACGCGCAAATATGATCTACGTCATCTGGGCCTTCGGTATCATAGCAATGGGGATCGGACTCCTGGGAACCGCGTTACCAGCCCTGCCGGGTACGCCTCTCATCTTCTTCGGAGCTTGGCTGATAGCGTGGTGGGGCGACTACAAGATCATCTCCGGTGGAACGCTGCTCGCCCTCGCTTTTTTAGCAGCCTTAGGATTTATCGCCGACATAGTGGCCTCAGGCCTTGGGGCTAAACGGGTGGGCGCAAGCCGACGCGCGTTAATCGGTGCGACACTTGGTTCGCTTGTGGGAATATTCTTCGCCCTCCCAGGAATGATTATTGGCCCCTTTATCGGAGCTTCCGTTGGCGAATATTCGCACCAGCGGTCCTTGCCAAGGGCGGCAAGTGTGGGCCTCGGAACCTGGGTTGGGCTGCTTATCGGAACGGCTCTTAAGGTGGCGGTCGCGGTGGCGATGATCGTCATTTTCGCTATCGCAGCCTGGGCCTAACATCACCTAAGCCCCGAACAACATTAGATACGCCACATTCCCCCCTCTTGACCATATTTTCTCGGACCGCCTGCCAATACCCTCAGCATCATAAGTAATGTGGCGTGCGCATTTCACCCAACGCGCACTTTTCTCAGGACTTGCTACCATGAAGAAACCAACTGTAGCCCTTTCAACAATGGTAACCTTCACCCTCTCTGTGATGGCCGTTGGCATCTGCCTCGTCAGTGGCCTTGGACGAGCGTTCGCGTCGAACCCTTGGTTGAACGCGTTGATTCTCTGCATCCTCACGGTAGGGGTGGGCGCGGCGTTCCGTCAGGTGTTCCGGGTATATCAAGCGATCTCTTGGGTAAACAATTTCAAGCGAGCGTCTCTTCCCCTCTCATCCGTACCGCCGGTCCTAGTCCCTCTCGCCCCCGCGTTACAGGGCTATGGCAGACCTACCTCCGTTTCACCAGCGGCTTTGCGGGCGATGCTAGAAGGCGTTTTCAATCGCGTTGACGAGAGCCGAGAGATATCACGATATCTCATGAACACCCTCATTTTGCTGGGTCTCTTAGGAACATTCTGGGGACTTCTCGAGACCGTCGCGGGAATTGGGTCAGTCATGTCGGGCCTCAATGTCGGAGACGGAGATCTCAAAGCAGTTTTTGATAATTTCAAGCAAGGCCTCAAGACTCCTCTTGAAGGCATGGGGGTTTCATTCAGCGCCTCCCTCTTCGGTCTGGGAAGCTCTCTTATCCTCGGCTTTTTGGACTTGAACGCAGGTAGAGCTCAAAGCCGATTCTGCGAGGAGCTAGAGGAATGGATTGGCGGCTCCGCTAGCGCGGAGAATAAAGAGTCCGTGATTGAGCCCGTTGCACTTCCAGTCAACGTCGCGCCAGCTCGATATCAAGAGGCACTCGTGCAAAATCTTGCGGAACAATTGGACAGGATGCACAAGACTTTCAAAATGCAAGAGGAGGCTCGCAGCTCGGAACGCGCTTCGATGTTCTCTTTGGCTGAAAGAGCGGCGGCGATTGACGATCACCTCAAAGCCCAACAACACGTACTCAATAAGCTGACCGATATCCAGCAACAAGTATCCCCTGTCCTGGCTCGACTCGCTGACCGATTGAGCGCGACCAACCAGGAGACAATCGAAGAACACACTCGTCGTATTGACCTCAACCTCAAGGACATCGGAGACAAGGTCTCCCGTTCCGCGGAATCCCTCGCCTCTGAGCTTCGGGATGAACTGAAGATCATCGCCAAACTTCTCGCCTCCAGTGAGGCAAACAACAACGCTTAACGAATCGGCACTATGAGCTATTCAAATCGACGCGCGCGACGAAGGACGATGGACATCTGGCCAGGGTATGTCGACGCCCTCTCCACCATGCTCATGATGGTGGCCCTGGTTCTTGTAATGATGATGGCCGCTCAGTTCGCGCTGTCAAACGCGCTCGTAACCAGAGAGACGGAAGTTAACGAACTGGCTGTTCGCCTTCAAAAGCTCACTGATGCTCTCAACATCGAGCGAGGCACCTCCGACAGCCTACGCGGAAAGAAGAAAGAGTTAGAAGACCAAATCTCTCGAACAAATAACGAGATAGCGCTCGCGCAAAAAAATCTACTAGAAGCGCAAGGCAAAGTTGGGGGTGTAGAGAAGGAGCGTGACTCGGCGCGACAGGATCTCGCCCGAGTGACTCAGGAAGCCTCCACCATGAAGGTTCAACTATCCGACCTATTCGCGAGAGTCGAGGAACTTAACAAGAAACTTGCCCTTCTTACAGCGGATCTCGCGACCGCCAAGACTTCGATCGCTGACAAGGAAATCAAGATCGCCGACCTCGACAAGAAGCTCAAGAAGAAGATGCTACAAAAAGTTGAGGAATTGTCCGAATACCGTTCAGAGTTCTTCGGGAAACTGAAGAAGGCTCTCGGAAATCGCCCTGACATTAAGATCGTGGGGGATCGTTTCGTATTCCAATCTGAAGTGTTCTTCCTGTCGGCCTCCGCGGATCTGGAGGAAAGCGGAAAAGTTGAGCTTGTAAAGCTCGCGGAAACCCTAAAAGAGATAACCAGCACGATTCCAAAAGATATCAATTGGATGGTAAGCATTATCGGACACACCGACAAACGACCAATCAACTCCCCTCAATTCCGCTCGAACTGGGAACTTTCCGCGGCGAGAGCCATCTCTGTGGTGAAATTCCTCGTGGAGTCAGGAATCCCTCCTGAGCGGCTTTCAGCCACAGGATACGGTGAGTATCAACAAATCGATCCCGGCAACGATGAGGCCGCTCTATCTCGCAATAGACGCATTGAAATTAAGTTCAATCAACGTTAGTTGATTAAACCCTACTCATTAAGCACGTCTTAGTTTGCTAAAGCACTATTACTGACGCCTGCCCTCAACCACGCGGAGATTATCTCCACCGGATGGAGCAGATCGCCTTAGACGATATAGACACGTGCCGCGCCTTTAGTGGCAGGCTCAACCACTTTCCTAGACGACAACAGTAGCGACACCTCGTGAGAAACGATCTTTTTCCCGAGAGCTTTCCGTCTCCATTACAGGTAACGATGCGCAAGCTTAATCCCCCATAAACGGTTCTACACACCTTGGAATCTATGGCGCTCGCCACAACCCCAACAGTCGTATCAAGGCGCCATCTATCCCCGTGGCGTACCACGAGCGCGCCCGCTCGATAGCTTCGGCCCTTAACCTCAACATCTTCGCGAACAAAGAACCATCCTCCTCCGGCCCTGTGCCTCCACATTTATTCGTCCTTATAGGACAAACTCCGCCCCAAGCTTTCAAACACAGACTCAGACACGAGCATGGAAATTCAAGGAACCCCATGACTAGCCGCACTACCGACCAAACGGCTTTTCCGACCAAAACATTACCACGGGCCGTCGCTGTTGAGGGCGGCGCCAACCCACCCACAAAGGGTGAATGATTCCATTCATATTGATAGCAAGGAGGACGAGACCTGCGCACAAAGTTGCGCGGCGGGTTTAAGCTTTGTTATACCACGCTCGATAACTGTTATAGGCGCCGATATGAGAACCTTACTTACCTTACTAAGCTCCCTGCTAGCGACTCTCCCAACGATTGCGTCCGCCTGTCCGACAGTAGCGGGACTTCCTGACTTTAATTGCGATGGGACCGCTTCCATTGTCGTGCTTGGGGACAGTCTCGTGTCGGGCATCGGCGACACAAAAAACAACAACAAAGGTGGGTACGTCCTGCGATGTCAACAAGCCTTCCCAGACGCCAAATTTTCCAAATTTGGCGTGCCAGGACTTCAAACTTTGGATCTCATCCTTCGTATTCAACGCGCATTCGATGGAACAGGCGACGCATCACTGGCCTCCACCCTGACGAACGCGGACCTCGTTGTTGTTGATATTGGGCGGAATGACCGATGGTTGTTCGGGCCACCCTCCAACACTCTGAGAAATCTTAAGCGCGTTCAGTCCCTCATTAAAAAGCGAACTTCGACTATTACCGGCGACTCACCGCTAATCGTTACCGCGGTTCTCATGTTCCCCAATCGTGGCTCTCAAGGACCGTGGGTTAAAGAATTAGATTCTCTAATAGACAAAGCTAATTCGGAGTCATTTATCGCGGACCTTCGTTTCGACACAGTCAGCAAGCGTCTACTTTCAGGAGATCAGATTCATCCAACATCGAAAGGCTACGACGCCATGGCCAAAGTATTTATCAAGTACTTGAAAACAACATACCTGACACACGTTGCCGCGAAGCGTCTCGACCAAGACAACGACGGCCTCTATGATGACTTTGAGAATTCCCGCTATGGCACCGATCCAACCAACCCAGATACTGATGGCGATGGAGTCAAAGACGGACAGGACCCGACACCTCACGGGTAATTTTTTACGAGCATGAACGCTGCTCACCTGTGCGTTCTCAGCCCCGAGCGAGAAATAGCTTGGATGCCCACCTCAATACGACAACTTAACTCTCCTTCTTGAGTTTGTTGCTGGTGTTTATAGTCTCTTTTAAAAAACTTAAACTAAGGATTTACTAGGATTCAGAGTTGTAGTTTACTGGTCAACGGCCCTTGCGGGAGAGGAACTTCCGCACCACGCAAGTGGAGCTGGCCACTTATTGAAGTTCCTTTTGGGAGATGCGTATGAAGGTCAAGTTCTTCGTACACCCCGCACATTCACGTTGCGGAGGTACGCTTGGATAAGGTGGTACTCACACCTAATCGAGCCCATTCCGGTTTTCCCAAGACCGATTCCATTTTTCCCTCCCCCCAATTCGACGCCAACAACTCCGGCCAGTCCCCGACCCCAACGGCATCACCATCAACATCAGTGGCAACCGACCGACTCGGCGTGTACGCGCAGCTTGCTGACGATTTTGACAACTTGGTGCGCCCGACCCCTGAAAGGGTCAACGCGTACCCGGCCCTCTACCAGAAAGATATTGCCTTTCTGCTGCAGCACCCCCTCGTCGCGAAGCTCGACACCCACCTCTGCATGGGAGTCGCCCATACCGACACTTTCCGAACGGCGGATCATACGCGTTTCTCTCCTCACACGCTCTACGCCACCGAGCTCGCCATGGATATGGCCGTACGACTCAAGCTCTCAAGAGAACAGGCCCTTGATCTTGTGACAGCCGTCGCGATGCACGACTTAGGGCATATCATCGCGTCACACCAGTCTGAGGCCGCCATTAACTCATTCCCTGAATACCAAGGCACTCCTGGCAACCCAAACTTCTGTCACGAGCACCGCACCAAAGAGATCCTGAGCTCCCCTGAGTTTGTGGACCACTTTGGAAGCGCTCGCCTCGAACGTATTAAGTCCATCCTGTATAACTCGAGAGATCCTTTGTACCCAGCCGCGGACTGGTCAGATCGCCTTGCCTATCTGATCGCGGACTCTCTTCACATTGGAGACTTCAGGATCGCCAAGCTGATTGACCGACAGGCTTTCATGGACAGCCTTGAGCGGACAGCCGACGGGACAATCGCTTTTAACGATTTAACCCCCGCTAAGAATCTTGTAAAAGCCAGAGACATTCTTTATCGGGACGTCTCAAAAGGACCGGCCGCCAAGCTGTTCGAAGCATTTCTGATTGAAGCTTATCACCGCGCCGTTGAATGGAATCAGGTAACACCAACAGCTTTCGTAAAAAGAATCTCTGAACTTTCAACCCCTGACGCGCGAAAACTCTTCGCGCCGGAGGACCAACCTCGACTCTACTGCCCGCACCGGCACAACGCGCTCGCCCGCCCAGTAGACAAAGACTATATTCCTGTCCTGCATGTTACCCTGGATATGCTCTCACCAAAGGGTCGGCAACTCGCGCTCTCAGGAGAAACAGTCGCGATTAAGGACTGCGCCTTGGTATGCGAGAACGAGCGCGCTGGAATGTCGATATTCGAGTACCACATTCGAAAGCATCTCGCTGACCGAGGCGGAATTGGATTCGCTGAGCGCATCGGGGCGCTCGTAGCTATTTCTCACGTAGAAAAGAAGAGATATCCATTCAGAGAAGTTCAAAAAGACGGCACCATCAGGTCCGAGGTAGTCGAGGGTATCGAGAGCTGGCAGATGTTTGGCGCTCTGCCCAATGCTCGTCAGAGCGACGCGACTATGATTAATCACGCGATGACTGAGGCCCTCTCCCGAGCCGGGCTCTTAGCTGACCACATCGTGTCCGCCAAAAACGCCAAGATAGGTAAGACCACGAGCACAGAGCCGTCGCCGAGCCTCTTCACAAAACCCAGCCGCTAAAAACCCAAGGGTTCTTTTGGTTCGGCCCCTATAGCGCCTTTACAGGAAAGACTCCTTAAGGCAGCGTTGCCTCATGGCGAAGCGAACCATTCTCACGCTAGGACTGATGATCGCAACCTTTAACTTTTTAGGATGCAGCATTATGAAAACGTCCACCCCCACCCTACACCCCGAATCCACACGAATCGAAAAGCACGCCTTCGGGACGACCTCAACGGGACTTGCCGTTGAGGAATACGTACTCTCAAACGCCCGCGGAGTGCGAGCCGGCATCCTCTCTTGGGGCGGCATTCTACGAACTCTTGAAACACCCGACCGAAATCACGATATGGCCGATGTCGTGCTAGGGTTCGATTCGCTTGCGCCCTACGAAGCGCGGCACCCGTACTTCGGAACTATCACCGGGCGCTTCGCTAACCGAATCGCCAAAGGACAGTT
>CANLCB010000022.1 GCA_947488865.1 Deltaproteobacteria bacterium | reverse complement strand
CGCCCGCTCATTGCAACGTTAAGCCGCCATGCCCGCAAGAGACTCCGGCGAGTCTATGTTCACGCGCGGGATGCTTGAGTTAATGCGCTTCACAAGTCCTGTGAGCACGTTGCCAGCGCCGTACTCCCACACTGCTGATGGTTGCTTCTGCTGGTTCGCGTTCTCTACGCACTCTACCCATCGCACTCGTCCGCACACCTGACGGGCGAGGTTCTCGCGAATGACCTCAGGGTCGTCGGAGAACGCGGCTGTGAAGTTCTGATACACAGGGAAGTTTGGCTTCTTGATAGAGATGTTGTTGAGATCGACTCGGAGCTTCTCTTCAGCGGGTTTCATCAAGCTGCAATGGAACGGCGCGCTTACAGGGAGGTCGATTACTTTCGCGGTGCCGAGTTTTTCAACAAAGCCCGCTACGCCTTCAACGGATCCAGCGACCACAATCTGGCCAGGCGCGTTAATGTTGGCGATCTCCGCGACACCCGCGGTGTTGGCGTCAATCGCGGCTTGAATCTCCGCGACTTCTTTGCCGAGAACCGCGACCATGCGGCCTGTGCCTACTGGTACGGCTTCTTGCATGTAGCGACCACGCTTGTTAACGAGACGTACCGCGTCCTCAAAAGAGAGAGCGTCCGCCGCGACGAGGGCCGAGTACTCGCCGAGTGAGTGTCCAGCGGCTGCGACAATTGAGTGGCTATTCGCTTGAGGCTGTTGTTGGAAGAGTCGGAAACAGATTGAGCTCACGGTGAGGATCGCTGGTTGCGTAATCTCCGTGAGGGTCAATTTATCCGCGGGGCCTTCAAAGCAAATAGAGGAGAGGGAGAAGCCGAGCGCGCTATCAGCCCGCTCGAAAAGCTCCTTTGCGATGGGGTATTGCTCGAAGAGCTGCTTGCCCATGCCGACCTTCTGAGAACCCTGTCCTGGAAATAATGCAAAGATATTAGCCATATAGCTCCTTCGTAGAACAACCCCTCTATGACTTCAAGGATTTAGCGGGGACGGCCGATAATTCAAGGACGGAAGCATGATGTCAAGAGAGGAGCCACGTCCAATGAAGTCCCAAACGGTTGGAAGTTTCAAGCCGTCCGTGCTGATCGTTGATAACGATCCGCTCATGGTCGCGATGCTTACAGGTGTGCTTTCCTCGCGCCAATATTCGGTCATCAAATCGTACAGCGGCGCTGAAGCGCTCAAAATTCTAAAGGATCGTTCGGTAGATCTTATCATCTGCGATGTCGTGATGCCCTCCATGACGGGGTACGAATTTATGGAGCAGGTGAGACAACAACCACATGGAGAGAAGGTTCCATTTGTATTTATGACTTCTAACAATCCCGCGGCGACTATCCAGCAGATTGAAAAACATACGAAGGAAGAAGTGGTGATCTCCAAGAGTGTTGAGCCTCAGGAACTACTGTCGATGGTTCGACAGAAATTGGGTGATTACGCTCGAGCGGAGGCTCTTACTAAACGTGACTTTGACGCCTACAGGCGCCGGGTCGTGCATACGCTTTCTCATGAGTTTCGCACTCCACTTACAGCGATCAATATTGGTATGGAGCTGCTGATGCAGCATCGCGACTCGTTGAATTCCGAGAAGGCCCTCGGACTGCTCGAGGCGGTGCGAAGAGGTGGTTTGCGGCTTGAGAAGCTCGTGAAAGATTTTCTGACACTTCAACAAATTGAGGCTGGCATGACGGCCGAGGCGTTTAAGACAAGCGCTGTAACCGTCGCGGCCTCTGGTGTGCTCGAACGGTTCCTCACGCTTAAGTCGGCTGGCTATGAGGAGTCCGGGATTTCATTTAAGGTTATCGATGGGAGTCGGGGCGCTCAAGTCGCCGTTGTCGAACAGCATGTGGTTGATTGCCTTGACCGCCTAGTCTCAAACGCCGATAAGTTTTCGTCTGAGAGTCGAGAGATTGAACTCGAAGTATGGACGACGGAGACAGAAGTTGGTTTCGCGATAAAAGACCGAGGAGCTGGCTTTGACCTCGAACAGCTTGCGCATGCCTGTGAAGCCTTTGGACAGATCGACCGAGAGCGAAATGAGCAGCAAGGTAGCGGCCTGGGGCTTCCAATCGCCTTTAGCTACGCGAAGTCCCATGGTGGACGTATTGATTTTGATACCCGTGAAGGCGGCGGAACGGTCGTAACGCTTGTTTTGCCGAAAGCGCCTGGGCAGGTTGAGATATGCTCAGCGTCACAGATTGAGCACTAACTCTAAGAGTCCCTCTCGAAAACTACTCGTTAGCATCCCTTGTCTCTGGCATGAGTCAAAAGTAGTCTTACTCCGACTCGTCGTTTGATGGCCGGTCGCGTCCGGCGTGATACGAGTCTTGTAGGTAAGGAGACTGTTTGTGAAGCATCCAAGATTTTTGTTACGCGCTCTTAGCCTCGCGATGATGGGGTTGGTTGTTTCGGCTCCGGTTGTGACGAACCCCGCTCAGGCGGATGATTCTTCCAGCGCTCTCGCGGCGATGGCCTCTAAGGTCCACTACGAGACTCTTCCTAATGGCATTCGAGTTATTCTTTATAATCGAGGTATCGCGCCAGTTTTTTCCGGCGCGGTGGTAGTTCGTGTGGGCGGAAGTGATGAGGTTGTCGGAGAGACGGGGATTTCCCACCTCTTTGAGCACATGGCCTTTAAGGGAACAAAGACCGTCGGGACAAAAGATTTCTCTAAGGAGCAAAGACTCCTCAGGCGTCTTGAGGAGATATCCGCTGAGTCTGACGCGGCCAATCACCTGACCGCTGAGCAGAAAGCCGAGTGGGACGAGATTCATGAAGAGCTGAAAGAGATCTGGATTGGAGATGATTTTAGTCGCCGCTACGAACAGCACGGTGGGGTAGGGCAGAACGCCACAACCGACAAAGAGTTCACGAAATACTTTGTGGATCTTCCGCGCTCCGCCTTCGAGTTCTGGTGCCGTATGGAATCTGACCGGCTGATCAGTCCGGTGATGCGCCAATTTTATCAAGAGCGTGATGTTGTCTTAGAAGAGCGCCGGATGCGTTTTGATGATGATCCGGGAGGGCGCTTGTATGAGCTTCTCCTGGGCGTCGCGTACCAGCGGCATCCATATCGGGCCCCAGTGATTGGTTACGAGAAGGACATTCGAGGTCTGACCGCGACGGAGCTTGAGGCTTTCCGCAAGAAGTATTACGTGCCAAGCAACATCGTGGTGAGCGTTGTGGGGCGTGTGAACCCCGCTGAGGACATGAAGCTTATCTCTAAATATTTTGGAGCGATCCCGACTGCTCCCGCTATTAAGCGCGACATTGATACTGAGCCCGAGCCGACCGGTGAACGTAGAGTAACTTTGAAGATGCGGGCGTCTCCGCAGATCATCATCGCGTACGCGAAGCCGAACTATCCTAATCCTGACGATCCGCCTCTTACGGTGGCGGCTGAGATCTTGGCCGGTAGTAAGATCTCTCCACTGTATGTGGAATTGGTAAAGCGAAGACAGCTCGCTGCCGCTATTGGGCAGGAGGAAGGGCCAGGAGTCGCGTACCCGAACCTGCTGATGTTCGAGGCGACGGTGAAGGCTCCGCACACCAACGACGCGTTGTTGTACGCGTTCGATTCGGTGATGGATCGATTCCGTCGCAATGGGCCAACGCAGGAACAGCTCGATATCGCTAAGAGATCCATCGGAATGGAGTACCTGGGTCATCTTCAGTCAAGCCAATCGTTAGCGTTAGATTTCGCGTCGTCTGAGCTTGTGTATGGGTCATGGAAAGCTTCGGTGGAGTGGTATGACAAAATGACGCAAGTGACGGTTGACGACGTTAAACGGGTGGCGCAGAAATATTTAGTCGATGACCGACGAACCATCGCCACAATTGAGCGTGAAAAATAAAGGGATGGATTTGGCTATGCGAAAAACGATCGTCTCTCTTTGCGCTTCTCTTATCCTTCTTCTTCCTAGTGGTTGCGCCTTATCGGGCTCCTCCATGATGGAGCGTTCGAATTACGGCGTGGATGAGGTCGCTCAATTTAAGCCGACAGAGCCTCAAGAGTGGAAGCTCGCGAACGGTTTAACCGTTGTATACCTCAAAGACGATGAGTTGCCGCTGGTGCGCGGCAAGTTGTTTATTCGCGGAGGAGCGTTGTGGGGACCTGATTCTCCGCGAGGTGTTGTGGGGGCCATGGGCGACCAGATGCGACAGGGGGGCGCGGGCGTTCGCTCGGCTGACGCTCTCGACCTGGAGCTCGAAGAGTTGTCGGCGTCCGTGTCCAGTTCGTTCTCGGCCGAATTTGGAGGGGTCTCTTTCTCGTGTCTCTCCGGAGATATCGACCGGGTGTTCGAGCTCTTTAGTGATGTGGCCCTTCGTCCTCGATTCGAAGGGGACCGATTGTCCCTGTGGAAGGGACAGGCGCTTGAGAGCATTAGACGTCGCAAAGATAATCCAGAGACCGTCGCGTCTATCGCCTTTACTCAGTTAATCTACGGTGAATCGCCGTACGGACGAGTGACTGTGGAGCGAGATATCGCGGGCATCTCACGAGATCTGATCGTAGGCTTGCATCAAAAGTTTGTGCGTCCAGACGGAGCTATTCTTGTAGTTACAGGAAGTATTGATAGGTCGCACGTTGAAGAGTTGGCGGAGAAATACTTCGGCGCTTGGAGCGCTCGTGGAAGTATGCTTCCGCCGCCTCCTCCAGTTCCGGTTGAGCCAAAGCCTGGTATCTACTTTATTGAACTTCCGTTCGCGCAGGCTTCTGTGCAGATGGGGCAGCTCGGTGTTCCTCGCCTTACCCCCGACTATCCGGCGATAGACATCTTCAATGAGATCTTCGGGATGTCAGGGTTTGGTTCTCGCCTCATGCAACGCGTTCGAACGCAGCTCGGATTGACGTATGGAGTGTATGGAGGAATCTCTCCGGGAGTTGTGCGAGGAGTGAATATGGTATTCTTGCAGACAAAAGCTCAGTCTGTCGCTCCCGCTATCACAGAGTCGTTGAAGGTTCTTGCGGGGATGCAAACCGCGTTGCCTCGAGGCGATGAGATGGCCGAGAAGAAGACGGCGCTCGCTAATTCGTACATCTTAAACTTCGACTCAACGGATGATATCGCGGGCCGTCACGCTTACCTACAGCTGCTCAATTACCCGTCCGACTACGATCAAACGTACCTGTCGAAAATTCAGGAGGTCTCGCCAGAGGCGGTTGAAGGGGTGGCGCAAAAACGATGGAACCCTGAGAAATTCGTGATAGTTGTTGTCGGTAACGACCAGGCATATCGCTCTCTTGAGCAGTCCTTAAAAGACCCCGCCGTATGGCCTTATAAGTTCGATTTGAACAAACTGCGTTTTGAAAGCTCAATTGTGATGCAATAAACTCGCGACTGACATCGTATAGACATACACCCCTGTTGAGGGTTCATTTCGGCTAACCGGAAGGTATTGTCTCTATGACTCAGTTAAGACACCTCCCCTCGAGGATGTTGAGCGCTCAGATTCGTATCGGCTTGTCCCTCGCGATAGCGGTTTGTGCTATTGGGTGTTCGGCTCAACCGGTAGAGGGGCCTGACAAATTAGCTTCTCATGAAGTCCTTGGAGCGCTTAACGGGGCGGGAGCTGGGGCCATCACCGGAGTTCAGGTGGGGGCTGGAGCTGGTCCTGGAGTAGCTATCGGCGCTGGATTCGGAGCCGTTGTTGGCGCTATTCAGGGGATGATGAAAGACGCTGATGAAGATCAGCAGGCCCGCACCGCGGCTCAGATAAAAGCCGCTCAAGGCCGAATAAAGGCTCAAGAGATACTCGCAAAGCACTACGAACAACGAATGGAGATGCATCCTGGTCGGGACATCTATCCGGCGGATCTCTTCTTCCACGGTGATTCAGCTAAGATGTGTCCGTCTGGCGTGGCGATAGTTAAAGAGATCGCTCGGTTAAATGAGTACAGAGTGCCATACTCAAGAATAGTTATCGCTTCCTACGCGAAGTCACTTGCGCCAGACTCCTCATACGCGGCGTACCTGACTGAGAAAAGGGCGCGGGAATTTGTAAATCAGCTCGTGAGGGCGGGGGTGGAGCCTAGACGTTTGGAAACGAGAGCTGTTGTGGTAGATGCTCCAGTGTTATTGGATCCTTTGGATGATCCGACTCGCTACAATCAAGCTATAGAGATAATCGCTGTAGACCGGTAAAGGATATGAAAAAGAAAGAAACAAAAATAAAAGAGCAAAGTGATCCAGTGAAAGAGCCAAGGGAGATTTCTCACATTTCCACAAAGGCTGACCTCAAGGAGTTTATCACTGAGGTTCACGAGAAGGTGTTGAAGGAGCAAGCCGCTCCGATCTTCGCTATGACCGCTATGCAGCAGGTTATGAGCTTGGAGAACATCTATGACCTCCTTGATAGTCAGAGCAAAGAGATCCTCCAAGAGATTTGGGTAAAGCTCTCTCAATCTGGGTTTCATCTGAGGAGGCCACCACTTCTTTTCGGAGAGTCTGAGGCGTAACCCTCGGGGCTTCTAAGAAGCGCGAAAACGGCGACCTAGGTCGCCGTTTTTTTTGGCTCATGCCTGACGGGTAAGTCCGGGCAGGTCCTGGAGCGTGGTGTTTTATCGGCCCCTTTGGTACCGTGCCAAAGCCGTCAAATATTGGTATGAACCGAACGTGAACATGATTCAAGACGAAACACGAATCGCGAAAGCTCGATGGATAGCGGCTCTTCTGAGCGTTGCTGGCCTTGGGTTGTCGTTTGTGGCGCTTGAGCAGCATGTAGCTTACGTTGGTGGCTTCGCGACAGGTCCAAGCTTCTGTAATATCAACGCGCACTTCAACTGCGAGGCGGTTAACGCCAGTGAATGGTCGGCGGTGTTCGGAATTCCCGTGGCGTCGTATGGGCTCTTCTTTTATGCGGCGCTGTTCATCGGGGCCCTGCTTTCTCGAATAAACGGATTTTTACCTCCTCGCGCCTGGAGCTCGATAACGTTACTTCTATCGGCCTTCGCGTCGATCCTGTCCATCGTTTTGTTCGCGATCTCTGAGGTCTTTATCGGCTCCCTCTGTTTGATGTGCATAGGATTGTACATCGTGAACTTTTTGCTTTTCGCGGTCGCGTGGCGTTCTGGATGGCGGCGAGCATTGTTCCAAGGATTGAAGACCGGAATTAAAGAAGCGATCACCTATACTGGAATCGCCTTCGGTATCGTGCGTGGACCAGGGTGGAGAGTTCGTGGGACGGCGCTCATCTTAGCGCTCTGCGCGGCTATTAGCGTCGCTCTTCCTACGCTTGTTTTTCAACGTTTGTTAGCTCAACAGGAGAAGTCTCAAGACCCGGTCACGGCGTGGGAGCGGTCTCCTGTCGTCGCGTTTTCTAATGACGTACGGGGTGGAGCGTTCTCCGACTATTACCACGGTGAGTTAGCCGCTCCTATTCAAATTGTAGAGTTCGCGGATTACGAGTGCCCGGCGTGTCGGCACATGTACTCGGCTCTTCATGATCTGTTGAAGCGCTACGAGGGCAAATACCTGTTCGTGTTTAGGAACTACCCGCTGGATAAATCATGTAATCCATCTATGCAGCGAGAGCTGCATCAATTTGCGTGCACCGCGGCGTTTTTCTCTCGTTGCGCGGGAGAGCAGGGAAAGTTCTGGGAGTCTATGGAGCTGCTGTTTTCTAAAGACGCTGAGAAAGGGGAGCTCTCGACGCAGGCTCTTACGGATGTCGCGTCTCAACAGCTTTCTCTCGATAAAGAGGGAATTGTTGAGTGCATGCAATCACAGCGCTACCTCAAAAAGATTCAGCAAGACATAGCGGCTGGTAACGCCGCTGGATTGATGGGGACTCCCTCGATATGGGTGAACGGGAAGTATGTCGCCCAGCCATCTCCGTCGAATTTGGAAAAAATATTCAGCGTGGTTCTGGAGCGCGCTGGTCAGTGACTTAAGTGAACGGGTGTGTTCGCGGGAGCCTTAATCTCACATGAAAGTGCTCGTTCATATAGTTTCGTGGAACAGTGAAGCCACAATAGCTCGGTGTCTGGAGCACGTATTCGCCCAGGAAGGCTTCGAGTTAGGGAAAAACCTCTTTGTTCACGTCACCGACAATGCGTCGTCAGACTCGACGGCTTCGATTGTACGCGCGTCATCGGGGCGTCCAGGTGTGAGCGTAACAGTTAACGCTGAGAATCTCGGCTTTAGCGCCGCTCAGAACCAAGGCGTCGCCATGTGTGTCCGTGAGGGGCTCGACGCCCTCCTTGTTCTCAATCCTGATGTTGGGCTCTCGCCTCTCTGTCTCAAGGCGATGGCTCAAGAGCTCGCGCCGGAGGCACGAATTGGCATGGTCACCCCAAAGCTGATGAGAGCGGGGCAAGATCTTGAGCCCGTTCAGCCGGCGGTGCTTGACGCCGCCGGAATGATTTTGACTCCAGCGCTTCGACACTTTGACCGAGGTAGTGGTGTTCCCGACGAGGGGCAGTTTGAAACTCCCGAGGTGGTTTTTGGAGGAACCGGCGCGTGCCTCCTTATCGCAAAAGAGTGTATCACGAGTGTCGCGATTCCAAAGTCTATCTCCGATGAGGTGGTGTGGCAGGTGTATCCTGCTCTTAAGAATGGAGCGGATGATAGAGTCCAGTTATTTGACGAGGCTTTCTTCGCGTATCGAGAGGACGCTGACCTTGCGTGGCGAGCTTTGCGATTAGGGTGGCGGTGTGTCTACGAGCCTACAGCCCGTGCCTCGCATGTTCGTGTCGTCACGCCTGAGCGTCGAAGTGTGTTGCCTGCGATGTTAAACCTTCTCGGTGTCCGCAATCGGTTCCTCCTACAGTTGAATAATTGGGATATTTCTCACGGCTGGTCCTCGCTCGTGGTCGGTATCCTCTGGCGGAATGTCCTGGTTATCGCTGGGGTGCTGCTCAAGGAGAGGGCTTCTTTGCCAGCATTTCGTCAGGTTTTGCTTTTGCGTCATAGAGCGCGGGAGATTTATCACTGGGTTGAGAGGCATACTAAGGAATCCTCCCTTTCCCACCCCATACCCTGTTGCTAGAGTTTGTTGGAACGTACAGGTAGGCGTGCCCTATGAACATGAAAGAGATCGTAGCCCAAGAGATCGCGAAGCGAGTCAAAACAGGTGATGTAATTGGTGTGGGGACAGGTACCACTGTGGATGCCGCGTTGGCAGCTATCGGAGAGCGAGTAAAGGCCGAGGGCTTGCGAGTGACGGTTGTGCCAACCTCGTATCAGAGCGCCTGGCGGTGTCAGGAGCTTGGATTTACCGTTATGTATCCGGGCTATCGTGGATTCCTTTCATGGGGATTCGATGGAGCGGACCAAGTTACGAAGGCTCGATGGGCGATTAAGGGGAAAGGGGGCGCGATGCTCCAAGAGAAGATCCTCGCTAAGCGGTGTAAGCACTTCGTTGTGATTGCGGATGAATCGAAGTTGGTTGAGGCACTAGGAGTCGGATGTCTGATACCAGTGGAGGTTGTTCCAAGCGCGCTTATCCTTGCGGAGGAAGAGCTTCGAAAAGCGGGAGCTACCGAGGTTTCTATTCGTAGCGGCACAGGTAAACATGGCCCAGTTATCACCGAGGCCGGAAATCTCATATTGGACGCGAGTTTCTCGAAAATCACAGAGGCCCTTGAGGGAGAGATCAAGCGAATCACTGGCGTTGTCGAGAGTGGACTCTTTATTGGATACATCTCTGAAGTGCTCGTCGCTGGAGCGTCAGGTATTCGCACCCTTTAATCTCTGAAGCGGGGATAGCTCGTGTCCGAAAGACATCCTCGAGGATTACCGTACATAGTTGGAAACGAGGCGGCCGAGCGCTTCAGTTACTATGGCATGAAAAGCATTCTCGTGGTCTTCATGACTACGTATTTGCTTGGGCGAACCGGTGAGCTTCACGTTATGCAAGAGCGTGAGGCTGTGTACTGGTATCACATATTCGGTATGGCGAATTACGTCGTGCCGTTAGCAGGCGCGATACTAGCTGACGCGTTCCTCGGCAAATACAAAACTATCATCCTACTTTCGTGTGTCTATTGCCTGGGACATCTCGCGCTGGCGCTCGATAGTACTCGTGTCGGATTGGCGGTTGGGCTCGCGCTCATCGCGATCGGAGCGGGCGGGATTAAGCCGTGCGTGTCGGCGCATCTGGGGGATCAGTACCAAAACGGGGCGCGGAAGATCTCAGAGGGATATAGTCTATTTTATATCGCTATTAACATTGGAGCGTTTCTCTCCACCCTCTTAACTCCGTGGCTCTTGCAGGTGTATGGACCGCACCTGGCGTTCGGCCTTCCGGGTGTTTTGATGGGAATAGCCACGATCGTTTTTTGGAAGGGGCGCCGACATTATGTAGTTCAGCCTCCGACACCGTGGCGAGAGTATCGAAAGCGGTTGTGGAGTATAGAGCATCGAGGGACTCTTGGGCGCCTCGCGTGTGTGTTCGCGTTACTCTCGGTCTTCTGGGCCCTCTTTGATCAAACGGGTTCGTCGTGGGTGTTTCAAGCGGAGAAACTTAATCTTACCGTAGCGCTTCCCTTGGTGGGGAGTTTGCGAGTGCTTCCATCTCAAGTACAAGCGCTCAATCCGATTCTCATCCTTCTCATTACTCCACTGTTTACCTGGGTGGTATATCCAAGGTTGGTCGCTCGTCAGTGGGTATCCACGCGTGGAAGGGTCGTGGTGGGAATGGTGTTGGCGGCTCTGTCTTTTGGCGTTGTTGGCTACACTCAGACCTTGATTGATAACGGTGTTCAGCCAAGCGTGCTGTGGCAGGTAGGCGCGTATATAATCCTTACAATCGCGGAAGTGCTCGTGTCGATCACAACTCTTGAACTCGCGTACACGCACGCTCCCGAAGCGAGTCGCTCCTTCGTCACCTCCTTTTATTTGCTCTCGGTGTCGCTGGGGAACCTCCTTACTGCCCTCGTGGTTGGTCCTTTAAAAAATGCGGTTCCGGGTCCTACGACACCTCAATTCTTCTTCCTCTTTGCCGCGCTCTCACTGGTAGTCGCTCCTCCTATTTGGGGCGTTTTGGGTAAGCGCAAAGTCGGGGGAGCTCTTGGAATCCGGTAATGGTCCTTTGAAAACCCTTCCAGCTTGTACGAGAAGAGGCTTACCTACATTTTTTTGACGAAGTTGCCTGACTGTTGGTCTAGGGTGAATCCATGAGCCAAGCAGAACGTATCGTATGTATTCTTGGCGTCTTCAAGCTTCATGCGAGGAACGCAAATAGAATCCCAACCATCATCGCCGCCCTTCGATACCATTTCGTGAACCCAGCGATTGTTGTTCGCCCCCTGATACGTTATCGAGGAGCATCCAAGGGTGGACGCGATTGATGAGCAAAGGGAGAGCATGGCTTCTTTGAGGTGAAGTCGCTTAGCGGCCTTCTCATGGTTTTTAGCCTCTGCGTGCTCCGCCGGCGAGAAACCTTGGTGTCGCAGTCGTTGCGTCATCACTACCAACAGAGAGGGCCCCTCCGCCACGACGTAGGACACCGCGGCTATTGGGGTATCTTTGTGCATTAGGAGAAATCCGTAAGGGGCGTCAGCGCCGGCGTTCGAAAGTCGAGCGGGCGATCCTGTCATTTCGATTGCTTTATACGAGAGATCTGAACGGGCAAGCTCCGAGACAAAAATATCACCATTCACGCGCCCAGGTTTTAACGCGTAGGGGGCGATCGCGTAATCCGCCGATGGGAATGTCTCAGGATTGGTCGAGCATTGAGTTAAAATCTCTCGGTGAGTCGGACTGAGCTTTTCAAAGAGCTCTCTACTTGCGGTCTCAAGGACGCAGTTGAGCGCGGTGGCGTTCAGCGAGAGTCTTCGAACAGGAGAGCGATGATTGTGATACGGGTTAGAGGCTCGCTCAATCAGTGGTACCGCGACAGCCCCATCTTGAAGCGCTTGAAGTGTGGGTAGGGGTGAAAATTGGATCGTTCGGCCCCCTGTCGATGAGGCGCCGATGGCGTCTGGACCACTGAACTGATTGATAAGTTCCGATTGTCTGAGCTGCTGAGAGCTCTTGAAATCGCTAAGCCCTTTTGGGGGAGTGATTTCAAAGGAAGCGGGTTCTCCTGAGGAGACTGAGGGGGGGGCTTTTTTGGGCGATTCAAATTGAGTCACCCTCATAGGTTACGAGCCTGCTATTTCTAAATCAAATGGATCTCAAAAGACCGTGAGTTAGGTGCTAACTTCTTGGTTCGTCGGGCGCTGTTCCTGTTTGAAAAGTTGGATGGCACGACCCGCATGCCACTGCTACCCTTACTGAAGGCTCTATGGATATCTCAGTTGTAGTTATTACTCGTAATGAGGGGCCGCGTTTGCGGCTATGTCTCGCCTCTCTACACGAGGCGCTCAAACGCATGGGGTCGAGCTCGGCGGAGGTTGTAGTTGTTAATGATGGGTCCCTCGATGAGACCTCGGTGATCCTAGAACGCTTCGCGAACATTCTTCCTCTGACCGCAATTCATCACGCCCAAAGCAAAGGCCGCAGCGCCTCACGAAATGCTGGAGCAGAGAGAGCGTGCGGTAGACTTCTTCTTTTTCTGGATGGTGACACCATTGTCGCGCCTCAGTGCCTAGAGCGCCATGTCGCGTTAAACGCGGAAGGGCACACAATAGCCCGGGGGGAGGTTTATCACTTCCGGCAGCCCCGATTCTTGCGAGACCCAGAACTCGGGGAGTTGTTTCCCGAATACAATACTCGCCCCATCGAGCCTCATGAGTTCATGCGCGAGGCGGATGTCCGACAAGGCTTCCCCGCGCTCCACAGCAAGGCGGTTTTGGGGATCTATCCCGGTTCGGTTCCGCGACGATTAGCGGAGCTTGAGCTCTTGGCGTTAAAAGATTCTTCGCTTCAACACTCGTTATGGATGACGGTGAGCGCGCACAACTTCTCAGTGTCTCGTGAATCGTTTTTCTCAGTGGGAGGATTCTGTGAGTCCTTAGAGATGAACGAGCATCGAGATCTAGCGTTAACACTCTTTGAGAGTAAGAGTATTCCAGTGCGTCTTATTGATGGCGCCGAGAGTTATCACCTTTGCCATTCCACTACGTGGCGGGATCCCCTTCACATATTGGCTGAGTGGGAGCCTCTGTTTCTTGAGCGACATACCAATTCTGAGGCTAGGCTCTTGCCATTCTTTTGGATGAGCTTGAGCGAGCCAACGCCACTTCCTGAGGAACTCGTGATTCGCTCGGTCCCTGAACTGATTACGAAAGCGCGAGGGGATCTCTCGTCATTTGAGAAGTTCCGCCAACTGTCGCCTCTATTCGGAGGAGGATAGTATGCGCCCCTTTACATCAAATGCATCGCCACCGTCCCGCCATCTCGTAAGCTCTGTAGGCGCTTTGGAGAGGGAGTGTTTGTACATGGGATGGCCCGCAGATCCCGCCGCGGGAAAAGAGAAGGTCGCCCGATACCTTCGGGATTTAGGCTTCACGGTTGATCGCCCGGAGTCTTCGATTGATCTCTACGCGGCGTTAAATCGTGTTCGACTTTCCAGTTGGGAGGGGGAAAGTGAGGTATGGGATCGGTACATTACTACTCGCCGGGCTGAAGTGGCGGCTCTAAACGGGGCACGCCGAATAGTTGTGCGTCTCAAGCGAACGGTATTCGCTCAGGACGGAGGGCTCGTTTCACGACTACGAGTGCCATTACCGTTTGAGCATTCCGCTCAAGGGGCTCTTTCGTGGACAGTCAATTCAGTCAGTAGCTCGGTTAAGCACGAAACATCAGGCGAGGGATTTCTTGATCTGACGCTCTCAGAAGGGTTGCCTCAAGGGAGCGTTGAGGTGGCGTACTCGGCGACTGTTTACCCGCAATCGGCGACAACCGAACAGGATAGCCGTGCGGCTCCCCACGATGGGGTTGCTACTCCATTCATCATTCCCGATCGAATCGAGAGGACGCTTTCCACCATTCAAGGACTCGAATCCCAGAAAGCGAAAGCGTATGAGTTGTGGAAATCCTTCCATCAGAGTCTTCTCTCTGGGCATGTGTATCATCTTGAGCACCTAGCCTCGGGTCATGTTGAAGGGGCTCGGTCGGGGTGGTTTGATTGCGTTACGAGCTCGTGGAACTTTTGCGCGTTACTTGAGCGTCTCGGTATTCCCGCGCGAGTAGTGGCGGGGCTTCTGCTTCACCGCTTCGGTCCGAGTTATCACTATTGGTGTGAAGTCTTGTTGGATGGGGCGTGGTTTCCGCTGGATTTTTATTCCTGGGATCTTTCAGAAGGGGATGAGAGTGTGAGAGATCGTTTCTTTGGAAACATTGAGCCAAGACTTCGATTCGAATGTTTTCCGCGCGTATTCTCCCGGTTCTTGCCGAACCTTTCGTGGTTCATGGAACGTTCGAGTGAGGGAGGCGTCGGTACCTATACATATCGAAGGCTGGAATCAGGCGCGGCTCTTGCTCAAGATGTATGGAGTCTAGAGAGCTGTGAGCCCTAGGGAACTTGTGTATGCTTTATTTACTTGTCCTTAAAAATACAATCGACTCTGGCAAGGAGCTGCGCGTGCTTGAGTGGCACAAGCAAGAGGGGGAGTTGTGCGCTCAAGGAGTCCTGCTGGTTGAGCTTGAGTCGTACAAGGCGGTGATAGAGATCCGCGTCGCTCACGAGGCGTTTCTGCGAAAAATATTAGTTCCTGTAGGCGAGCGACAAGCTCTCGGAAAACCGATCGCGGTTTTGTCAGATGTGGCCGATGAGGAGATGCCTCGCTCCTTCGCTACGCTTCAAGAAATGGCCGTAGAGTACCTTTTTATGTAGTTCGCTAACACGCCGCTTTGAGAAGCAGGTCGCGACTACTCGCGTCAAAGAGGCGATCTCCGTGACTGCTATCCGGAAACGCGTTACCTCCAAACGTCGCTTTCAACGCGTCGAAGTCAAGGACTGTCAGAGCATCTTGGGCTTGGAGGTCTAAGAGCGCCTCGTTGAGACGTCGGGTTCTGAAGCTGTACGTTTCTTTAATATCAGTATTCCAGGCGGGGCGAAGAAGAGGACTTCCTGGTTCCTGGATGAAATTGTTCGTTACAAAAAGCTTCGACCCTCTAGCCGAAAGTATGTGGGAAAGATGTTGATAGGAGAGCGCGACCTCTTCCACGGGTCGTGGCGGTAATCGAACGAAATCTTCGAGAAGTATTCGCTGAAAATCCTTCGGTATACGGAAGAGATTTGTAAACGCGAGTGTCAGGGGGAGGGTCTTGTGTTTAAAAATGAGAGCGTCTTCAGATTCTGCCGAAAGCACGATCGCAGGAGCGTCCTCTATGGTGCTGATACCGGTGTGTTGCAGAATGATAGGCTTGCGAGTCAGAGGGCTTCCATTCGCTACCCGCTCCATAATGATCCCAATAAGGGACGCTGAATTCCAAGGCTCCGCAGCTTGAAGAGAGCCGAGCCAACGATGCGATTCCTTCATTATCGCAAGATTTTCATCTGGAGTGCGAAGGAGTTCCTCGAGGAGTGTTCCGATAGTAGGGACAAGGATGGTATCTCCCTGGTAATCCACGTGAATGGGCCGGGGGGCGTTCAGGTGAAACTCCTGAGTGGCGCGCTGGTCGCCCAGGACAGCAAATCTAAATACACAACTCGTTGCCATGATGATGGGTAAAGGACGTCCAGAAAAAGGCCACGAACGAATGTTGTTGTACCAGCCGGGAAGGATGCCTCCTCGCGCGTCCGCCCACTCAATGACTCGATGCCCCACCGCTATGATGAGGCATTGGTCTTGATGCAGAGGTGTACGAATGTTTCCGGGGGCGGGTTCAATCGTTCCAAGATTAGTCGCCTCATTGTTCCAATCAATTGGCGCAAGTCCTGGAAGAAAGTCGACCCACCCCCCTCGTGACACTGAGGAATTCCATTGAACCCGCCCACTCGTAGAGGCGAGAACGATTGCGAAAACGTCATTTCTATCTTGAGCCAGTGGCGGTAACTCATTGGACGGCGCGTTCGATTGGGCGTGAACGCAGCAGTACGCGATTGGCTCTCCTTGTTCGCAGAAATCTCCGTCCCGTTTAAGAAATGTAAAGCTCGACCTGCGAACGCTCGTCTCTGAGGAGTATACCGGTGGTAGGGTGATCGGAAGTGGCATGGCGCGACAGGCTGTTCAACGGAGGTGGTTAGTAACGGCCGGAGAAAGTTTTAGCCTTGGGTGAGTATCGACCGCTCAAGACGACTCTGCAAGGGGCAAAGAGGTGGTAGTAGCGAGAGAGGTTGGGGAAAATAATCTTTGGCGTCTGGTTCGGTGTTGCCCTAGTATGAGGAAGCGCCACTACAGCGAGAATTTTTAATGGCTTTTTCCACCTACGATTCTAAATTAACTGATATTAACGACGCTCTTGAGCGTCGGTTGGGATCGCATGTATCCCATGAGGGGGCTCGTACTTTCGCCAAACGATATGTAGAGAATGGACATCGCGAGCGGATTTCGTTGAGTTACGCGCGTATTTTGTCCTCTGGCTTCGCTCTGAACAATGTGTGCGTCATCGGCGCTTCTCCTGTCGAGGCTCTGCTTCTCGCCGAATTATTGCCGCATTCTTCGGTGAAGCTCTTTGGATCCCCAGAAAGCATCCACTACTTTTCACGGGATAACTATACCTTTACAAGAACGATCGACGAGTCTAAAGGCGGCGCGTGGTATTCAGTTCAAAGGCACAACATCGAAAACGCGCTCCCTGAGGCTGATCAGTCGTTCGATGCGGTTATTTGCTTAGAGGTCTTAGAACATCTTCGAAGGGATCCTTTGGCCGCGATGGTGGAAATGCGCAGGGTTTTACGGCCGCAAGGACGTTTATTCTTGAGTACTCCAAACGCTAACTCGTTGCGCTCTATTACGCGCGCCCTTGAATGGGAGAATCCGATGTTCTTCCCTTGTTTCGGCCCCCCTCCCACGGGGATTATTCACGCGCACGAATATTCGGCGTTTGAGCTTGTCGCTCTTTGCTCGCGGGCAGGATTTTTGTTGAGCGCGTTGACTACGTTTGACCACCCCACGACGGCCACGTTCAATCATGACACGGCCTACAGAAGTGTTGCTTTGGTTGATGGAGAAACACGCGAACGTTTGGGATTGCGGGTAGGGGATTACTCTAAACTTGTTGAGCCTCTCAAGAATGAGGCGATGCGAGGGGATTACCTGTTCGTGGAGGCTTCTCCGAGTGAGTGTAGCGAGGCAAAACCGTACGAGCCGCTGTATTGCCTGTTCGAGTAGCGCTGTTTGAATATATGGAGTGGATAGCGCGATGAAGGATTCTTTGTTTCAGGCGGGAGGGGCGTACGGTGTCCTCTAAGAAGTGTGTGCACGTAATGGTGATGCCGGGCTGGCAGGCTTCGTTAGCTGAGGTGACGCTTCCGTATCTCAAACGGTACGCCGAAAAAATTGGTGCGGACTTAAACGTGATATCCCAGCGCCGATTCCCCGATTGGCCACTTTCGTTTGAGAAACATCAGATATTCGAGGCCGGTAAAGAGTACGACTGGAATGTGTACTTTGATGTGGATGTCTTAATTCATCCGGATATGGATGATTTTACCCTTCGGCACCCTTCAGAGAAGGTGGGGAATTGGTGGTACCAAGACGTTCGAGGGATCTGCGAGGCGGAGCGTATCGATATATTTCGCGATGATGGTCGGTATTACGGAGTAGCTGATTGCTTTGTCGCGACCTCTCGCAAGACGCATGGATTGTGGACACCGCTCGGCGGTAATTTCGACCATTACATTCCCCTTCTCACGACAGATGATCGATCGTTGATCACAACGTTTTCGTTATCGTTCAATCTTGCCAGATACAAGTATCCAATAGGAGGGGTGCTACAGAGCGAGGGGCACTTGGTGTATCTCGGGTTTAACGGTGATGAAGTCGCTGGGGGGCGCGAAGACGCGGCGTTGTCGCAGTTCAGGGAATGGGGAGTGGTCCCAGTAGTGAGCGCGGCTCCAAACGCTAGGAGTCGGAACCTCGTGTCAGTTGTCCTCATGAATGTACCAGCTGCGGACGAGGTGTCGTCCGAAATAAAGAAGAGTCGCGCGATTACGGTACACACTCAAGCGTCCTTGGTTGGGGAGCTTTTGAACTCCGTCAACAACTGCGACTCAAGCGCGTCGCTCGTTGTCGCTGTTCCTTCGGCGCAGGAATTAAACGAAGAAGCGGAGCGCGGTATCCGAGAATTTCTCGGCGTCGCCTGTAATCGAAAGTCTCCTGTTGTGCTTGTGTCGGGGTGTCGATTTGCCACCTCGGGAGAGCGGAGCAGGCGAGTTGCGGCATGGAACCTGAAGCTGATGGAGCTGGCCGCTGAGTTTGATGTTGGATTTTTCGATCTCGATCTCCTTGTGAGTACGGAAGGAATTGGGGCGATGTACTCATCGCAAAGCTCGCTTTCCCCGGCCGGAGTTTCAAAAGTGAGCCAGTATATCCTCTCGGTGCTGGAGAATAAGATATTTTCGGCTTAGGAACGGCCCTGGAGTTCGTCGCGGGGGGTTCTGGAGGGCCGGCGGCCTCGCCGGCCGCAGGTACAAATGTGACGTATTCACGTCTCAACGTCTGCCGGCCCTCCAATACAACCATGTAAAATTGTGACCCGTCGATGTTGTTGCGCGGAATCCTGGAGGGCTGGCGGCCTCGCCGGCCGCAGGTGCAAGTCCTTCGTGTGCGAACGGGTGAGTCTCGTAACGTTCGTACCCGCGGCCGGCGCTGCCGCCGGCCCTCCAGGGGCACGAATGTTAAACGTTCACTTTAATTGAACGTCACCGAATCAAGAACTTCCAGAACCGTCGTAAAGCAGGGCGCGCTCTGTCGAAACGAGGCGTTGTATCCTTCGTCAATCACTGAGGCGTACTCTTTTTGGTACTCCTCGAATAGCGCCCGACTTTCCGCCAGATATTGTACCGAGTAGGTGAGAGCTTCTTGCTCAAAGGCATGGACTCGAAGAAGTCGAGCGGATGTAAACATTCCGGTTTTGAGCATCCGTGGGATGTGAATTTCCCTCATGTATTGAAGCCACTGGTCTTTAATTTCCTTCGAAACTCCGACCGTAACGTTGTAGATAATTTGATTCATATAGTTCCTTTAGGTGGCTCTTCCTATTGTGCGCCTCTTCCGATGGGAAAACAAACTCAGGCTAAAACCGGTTCATTTCGGGACGCGATCTCAGGGAGATATGGAGATGCTCCATCGCTATTCGCCTAGAACCTCCAGAATAGCCTCTCCATACAAAGCTAACTTCTTTTCGCCGATACCGCTTACGCCTTTCAGGTCATTCACGCGATTTGGCTTCTTAGCGGCTATGGCTTGCAGGGTAGCGTCGCTAAAAATCATATAGGCTGGTAAGCCCTTCTCCTTGGCAACACCCACGCGCCACAAGCGGAGTTTGTTGAAGATATCTTCGTCGTACTCGAACGCGCCAAGCTTCTGGCGTTGCTCCTTGCGCTTCTCATTTGAGAGAGCGGAGGAAACGAGCGGAGCTCTTAGTCGCACGATTGTTCGGTCCTTGAGTGTATCTAATCCCTGTAGAGTCACTTCTACCACATTGAAATGCTCGTAGTTGATTCGAAGAAGCCCCTTGGTGACGAGCTCTCGGCCATAGTAGAGCCACTCCGCGCGGGTATGACCCTTGCCGGCGCCGTAGGTTGAGAGCTGGTCGTGTCCCAACTTTTTAATCTTTTCGACAGAGCTTCCCATGAGAATATCAACGATGTGATTCAAGCCGAATGAAAAACCGCTATGTTTTTGAGCGCGGAGCACGCACGAGAGCATTTTTTGCGCTAGCTCTGTGGCGTCTATCTCCTCTCGCGGAGTTAGGCAGTTGTCGCACGCTCCGCATGTGCGTGTGGGATTTCCTCCCTCGTCCTTGTACGTTTCACCGAAATAGCCAAGAAGGGATACTCGGCGGCACTCTGATCCTTCAGCGAATTGCAGAAGTCTAGAAAGTTGCCGAGAAGATACATCGCGTTCGTTCTCGTCTGTGAGTTGATCGATGAAAGTGCGAAGTTTCGCCGCGTCTGATGAGCTGTAGAGCATCACGCATTCGCTTGGAAGTCCGTCACGACCAGCTCGCCCCGTCTCTTGATAATAGCTTTCGATATTTTTCGGAAGATCGTGGTGGATAACGAAGCGAACGTCTGGCTTATCAATTCCCATGCCGAAGGCGATAGTCGCCACCATTACCTGCGTCTCATCGCGTACAAACCGCTCTTGTCGTTTGTTGCGTTCGTTGCTCGTGAGCCCAGCGTGGTACGCTTCGGCCGATATCCCTTTTGAGACGAGGTCCAGAGCGACAGCCTCTGTGCGAGCGCGACTTAGACAGTAGATGATTCCAGACTCCTCCTTGTGAGAACCGATGATTTCCAAGATCTGCTTAATTGGTGAAAGCCTCGGAACGATGCGATACGAGAGGTTCGGTCTATTGAAGCTCGCTACAAAGTGCTTGGCTTGTGTGAGCTCAAGCATATCGACGATGTCAGTTCGTACGCGTTCGGTCGCGGACGCTGTGAGAGCGAGGATGGGAACTTTGGGGAAGCGGGCGCGGACAGCTTTAAGGGCTCGATACTCAGGCCGGAAGTCGTGCCCCCACGAGGAGATACAGTGAGCCTCGTCCACTGCGACAAAGGAGAGTTTTAGTTGCTCCAAAATATCGAGCATTCCCTCAACCAGTAGACGCTCCGGAGAGAGATAGAGGATCTTAATGTTTCCTCTGTACAGCTCGCGCCACGTATCCTTTGACTCCTCCTCAGTTAAGCCTGAGTTGAGGTACGCGGCCTTGATTCCGTTTTCAAGGAGTCCGTCTACTTGGTCCTTCATCAACGCGATGAGCGGCGAGATAACCAACGTGAGGCCAGGGAGCATCAATGCCGGCAGTTGATAGCACAGAGACTTTCCTCCACCGGTAGGCAGAAGCGCCAGCACGTCTCGTCCGTCAAGCACCTCCTCCACGATCTCCCGTTGGAGTGGACGAAATGTTGAGAATCCGAAGGAGTCCTTGAGGGTTGTCAGTGTTTGGTCAAATGCCGGAAGCGCCATAGCTCCCTAGTTTCGTCGAGAGAGCGAAAAGTGTCCAGGGATTAGCGTTTTACGGGGAGATGGGGGGAGTTTTGACTACCAGGTTACTTTTACTCGCACTCCGATTGCGCCACGACCTGGAACCCAGGGGTTAACGAGGTTATCGCCGTTGGCCAGAGCCTTGATCTTCGAGAGAGAAGCATCGCTAGCGGGCGTTTGTTTCTGAAGGGATGGGCTGTTGGGCACACCTAGCGCTGCCGAGGAGAGGGCTTCATCGGCTAAATTCAATGATTTAACCTTAAGAAAGCGGTCGCTTCGTTTTTCGACACCGTGCTCTTTAGATGAGGAGGTTCTGTGGGCGTCGGTGGACGAGAGCGCATAGGCTGAATGCGCCCCTATAAGAAATCCTAGTACTAACGCGATGAGTGCCGATCTCATGCGAAGATAGTCGACTCGATTTAGGAGAGCCTGGATCTTTGGGAGCGAAAAATGTTCTGCGGGAAGTGCATCCCTCATCATCTTGAGCCATTTACGCTACAAAAGATGCAGGGTTCTCGTACAAGCGTGCAGGGTATGTGTACGGGTATACCGTAGCAGAGAAGGACTACGCGCTCTCACTCATATATTTTCGCACCGCCGCGACGTCGGCTTGG
>CANLCB010000021.1 GCA_947488865.1 Deltaproteobacteria bacterium | reverse complement strand
GAGGGGTATCGAGTGCACCTGAATGTGCTGGGACGTTCGTTGCATGAGCTGCCGGCGCGATGCAGTGACGGTAATCTTTCGCCGCTCGCCACTTTGTTCCTTCTTTGTGCGGCGGGATTGTCGCAGTCGTCGAATCGCTTGGCGTGTCCCACAGGTGAGCACCTGAAAGGTACCATAGGTGTTGGTATTTGGAACGCCTTTGCTGATTTGGAAGACTACGCGCCAGCGCTCTGGCGACTTAAACAGTCCCTGCAATCCTTTGCTCCAAGGCGGTACCTCAGGTGGGATTAACTGGGTGAGTTACGCTCTTTTCGTAGAGCGCCACCCTCACGGAAAAAAAGCGCGCCCATTTCTCATGAATTCTAACGATTAAGACGACATCCCTCATGGGAAGCCCCGTACTGTATAGTGTTGAGGGCTTATGTGGCGTCGTGTGGTTGACAAGGCGCTCGGACCCCTTGTCGATCTCCTCTATTCGAAACCTGAACGCGCGGCGTTACGATTTTTTCGTGAGAAAAATCCTGAAAATAATGACGCATGGTGCTCCCTGGTGGGGGTCGAGCCGGACAAGTTCGTCGTGACCATCTTCTACGGTTCGTGCGAACCACCGCGGTACTTATTTATCTCGGTGCCTAAAGATCGGGGAATGGCGGAGGAGTTGAGAGATGACAGCGCCTATCGCCCCAGAGGGTGGCGCTAAAGGTGGCCGTGGAGCGAGCGCCCCACGGCGACAGTAAACGAGTAAAGGCTCGTTAGGCGGTAATGTTGAGAAGGCGCGTGGCCACGGTTCCCTTAGCCGATTCTAGCGGCGTTGGAACTTCGTCCTCGTCCTCTTCATCCTCGTGGTGTCTGTGATCGTGCTCGTCGGGATCCCGATGAGCAAGGTCTGGTGACGCGTTTACGCGATTTGCCGAATTGGCGTGGTGTAACATCGAGCTCGCAGATGCGAGCGCAAGTCGAGTCCTTTCAACTTTCATAGTGCCCTCCGTGGCAACTAGGGAAACATCCCCTAAAAGAGGTGTCGGCGTGGCGGGGGACCTTCTTTAGTCATTCCGGCGAAAAAAATGAGGTAAGTAGTTGGTTCAGTGTTGAAGCCCCGCCCGCTTATTAGAGTTTCTCGTAGGCCAATTCGGCAACGATTTAGCACCTATACGTCAAGTATTTCCTTGACGGCGACGAATCTTTCTTTAGGGCGGAGAGATACCGCAGGCTTGGAACTAATACCGAGCATCGTAAGGAAGGTATGGGGCGCGAAGGAAAAAACACGGCTATTTACTTCGGATTTGAAGACTACGAGCAGGCTGAAATGGCGACGCCGGAGAGGAATCTCTTGCGTGCGATTTTGTTGAACGCCGTGGCTGATATAAATCGGCCCGGTGAGTTCTCCCGTCGGGCTAGAGACTACTTCATGAGCAAAGAAGACGATTACGTCTTCTCGTTTCAGTCCGTCTGTTCGTTCTTGAATATTAACCCTCATCACATTCTCATATTGGTGGGGCTTGAAAAGTCTGATCGGTTTCCACTTCCCGGAGTCAAAGGGGTGGAGCAGATGCTAGACGCTAGTGAGCAAGCTAGTCCAGCGCAGGAAGAGGTTCTTAACTCGTAGGTTTTGCCGCCCCTAATACTCATCGATTTTGCCCGCGCGCCTCTTGCTAGAAACCGCATGGGTTGGCTACGCTTCTGACCATGCGATCGCCATCAACACAGGAACAGGAAGAGTTTGTAGGTTTACGATTTATTCATCGTCCAGCGGCTAGTGTTGACGCGCCACTGATTGTTCTCGTGCACGGGCGTGCAGGAAACGCTCAGGTAATGTGGACGTTTGAGCGAGCCCTCCCGCCTGATTGTTGGGTCGTCTCGTTTGAGGCATTCCTGCCAGACGCCTTGGGTGGCTTCAGTTGGTGGGAGATGAACACGACAGCTCCAGTCCGACCAGCGATTTTGCGAGCGCGGGATCGATTGTGTTATGCGATTGAGAGGTATATCGAGCTTGAGGGATTACGGCCTTCGTCCAAAGTGGCGTTAGGGTTTTCTCAGGGCTCTGTGTTGCTTTCCTCGGCGGTGTTAACTGGTTCTTTGGCCCTTGATGGTCTCGGCATTCTGGCTGGTGTCGCGTACGAAGGAGAGGAAGCGCCGCGCTTACTATCCTTGCCGCAGATTTTTATCGCGCATGGAATTCAGGACGAGGTGTTGTCTGTGGAGAAGGCTCGCAGTGGGGCTGAGCGGTTGAGGGCACTTGGTCTCTCTGTTACCTATGTCGAGGAGGATGTAGGGCATAAAGTGGGGATTGAAGGGACCCGAGCGCTTAAGGAATGGCTGACAGGCCCCCTACAGGGGGCGAGGTAAGCTTCTAGTTTCATTAACGGAAATATCGCCAGACTTTCCGCTTTTCTCTCGAAGCGTCGAAGAGGCGACGATCATCTTAACTATACGGGAACGTGTAGTTTTTATCTTACGTGCGTGAATTCTATCGTTCCTAGAAGCTGAAGCGGCACGCAGTGCTCTCGTCAGCTATGGACTCGTATGGGCATATCATCACTTAACAACGTCATCACGCCGGACTTCATTACGACACTGCAGAAGGCTGGTTCTGGCGGTCAGAATCAAGCTGCTGCGGCTCTGTCCAAGGCTCCCTCTGAGGCGATTACGGTCACGTTGCAACGTGGAGCCCGAGGCGCCGCCGCCGGCGTGCAGTCTCTCAATTCCGGAATTAGCTTCCTCAATGTGGCGAGCGAATTCACTCAAGGTCTGCTTGGGGTGGTGACGGAACTTGATACGCTGGTACAAAAAGCGGGCAAGGGAAACATCACTCCAACGAATGCCCGCCTGTACAAAGGGCAGTTCGATCGGATCTGCGAATCGTATAAGAAGATCATTGAAACGTCCGTGTCGAAGGGGCGAGACCTCTTGAACGTCGACGATATGACTGCTGTACTTAAAAAGGGAGGTCTTGACGTTGAGAAGGTGACCGAATTGGAAATGGCGTTCAAGAAGGTGACCTCTTTCTCGATGGTGGAGACCAACGCAAAGGGAGAGGTTATCACTAACGACAAGGTTATCCCGCCGGAAGCATTCTACCGAGCGTTGCGTCAAGCGACGCGTGATCCTGAGGACCCGGTGCAGAATGATGACGGTTCGGGGGCGTTCGCGTCATCAAAGGCTGCTGTGAAGGAGATTAAGGATAAGGTTCTTGCGAACATTGAGGCGCTCAGGTCGGCCACTGAGATCGTGGAGAAGAACCTCACTCTGGTACGGGCGACCGGGTTCGCGTTCCTCGATGTGGCGAAGAAGGTGGGGCAATCGGATACGGCGGAGGACGTCGCGTACCAGCTTCAAGGTCAGATTCGTACCAATGCGGGAACTTCACTATCAGAGGCTCACAACCTGAAAGCGATCTTGTCTGCTGGTCTTCGAAACCTGGCTGCCGCCAGTTCGAAATAGGGACGAATATCCATGATGTAACGGTGTTAAGCACTTAAGCTGGGTGCCGTATGTGCCGACCACCCTTGAGTGCTTATTAGTTGATGTAAGTTCGGTCAGTTAGGTGGTGTATTCTCTCCGAAGTAGGCGCATACTAACGGAGAGGGATAGACTTGGATGTCGATGGGGCATTTTGATGGATGTTCGTTCCGAGTACCTACTTTGACCCTTATGGGTGTTCTGGTAGGATCTCCGCCTCAAGCAGTTAACATAATTAGAAAAGTATGAACGGTGAAAGTTTTCTTCCTTTCGGGTCAAACGCAGGCTACCTGGCTGAACTTTATCAGCTGTACCTCTCAGATCCCTCGCTTGTCGAACCTGCTTGGGCGGAGTTCTTCGCCTCACTCGATTCTGAGGCCGCTAGCGCGATAGTTAATGGATACACCAATGGGCGCACAAACGGTCATGCCGCGACTGTGGTTGCTAGTCGGGAGGTCGTAGAGTCGGCAACTCCGTCCGCGGTGCTCGCGGAGAAGCTCGTTCAAGCGTTTCGAGCTTACGGACATCTTGCTGCTCAATTAAGTCCCCTTGAGGCCGGCGGTTTGCGACCACTTGCCCCGCGTGAGCTTAGCGCGACCTATCACGGCGAAGATCGAGACCCATCAAAGATTACTCTCTCAGGCTTCTCGTTTGGCGGACAGTCGTACACCTCGTGCGCGTCCCTCATAGCGGCTCTTCAAAAGACCTACTGTGGCTCGGTTGGTTTTGAGTACATGCATTTGCTGAAGGCCGAGGAGCGCGCGTGGTTCCAAGAGCGAATTGAGCGACGCTCCGGACCATCTTTCTCCGCGGAGCAGAAAAAAGAGATATTCGAGTCTTTGATGCGGGCTGATGTTTTTGAATCGGAACTCCATCGTAAGTACGTTGGGGCCAAGCGATTCTCGCTGGAGGGAAATGACACGCTCATTCCTCTTCTCTCGACGACGATTCGCGAGGCCGCGTCTTCAGGCGTTAAGGGTATTGTGTGTGGAATGGCGCACCGTGGCCGGCTAAACGTGCTCATAAACACGCTTGGAAAGCCGATGTCTCAGCTTTTCTCTGAGTTTGAGGATAAGACTGTAGCGACCATCGCTGGCGCGGGCGACGTTAAGTATCACCTCGGCTTCCATGCTGATGTCTCGGTAAACGGCACTGGGGTAGAGCTTCAGATCGTTCCCAATCCTTCACATCTTGAGTTTGTTAACCCTGTCGTTGAGGGAATCGCTCGAGCGTTGCAAGACAAGCTTCCTGATCGGAATCGTTCTACATACATGCCTTTGGTGATGCACGGTGACGCCGCGTTCGCGGGACAGGGCATTGTGTTCGAGACGATCAACTACGCGGGGCTCGCTGGCTATACGACTGGTGGAACGTTCCACATCGTTATCAATAATCAGATCGGATTTACGACGACTCCAGAGGAGTCGAGATCGACTCGGTACTGCACTGACATGGCAAAGGGCGTTGATTGCCCGATCCTTCATGTGAACGCTGAAGATCCAGAGGCCGCGTGTTGGGTCGCTCAGCTTGCTTTCGAGTACCGTATGACCTTCGGTAAGGACGTGTTTATCGATCTCATCGGACATCGAAAGCATGGGCACAATGAGGGTGACGATCCAAGCTTCACGCAACCTGTTACGTACGCTGAGGTGAAGACGAAGAAAACTATTTGGCAGCAGTACGCCGACAAGCTCGCGGTAGAAGGCGTTATGACCGCTGACGAGGTGTCCAGCGCTGTTGAGAGTTACAAGAAGGCCTTCGCGGAGGCTCAGGCCGACGCTGGGGCAGGACTTGGCACGGACGCCTGCGCGATTCATGGGAAGTTGAAAGACTCTCACGTTGAGACCGCGGTGCCGGTAAAGACGCTGAAGAAGGTCGCGAAGGCTTTGGTTGAATATCCAGAGGACTTCAAGGTTCATCCGAAGCTCGGAAAGATTATCGAGAAGAGGGTTGAGACTGTTGAGGCTGGAGAGGGTATTGAGTGGGGCGTCGCTGAGGCGCTCGCGTTCGGTTCTCTTGCTCTTGAAGGGGTTTCAATTCGTTTGAGCGGTCAAGACTGCGGACGAGGCACATTTAGCCATCGTCACCTCATGCTCGATGATAATGAAGGGCGAAGTGTTTGGAGTCCGATAGGATCCCTCATTGAACGAGAGGGAGTTGACGCGAGTTTCGAGATTATTAACAGCTCCCTCTCTGAACAGGCGGTGCTCGGATTTGAATTCGGATACGCGGCGCAGAACCTGAAGGGGCTCACGATGTGGGAAGCTCAGTTCGGAGATTTCTCAAACGGTGCGCAGATCATTATAGATCAGTTCGTTACTAGCTCAGAAGCCAAGTGGGGTCAGCGCTCTGGAGTGGTTTTAATGCTTCCTCACGGTTATGAGGGGCAGGGGCCAGAACACTCGAGCGCCCGCGTCGAACGGTATCTTCAGATGTGCGCGGAGGGGAATATGGCTGTGTGCTATCCATCCACAGCCGCGCAGCACTTCCACCTGATGCGACGTCAGGGCTTGGCTGAAATTAAGCGCCCGTTAGTTATCATAACGCCAAAGAGCCTGCTGCGGTTACCCGCGGCTATGAGCTCCTTGTCAGAGATGGCCAAGGGTGGCTTTAAGCCGGTCATCGAGACCGATCTCGCTGGGAAAAAGGCGTGCAAGAATCTCTTCTTTATGACTGGAAAGATTCACCATGACGTGGCGGCTTCGCTTCAGGGCCAAGAGAAGCTCTCTGCTCGCCTTGTGCGTGTCGAGGAGCTGTATCCGTTCCCGGCTGATGAGATCGCTCGAATCGCTAAGGAGAGTGGGGCAGAGAACGTCTACTGGGTTCAGGAAGAGCCTCGAAATATGGGTGCTTGGAGCTACATCGAGCCACAACTTCGTGACGCGACTGGTAAGTCTCCGGTGTACATCGGTCGCCCAGCGTCAGCCGCGACTTCCACTGGTTCTGGTAAGCACCACGCCCTTGAGCAGAAGGCTATCCTCACTGAGGTGGCCGAGCGGATCGCGAAAGCGTAGGGAATCTTATAAGGCTCGTGGGGAACCGCTGAAGAGGGTGTTTTTGAACTCCTTCTTAGTGTTCAAGACGCCGGTTTGGTGTACGGTATTAGCCATGTACGCCGTTTTTTACGACCTTGAAACTACCTCCAAAAACACTATCGGACAGATAGTAAACTACTCGTTTATCCTTGTGGATGATGAGTACAAGGTGGTGGATGAGCTTTCGGGTTTGGTGAAAATATCTCGGCTGCAGCTTCCTGACGCTGGCGCAATCCTCGCGAATCGTACTGACGTTCTCAAGCACCAGAGTCTCGCGTCCGACAATGAGCCAACGGCCATGCGGAAGATAGAGGAATTCCTCTCGGCGTGTATTCAAAGAGCTCGCGGGGCGGTGGCGTTCATCGGATACAACTCCTCTCGGTTTGACCTCGGCTATCTTCGAACGAGCTTCATTCGAAATGGCAGGAACCCGTATTTCGGTGGAAAATTAACCACGCGAGATCTCCTTCATGCCGTGCAGAAGGCGTACCTCTCTTCAGAGAAGTTTCGCTCTCTAGTACGGGAGCAGTGCGCGTCTGAGAAGCGGCTCTCACTTTCATTGCAGACTGTGACGAGAGCTCTTGGTCTCCTAGAGGGCACGCAGGCGCACGAGTCTCGTGAGGACGTTCTTCTGACTATCCGGTTGGCTGAGTGGCTTCAACGAGAGTGTGGGATCAATGTTCGAGAGTATGAGGCTTACGAGGGGTTCAAGCTTCACTCTACGGCTCGGAGCGGTACTGTGTACTGGGTTTCTGAGCCAGAGTATGACCTGTCTGAGGGGCGTCCTGTGCGGACGTATCCGGCATGCCTTCTCGATGTCTCTGGTAAGATGGCCTTGTGGATCAACCTAGAAAAGTTCGCTGAGAAGGCGGGGCCTCACTGCATAATGTGGCGGCAGTTAATGAAGCATCCGTTCTTCGTCTCCGAGCAGTCAGTCGCGGCCCCTGAACTGCAAAAATTAGCGCGGTCCGCTTTGGCGTATTTCGCGAAGGTGTCTCTGAAAAATTACTTCGAGAAGAGTACCTGCGATATAGAGCAGGATATTTATCGGCTCGATTTCGACGCTCAGGATCTCTATGCCAAGGCTATAGAGAGTGGTAGTCGAGAGATTCTCGCTGAGTGCGCAAATCCTGACGCTAAGGTGTTGTGGGTTCGTCGCCAATTGGCACATTCCGAGCTTGACCTTAATGACCCTAAGACCGCTTCGACGCTCCGTCAGTACGCGCTGCACCGTTACGGAGGGAAGCTTCAGCTCGCGAAGAACTTGCGGGAGTCTGAGGACTACGAAAATCACCACCCCACCTTAAGCTCGATGTGGGGGGATTTGGTCCGAGCAAAAGAGGGGGCTGTTGCCCTAGGAAACGCGGAGGATCGGGGGCTTATGGAGGCGCTCGAGCGCTTTTATAAGGCTTCCGACATCGTGCGGGTTGCTGGGGACGAGCTTGTGCCTGGCATTGGTCGGTCGGCGGCCTAGCGAGGCGCCGGCCAGGGCCGATCGGCGTTCTCTGTGGGATGGTTCAGGGGGGTGAAAAAGGGCGGGAAAATCGTCCCCTTACGGTTTCTTCTTCTTGAGCCCTACGCCCTTCAAGGGTAGTATAAAGCGTCGTTTATTTTCCCCTTACTTGTCGAGGCGACGTGTCGCAGTTCGCTCACCTCCATCTTCACACCCAGTACAGCCTCCTCGATGGGGCTAATAAAGTTAAAGACGTTCTCGCTCGTGCGGCGGCCTTGGGGCAGCCCGCGATAGCTATGACCGACCACGGCAATATGCACGGGGCGGTAGAGTTCTTTTCTGAGGCGAAGAAGGCGGGGATAAAACCAATCATTGGCTGTGAATTGTATGTGACGCCTGGCTCTCGACACGAGCGTAAGATGCGGGCGCAAGGTGGAGCTGGAACGTGCCACTTGACGGTGCTTGCCGCCAACAAGGCTGGCTATCACAACCTCTGCAAGCTCTCGAGTCTCGCGTACAAAGAGGGGTTCTACTTTAAGCCGCGAGTTGATCACGAACTCCTTGAACGGTACTCGGAAGGTTTGATCGTATTAAGTGGATGTTTGGCTGGTGAGCTCGCTCAGGCGACTGAGTTAGAGGATTACAAAGCCGCTAAGCAGGTTGCTGAGTTTTACGCCACGACCTTCAAAGATCGTTTCTACCTAGAGATTCAGCCTCATCCAATTGCTCCTCAGCAGAAGCACAATGACGCGATAAGAGATCTGGCGAAGTCCATGGGTTTGCCCCTCGTGGCGACCACTGATTGCCACTACATGAATAAAGACGATCACTTCGCCCAAGAGGTGTTGATGTGCGTCTCGACTGGAAAGACGATCCTCGATCCAGATCGGTTGCGACATGAGGGCTTCACGCTCCACCTCAAGACTGAGGATGAGATGATCGAGGAGTTCGGTAACGACGATGTCGCTACCGAAGCGATCCGAAATTCGGGTCTTATCGCGAGCCAGTGCGATCTTTCTCTAGATTCGAAAACCTACTACATGCCGAAGTTTGAGTCGGGAGATACTCGACCGCTTATCGACATCATGGGTGAGATGGCTCGTGAGGGGATGAAGCAGCGCGAGGAGGTTCTCGCGTTGCTGCCAAACTGGAACGACGCTACCAAACAGGCGTATCAAGACCGTCTTGACGAAGAGATCTCCCTCATCGGAAAGATGGGGTTCGCGGGCTACTTCCTTGTGGTTGCGGACTTCATCGTATGGGCGAAGGATCATGGGGTTCCGGTGGGTCCGGGTCGAGGTTCGGTGGCGGGGTCCCTAGTGGCATACGCAATGCGTATTACCGAAGTTGACCCGATCTCCAACAAACTGTTCTTCGAGCGATTCCTTAATCCAGAACGTATCAGCATGCCTGATATCGACGTGGATTTCTGTATTCACGGACGTGAGTCCGTCATTAAGTACGTCGTAGAGAAGTACGGAAAAGAGAAGGTTGCTCAGATCGCGACATTCGGTACGTTAAAAGCGAAGGCGGCTATCAAGGACGTAGGTCGCGCGCTCGGAATGAGCTACGCCGAAACCGATCGTATTGCCCAACTCGTTCCCGCTCCTCGACAGGGGTTTGATTATCCTTTGAGCGAAGCGCTCAAGATGGAGCCGAAGCTCGCTGAGTACGCGGCGGGAGAAGGGAAGGAGCTCATAGAGCTCGCGATGAAGTTAGAGGGGCTGACCCGACACTCATCAACACACGCCGCGGGTGTGGTGATCGGAGATCGTCCTCTCGACGAACTTCTCCCGATGATGGTCGATAAAGACGGGAATGATGTTACCCAGTACTCAATGACCTACGTTGAGAAGGTGGGGCTCGTTAAGTTCGACTTCCTTGGTCTTAAGACTCTTACCGTGCTTCATACGGCCTGCGCCATTATCAAAGAGAGCCGTGGCGTATCGATCGATCTAAACACGCTGCCGCTCGAGGACGCCAAAACGTACACCTTGCTGTGCGGTGGAAATACGACCGGAGTGTTCCAGCTTGAGTCGAGTGGAATCACTGAAATGGTAGTTCGTCTTAAGCCAAGCTGCTTCGATGATATTGTGGCTATTCTCGCCCTTTACCGTCCAGGTCCGCTCGACGCGGGCATGGTGGACCACTATATCGAGCGTAAGCACGGTCGTGAGCCGATTAGCTACCTGCATCCGCTCATGAAGGATATCCTCATGGATACCTACGGAGTAATTCTCTACCAAGAGCAGATCATGCAACTTGCGCGAGCGCTCTCAGGATACTCCCTCGGTGAAGCTGATATTCTCCGAAAGGCGATGGGTAAAAAGAATCCCGAGGAGATGGCGAAGCAGAAGGTTCGCTTCATCTCGGGAGCTGTTGAGCGAGGAATCGCGCAGAAGTTGGCTGATGAGATCTTCCAGCAGATGGAGACCTTCGCCCGATACGGATTTAACCGAAGTCACACTGCCGCGTACGCTCTCGTGTCGTTCCAGACGGCGTATCTTAAAGCGCATTACGGTGTAGAGTTCATGGCGGCGTTGATGACGCACGACATGGAAGATAGCGAGAAGACATTCAAGAACTTTAACGAGTGTCGTCGTCAGGGAATCGCGGTACTGCCGCCGAACATCAATGAGAGTTTGGCGAGCTTCACGGTGCGCGACGGAAAGATCCTCTTCGGACTCGCCGCTGTAAAGGGTACGGGACAGAAGGCGGTCGACGCAATCCTTCGTGCTCGCACAGATGGTCCGTTTGCCGATCTTGAGGACGTGATCGCGCGTGTTGATCTTACCCAGGTGAACAAGCGCGTTTTTGAGAACATGATTCGAAGTGGCGCCTTTGATTTCTCGAAGGTCAGTCGTCGGGAAATGAATGAGCGGCTTGAAGAGTTGCTCAAGGTGTACAGCGCTCAAAAAGATGTCGATCCGAACCAGATGAATTTGTTCGGTATGGAGTCCGCTCGCCCTACGGTGCCGAGGCGTCCGACAGCTCTTCCTGAATGGCCAGTTAACCAGAAGTTGACGTTCGAGCGTGAGGCTCTCGGGTTTTACATCTCGGGGCATCCTCTCGAGAAGTTTCGCTGGGACCTGAAGCGACTTGGCGCTTTGTCTACCACAGATGTGAAGACGAAGAGGGTGAAGGAGGTTCGAGTCGGTGGTGTGATCACGGCGCTTAAGCTCAAGAACACCAAGAAGGGCGATCGGTACGCGAGCTTCGCCCTAGAGGACTGGCTCGGTACGATTGATTCGCTCGTATGGCCTGATACCTATCGAAAGATTCAGCACCTTATTGTGCCAGATGAGCCGGTAATGGTTAGCGGCCGCGCGGATGTGACCGACGAGAGATGCGTACTCATTATTGATAAGATGGAATCGCTCATTCAGCTTCGTGATCGAAGCGCCACCCAGGGGTTCTTGATGCTCAACGCGAGAGATGACATCGATACTCGCATGCCAGCGGTTCAATCGATATTCCAGAAGTATACCGGCTCATGCCCAGTTAAAGTGCGGTTGCAGCTTGATGACGGAGAAGTTTCTATCGTCCTTCGAGATTCAACAAACACTCCGGTATGCGTAGGACCATCAGAGGCGCTGTGTGAGGAGGTTGAGCAGCTCTTTGGTCGGCCTGTGTTGACCTTTATGTAAGGACCGATATGTCAAAAGCGAAAGAGTCTCTGCTGCCACCTCTCTGGATTCTCTCAACGGCGGCGTTTATCGGAGCGATCTGGTTCGCTATACAGGTTAAAGAGCTCGTTTCCCTGTTGGTCGTCGGATACTTCGTCGCGTACGCTATCGATCCAATTCTTTCCGCGGGACAAAAGCGGGGGCTCTCGCGCCCCATTGGCTTCGCGGTGATGTGCGTCGTGCTCATATTCGCGTTGGTCGTGCTTGGCATGACCGCTGTCCCGGCTATCATTGATGAATTCGGTCGCCTTCTTACGAATCTTCAACACTATGTTGAGATAGGACGGCAAAAGCTCGGGCCTCTCTGGGATCAGGTAGGGCAGTCGGTGCCATTTCTTGATATCTTGCATCAGGATGCTGATCACCTCTTCGCGTCCGTGCCTGACTTGTTGAAGAGTATTAACGGAGAGTCGGTTAAGAACGTTCTGGCGACAATTGGGAATACGCTCCTGTCTGGCTATTCTCGGGCGCTTACCCTGGTAAACATCGCGCTACTGCCATTTATCGTGTACTACCTCGCGATTGATCTGCCGCATATTCACTCGTTTGTCTTGGGGTTGGTTCCTATTACGAAGCGAACGAAAGTGACGAGCGTAGTATCGGAGATTGATACATACGTGTCCGCTTTCGTGCGCGGCCAGGCTATAGTCTGCTGTGTGCTTTTTGTGCTCTACGCGATTGGCTTGTGGTTAGTCGGGGTGGATTTGTGGCTTTTGCTCGCCGCGATATCGGGATTTGGGAATATCATTCCCTACGTCGGATTTATTTCAGGAATCCTTCTAAGCTCATTAATGGCTCTTGTAACCTTCGGGGATGTTTCCCACCTTCTCTGGGTTTGGGGAGTGTACGCGGCCGTTCAGGCGCTTGAAGGGACGTTTATAACGCCCAAGATTCTTGGAGAGTCTGTTGGGCTCTCTCCGCTTGTGATTATTCTAGCGCTCTTTGTGGGTGGGCAGTTGTTCGGGCTCCTTGGCATCTTTCTAGCCGTTCCAGCGGCCGCGGCGTTGCGTGTGCTAGTGCGTTCCTCGTATCAGTGGGTAATGAGTCGATAGGAGTTGCTATGTTGAATTCGCCTTTAGTCAAAAAGCTGATTGGGTTGGCTCTTGAGGAAGATCTCGCGCTTGGCGATATCACGGCCCGACTTACGGTCCCTGAAGATCATCGCTCGACGGCGAAGATTATAGCTCGACAGCGGTTGATCGTGTGCGGAACTCCCCTTGCTCAAATGATCGCTACCGAAGCCGGATGGAACCTTGATATCGAGGTGGTCGCGACTGAGGGCGAGTGGTTAGGCGAGGGCTCTCCGGTCATGCAAGTGCGCGGCCGTACGGCGGATCTCTTAAGCTTTGAGAGGACGATATTGAACTTCCTGCAGAGGATGAGTGGGGTTGCTACCTACACGCGTAACTTCTGTGATGGTAGACCGGCTGTTCATGTTCTTGATACCCGAAAGACGATGCCTGGGTGGAGAGTTCTCGACAAGCACGCCACCCGTGTCGGAGGAGCTCGCAATCATCGGTTCTCTCTTGGAGATATGATACTCGTGAAGAATAATCATATCGACGCGCATCCAGATGGTATTCGTGGCGCGCTCAGCGATATCGTCTCTCAAAAGCCGCTCTATATGCCGTGGGAGGTCGAGGTGAGAACTCTTGAGGAGCTTTCGATAGCCCTTGAGTATAGACCTACGATAGTGATGCTCGATAATTTTAGTGACGATCAGCTCGCTCCGGCGGTTTCTCTCGTTCGAGCGTGCCAGCCGTCGCCCTTGATTGAGGCGTCTGGCGGGATATCTAAGGAGCGTCTTGCCCGCATCGCGGCAGCTGGCGTTGACGCGGTTTCGGTTGGAGCACTTACCACGCTGGCTCCGAACGTGGATATCTCGATGCGTATCTCGACACTGATCCATGTATAAGTCACTAAGCTTTTCGGGGTACGCGTTCGCCCGAGACTATGACGAAGTGTCGTCGACTATGGATGTCGCGCGGGAGTCTATTTCCTCCCTGAACGGTGGCCACGGTGTCGTGGCATCCGTTCGTCAGACCGCGGGAAGGGGCCGTCAGGGAAGGGCGTGGAGCTCTCCTGAGGGGGCGCTTATGGTGACTTTTCTCTTTTCCACCCCGATGCCTGTTCACGCCTTTGGAGGGTATTCGCTTGCGGTGGGAGTCGCTCTTACGCGGGCGTTCGCGCGATATGGAGCAGCTGTTCAGCTCAAGTGGCCTAACGATCTTGTGACGGTGAGAGATGATCGGATTCAAAAGATCGGGGGGATTCTCATAGAGGTGCAAGATGTTGGCGCAACGCGAGTGCTGTTGGTGGGAATCGGTATCAATCTTACAAGTGCGCCTGATGAGGTAGAGGGAGCAGCGGCCCTTGAGTCTGTCTGTGCCGAGAATGTTCCTCTTCGCGAGGAGGCGTTAGCCTATATCGCGGGGGCTTTGAGTGAATCACATGCGACATTCGAGCAGGGTGGTTTCGCGAAGTTTCGAGCCCACTGGGAGCAGGCTTCCGCCTATGAGAAAGGCAGAACGGAACTTATCGTGGAGATAGGTGAGCGGACTGTTTCTGGGATCTATGACGGAGTTAACGATTCAGGCGCGTTGCTCTTGATGGTCGACGGACGGCGGGAGGTCGTTCACTCTGGGCACACCGTGAGCGCGCGAAGTCTGCGAGACGGCGCGGTCCTTTGATTCTGGCTCCAGCTAATCGCAGAGGCTCATTGAGAGAAAGAGTAACCTTCTCTTTAGTTAATCTGTCGGAAGATTGGGGCCATAGTTGCGGGTAGATCCGCAAGCGTTGTAGACACAAACGAGCCTCCAATAGCGTTGACGGCTTTGGGAATATCCCCAAGTTGGTTAGGGCTGATGTCGATCGCTACCACGTAGAGGTCGACATTGCGTCGACCAACAAGTTGATTGCCTCTGTTGAGAAGTTGCGCGAGTTCCGACTTTGATGATGTGTCCCCGGAGGCGATGAACGCGATCACCGAGCGGCGATACGACTGAGAGTTAAGGTCAGAGATGAGGTCAAAAGCGGTAAGAATTCCGTCTCGAATCGCGTTACCGCCGGTAGTGGTGAGTCTCGAAACCGCCGCGTCGATTTCGCTCGGCGCGCTCGCGTTTGCCGCGAGCACCTGACTGGACGTCGAGGCCGCGATAAGCGTAACGAGGTCGCGAGGCGTCTTTCGACTCGTAAATGATTGGCTAATCTCGCGCTTAATTGATTCAATTATTGGTCGGCTGGTTCGGAGCGACGCATCTACGACAAATACCGAGGATGAGGCGTGGCGGAGCGAATCCCACGATTTTAGGATGCTTGACGTGACGCCTCGCGAGTCGGCAAATTGCGAATTTGGAGATGCTGGAGCTCCGGAGTACCCCAACTCGTTGGCGAGAGATCGTCCATGCTCACTGGTGAGAAATCCGCGGACCAGGCGGAGAGCCTGTTGTTGCGCGGATCCGCTGTTTTTGTTTTCGATTGAGCACAGGGGAAAATCGAGCTCGTACTCCGGGTTCGCAAGGGTCGCGAACTCTAATCGAGCTTCAGGATGTTGCTTCACGAACAACGCGTGCGCTTGCTGAGTAGTGAACATTACCAGAGGAATACCTCCCCCGCGTTGCGAGAGCCATTCGATGGTATTGGCGTCGAGGACGAAATAATTCCGGACTAGGTTTTGAGTTTGGGCGATAGCGGCGGTGTGTTCCTGTAATGACTGCGGCGAGAGTGCTGAGAGTTTTGTGGTGCTAGCGTGCCCGGTTATCGCGAGGAGTGTCGCCATGCCTGACGCGGACTGCTTGGGAGAGCCTATCAGGAGAAGGGGCGTTCGATCGGATTGAACCTTTGCCGCCTGAAGAAATTGATCAAGAGAAGCGGACCCATCTACCTCTTCAACGGCGAATTGATCTGTAAATCGATACGCGACGCCCAGCTTGGTGGTGAACACCGACGCGCAATCACCCATCTTTATAGTCTCAGATAAGCGCGGGCTTCTCGACCCTTGTTCCGTTGAATCTCGGCCCTCGGCCCCTTGTTGAGCGTACGTGACCCAGGCGCTTGATGGGGCGAGCCAGAGATTGGCGAAAAATTCTCCGGTGGCGATGCTTGGACTTGAAGCGAGGTCGTCTGTGGGCGCGAGTGATACAAGCACGCCAGTGCCATCCGGAAGTGTTTGGCCGAGCGCGTTGAATTTCTCCGCGGCGGCCCGGATGAAGGGGGCGGATTCAGCTGAGTGAGCTAACTTGATCGAAATCGCTGAGTTGGAGGTTGGTGTCGACTGCTTTTCGGGACGGTCGCACGCCGTGAACGAGAGGGAGGCCGTAAGCAACGCGGCCGCAAAAAACAATCGAGTCGCTCTGATCATGGGGTCTCCTAAGAAGGTTCTTTTCTCGTTTTGCGGGAGTCTTTATTGAGCCTCCTTAGCTGCACCTGCGTGCGTCTCCACTCTGTCGCTTTGATTGCTGGGAAGCCCATGTAGTCGCCAGGCTCCAGAAGGTTCGACGTGACGCCAGCCCACCCACCTAGTCGAACCCCCGAGACGATCTCCAAATGGTCCGCTATGCCAGCAGAACCGCCAACTACTACTTTTGGACCGATCTTTACGCTTCCCGCGATCGCGGCTTGTCCGCAGATAATGCAGAACTCACCAACGCTTGTGTTGTGTCCGATCTGCACCAAGTTGTCGATCTTGGTTCCTCGTCCGATTGTGGTTGGGCCGAAAGCGCCACGGTCGATGCAGGTGTTTGCGCCGATTTCTACATCTGAGCCTATGATGACGTTTCCTACCTGAGGAACCTTTCTTAGGCCGACGGCCGGATCGGGAGTGTATCCGAACCCATCAGCTCCAATGACCGCGTTGTTGTGAATGGTGACTCGAGCGTTAATGACGGTGTGCGAACGAATGGACGCTCCGCAATGGATAGTGACGGAGTCGCCGATGGAGACATCTTCGTAGACGTTTACGTTCGGGAGGAGGACGGAATTGCGTCCGATTACAGTTCGAGCTCCGACCGAGCAGTACGCGCCGACCGAGGCCGTTGGATGAACGGCGGCCGTAGGGTGGATCACCGTGGAGGGATGAATCCCCGGCTCGAACTTTGGCTCCTCGAAGAAGAGCGGCACAAGGTTGAGGAACGCTGAGTAGCTCTCTTTTGCGAGGAGCAGCGCTATCCCGGTTGGTATTGCGCTAGGAGCGGCTTTTTCAGGAACAACCACGACCATCGGTGTCGGAAGGGTCGCGATACGCTTGGCTACGAAATCAGCCGAATCTGCTCGAATAAACGTGACGGTGTCGGGTTGAGGTGTCTCTATCGAGGAGAGGTTCGAGATTTGAATTGAGGTGTCTCCGAGGGGCTTGGCTTGAGCGGCGTCGGCGAGTGATTGAACTGAATATGAAAGCGACCGGTAATGCATGGACGCATAGTATCGAAATAGATGGGATTGGGGAAAAGGGGAAAGCGAAAAAGTTTAGTGGAGAATGCCGAAAAAAAAACGGCACTTACCTGTTTCCAGGTAAGTGCCCCAGTGTTGGTCTTTTGTTGCTGTCGATCTCCCGGCCATTAGGGAAGCTAAGTACATGGGGAGGGATTTAATGACCGAGCCATCGTGTAGCAACGACCTATCTACCATGATGGGTTCTGGGGCGTGTTTGTGTCAATAAAACTTTGTTGCTTGGCGATTTTTACGGTTATCTCGTGGCGAGGCCTCGAGACCATGTGGACCCGTAAGGTTTTGATTTTACCTTGTATACAATCGCCTGTGCGGTTTCCTCGTACGAATCTCGCGGAAGGTGCCAGGTCCACGAGGACTCTCCTGTTCGCACTTGATGGACCGCGTCCAGTAGAGCTTGAAGGTGAACGGGGATCGGCTCCTCGTTAAAAAATCTGGCGATGTTCGGGAGAGATTCCCTCGCGATGTCATTGCGAGGCGCTCTTTCGCCTGCTTTAAGCGCGTGAAGCCAATGGTAGGTGGTGTTCCACAAATCGAGCGACGGCTTTGCCTCTACTACCGCGGGATGAAGATGCCCTAGAGTAACCGCGGCGCTCATAGCTATCTCTGCTCCGAAGCCGATGTGTTGCAGAAGAAGCGCGCTAACCTGGTACGGTTCACATCCAAAATGAGCGATAGCTTCCTTCGACGAGGACTTCCCCTGAGTGGCGAGATACCAATCAGAAAACTCGGCTGGATGGCTTCCGAGAAGAGCTGCTAATCCGCCGAGGCGCGCGAAGCCTACCAGCATTCCCTGTTCGGTTCCGATAACGTCTGCGTGAAAGCCTAGGTGATGACCGATCTCGATCTCGGCCATCATATCCTTGAATAGAGGGGTCCACACCCGACCCGCAGGGCCAGAGTCCAGAACAAGCTCGCAAATACAGTTAATGGCGAGGATGAGTGACGATGCTTTAACGCCGAGAATATCAACTGCTGTAAGTAGATACTGGCTCGAGCATCCTCCCTCCTGTAGTGGAAGTCCCGCGGCTTTGACCAAGCATTCAGGAGAGTACCCGGGAATGGCCAGAGCTCTCACTATAGTGTCGGGAGTAAAGGTACCGAGCCAACTTCCCCTCACTATGGTCGGAAGGTTGCTCGGTATCCTTACAGTTGCCTGAATGGCTTGGAGAGCAGCTCCCCAGGTGTCATCTCTCATAGCCATCCTTGCGAACCCACTGATTGAACTTCCTTTGCATCCCGGGAGGAGGTAGCGGTCGTTTTACGAGATCCCTTGAGAATTCGGGGCTATTATTTAGCCTCTGCGGCCATCGGGGCAGTTTCGGAAGCTGCTGTAGGAGTTTCCGAAGACGGACGGGCAGCTAGGTACGCGATTCCTATGCTTATCACGTACAACAGAAGAAGCGGTCCGGCCATAAGAAATTGGGTCAGTACATCCGGTGGCGTTAAGACCGCGGCTACCACAAAGATAAGAATGACCGCGTGCTTGAACCACTCAATCAAAAAGGTGTGATCGATCACCCCGAGTCGAGCTAAGAAGAAGGTCAGAAGAGGGAGTTCAAAAACAGCTCCAAATCCAGCGAGTGCGGTAATCGTCATGGATATATGATCGCCGATTTTAATGGTGGGAGTTACTCCGATAGAAATGAACTCGTCATGGAAAAAAGCCAACGAGAGGGGAAGGACCATTCGGTAGCAGAAGTACGCTCCGCCACCAAAGAGCAGGGTGCTGAGCAAGATAAACGGAACCACCATCTTCTTCTCGTGAGCGTAAAGGCCCGGAGCTATGAAGAGCCACAGTTGATAGAAGAGAATAGGGGACGTCAGTATCATCCCCGCGAAGACTGACACCTTCAGTTTGAGCACCCAAGCTTCCGTCGGGGAGGTTCCAATCAGAGGGCTTTGGGGGAATGCCTCAAAGTAGGGCGCGCAAAGGATGGAGAACAGCTCCCCAGCGTACATATAGCTCGCGATGGCCCCAAGGGTGATCACAATGAAGGAGACGATAAGCCTCTTTCGGAGCTCTCGAAGGTGCGCCATTAGCCCCATAGTATTGGCGTTTGGATCGTATGCCTCGTTCACGTGAGCGCGTCCTTAGGATCAGATTGAGGTGGTATGGACTCAACGGGCGTTGAGGACGGTGGGGGAGTAGTTGGTTCTTGCGCGCTGGTCTGTGCCTGCTGGGTTGGTCGAACAAGCGCTGGGGCAGACCCAGGGGGAGGGGCGAGCACTTCCGCTTTTAGGGCGCGAAGTTTCCCAAGCTCAGAGTTGAACTCCTTGCGGAGATCTTGACCGGGTGGATATACCGAATTGTAGAATTCCCTGCGGAGAGCGTCCGAGGTCTTTTTGAGCTGTCCCGTTGCCTTGCCGATGCTGCGGGCAATGACAGGAAGCTGCTCAGGTCCGAAGAGAACCAGAGCGACAACAAAGACTACGATGATTTCAGTGATACTTATGCCCACAACGCCGCGCAATTATGTTAGGTGGCCAATCATCTCGGATTAAGGCCGGGGACGCAACTGCCTGGACGGGACTTAACGTATGGATATTTCGAAGACACTTGTTGCCATTGGTTTCGGCCTCATCGTTCTGGGAGGGGTTGTAAGGATCGCCCGCCACGCGCCATGGCTCTATTCCTGGTTCGGAAATCTTCCCGGGGATATTCGCTATCAAAGCGATCGCGCTTTTGTGTACGCGCCGATCGTGTCGATGTTGGTGGTGAGTGTTGTCGTAAGTATCGTCCTTGCTTTGATCCAGAGGATTGGGCGGTAGTTTATGCGAATTCTCTTTGTATGCCGCGTGATTGGATTGGAGGGCCCTTACCGCACACAAACCCCCTAACTCCCCATAAAGACTGTGGTGCGGTTTAATATGAGTAGTAGAAGGGTTTTTCAGGATGCTCCTTAAGCTTGAAGAAAAAACGAGCTTACGAAGCATCCTGAAATCACAGTGAAAGAGCTCGTTGCTTTTTTGTGACCTCATGAGGTGCTTCCAGTGCAAGGACATACACCATGATTCGCAACAAAATTGTTCTGGCTATTCTCTCGGTATCAATCGGCGGCTGTGCCAGTTTGCCGATGGATATTCCCGTGAATCCGGCGGTTCCCGATATTCGGAAAGCGCCATCCCAACCTGGAGAGAGAACACCAATCTCTCTCGAGTCTGTAGCTCCCCAAAGATCGAAAGATTCGTTAACGGATCATACCGTGACTAGGGGCGCTCTCAACGATGTTCTCCAAGTCGCTCCCACTCAATAACATTGAGTGTTTTGTAACTTGGACCCCCAGGCAACGTAGAGTTTCTCTCGTTGCCTGGGTTTTTTAAGGTTCTTCGTCTGCTTTTTTGAATCGCACCACACTTCACTCCCCTGGAAGCGTTGAACGTGCTCCCCTGAGATCCGTACCCGCGGCCGGCGAGGCCGCCGGCCCTCCATGGATTCCCCGCGGCATCTCTGGAGGGCCGGCGGCCTCGCCTCTCTCGAATCGCACAACTGTCCAGGACAGCGGCTTGGATTCCCCGCGGTATCTCTGGAGGGCCGGCGGCCTCGCCGGCCGCGGGTACCAATCTGACGGACTCTCACGAAAAATCTAATCGGGATCGCAACTCCCTAATCGCACAACTGTTCAGGACAGCGGCTTGGATTCCCCGCGGCATCTCTGGAGGGCCGGCGGCCTCGCCGGCCGCGGGTACAAACGCTCCGTTGTCTTGAGGGTCCTTCCACGGGCCCCCTGCAAATCTCTACGACGCGATCGTCACTACACCCAAGTGCTGATACGCCATCAGTCCGGGAAGTTTTCGGGCGAGCCAGTAGCGGAACAGAGCGCACATTCTAAACATGGGGTTTTCATAAGCCCATGTTGGAAGAACGAACTCAACAGGTTCGATACTTCCGTTCAGTTCTGTGATCTTTCCGTCCGGTACCGACCGCAGCATTTGTTTGAATTTTCGGCGGGAGAAGAAGTACAGGTGAGTGCGATCGAGAATGCCACGTGATCTGTATTCAAATCGACCTACAAGCAGACTGAATCTCACACTCCAGTGCGCGATGTTAGGCACCGAGATAACCAGGCGGGCACCAGGGGCTAGTAGGGGGCGAAGCTCCTGGAGAAATCCGAAGGGGTCGCTCATGTGCTCAAGAACGTCGAGCAAGATCACCAGGTCATACTGACGACCTTTGAGGGGCGCTATGCTGGCGTGGACCTCATCGTAGGTTTGTCTTAGTTCCGCTTGAGCGGCCGGATCGATTTCAATCGCGACGAGCTCTCGAGGGCCTTGCTCCCGAGCCGCTCGACCAATTCCTCCTCCTCCCGCTCCGATATCGAGCACTCGCTTTCCAGAGACCGAGCCCGCGAGTTGACCGAGAGCCCAGTAGTGGCTGGAGCCGTAGAAGGGCTTAAACACGTACCGTTCCTGCGGGGTGGCCTCGAGGGGGAGTTTGAGGGCTTTGACCATGGTTCTGGAGCGCTCCAAAGGGAGAAAATTATTCGAATAAAGTCGGTGCTATACGTCCAACCTTCCATGAAGGTCGCCTATATGATACCAGTGAGCAATAGCCTGGAACTCTTACTAAAGCAAACGGGTGTTTCCGAGGCTACTCTAAAACGTTCTCCGTCGTTGTCGTAGTAGGTGGCATGTACAATCCCGGGCTTCATTTTCATTTCATTGGCATTGGGGGCTCGGGTATGTCCGGACTCGCTGAGATCCTTCTTACCTCGGGGTTTAAGGTGTCAGGTTCCGATGTCAAAGCCTCGGATGTGTCTCGTCGCCTTGAGCAGCTGGGCGCCACTGTGTTCATAGGTCACGCGGCGACGAACCTTCCAGAGAGCGCTTCCCTTGTCGTGTATTCATCCGCAATCACGGGCACTAATCCCGAAATCAAAGAGGCTAAGCGCCGAAAACTTCCTTTGGTTCGTCGAGCGGAGGTTCTGGCTGAGTTGATGCGCCTTAAATATGGCGTTGGAGTGGCCGGTTCTCACGGAAAGACGACTACAACCAGTATGTGTAGTGCCATCCTCGACGCCGCGGGGCTTGATCCAACGGTGGTCATTGGTGGCCAGGTTAAGAGCCTTGGTACTGGTGGACGTCTTGGTCAGGGTGACTTCCTTGTCGCCGAGACGGACGAGAGCGATCGAAGCTTCCTCCTCCTCAAGCCAACTGTGGCTATCGTCACAAACATCGACGATGAGCACATGAACGCGTATCGATCTCGTAAGGATCTAGAAGAGTCGTTTAATCGCTTCGTGCAATCGGTGCCGTTTTATGGTCTCGCGATTCTGTGTATTGACGATCCTGTCGTAAAGCGAATCGCTTCTGAGTGTAAGCGTCGCGTTGTAACCTACGGATTCTCGCCAG
>CANLCB010000020.1 GCA_947488865.1 Deltaproteobacteria bacterium | reverse complement strand
TCGTATCAAGCGCAGCACCTCCCTCGTTCCGGGACGCTATGGAAGCGATCGCTTATGTCCGTTGGTGACGGCGCGATGGTGCTCTCGGTTCAGACGTTGGTGTTGATCGCGCGAGCGTTTAAACGAGGTGAAAAGATCCCGAATGAGCTCGAGATTGCGGAGTATCTAGGATGCAGTTCGGTCGTGTTGAAATCTAGCTTAGACGCTCTGGAGCAATCGGGGGTTATTATGCGCGGCGATGGTAGGGATATGCCGTTGTTGCTCATGAAGTCGCCAGATAACGTGTCGGTCGCTGAAATACGTGACGCGGTTTTCAAGAAGCGGTCAGCGATGTTTTTAGGTAGCGAATTAGGTCGAATGTACGAGTGTTTCTCTGGTTCGAAAGACCCTAAGAACGTGTCTATTACTGATCTCATTACTTCATCAGAGGATTCTCATGATTCATAGTTGCGCGTTAAAGAACGGTCTTAATGTTCTGATAGAGGAGATGTCTCACGTCGAGTCGGCATCGTACGACCTGCTTATTCCCGGCGGATATGTGTGCGATCCTGTCGGTAAGGTTGGGGCGGGGCTGATACTTTCAGACCTCATCTCTCGTGGTGCGGGATCCTTTAGTTCTCGAGAACTATCTGAGGCGTTCGACGATGTTGGTATTCGACACGGTGAGGGGATCGGAACGGACCGTTACGGATTTAGTGGATCTATGGTGGGCGACGCTCTCGGGCGCGCTCTTGAGCTTGTGTCGATGATGGTCAGAGATCCTCATCTGCCACCGGAGGAGATTCCGAACATTCAAAGTGTTCTCCTGCAAGATATTGACTCGTTGAGTGATAACCCCGCTCGTCGAGCGATGGTGGAGCTTACCAAGCGGTATTACCCAGATCCGTACAACCGTCCATCTTTGGGCGAGCGGGATGGGGTCGTGACCTCAGATCGGACAACGGTTCTGGATATCTATAAGAGGTGCTTCGGGCCTCAGAAGGCTATTCTATCTATCGCCGGAAAGGTGAAGCGCGATGAGGTGCTCGCTTTGGTCGAAAAGTATTTTGGCGGATGGAGTGGCGGCTCGGCTCAGGTGCCTCAATTTGGACAATCGCCTGCCCACAACTACTACCACATTCCGTACGAGTCTTCGCAGGTTCAAATAGCGCTCGCGAGTCCTTCAGTGCGCTTTAATGAGGATGGATACTACGCTGGAAAGATCGCGGTGAGCCTGCTCGGCGCGTCTATGTTTGGACGTCTCTTCGTTGAGCTTCGAGAGAAGCGAGGGCTCTGCTATTCAGTGTACGCTCGACACGGTTCGACAACGTCGTATGGAACGGTGACCGCGTATGTTGGCACTACGCCAGAGCGCGCTCAGGAGAGCTTGGATGTTCTCGTGAACGAGATGCAGGGGCTTTCGGGAAGTGTTACTCAGGACGAGCTCGATAGAGCTAAGACTAATTTGAAAGCGGCGCTTGTGATGGGCGAGGAGTCTCCTGGTTCTCGAGCGTCGTCGAACGTGACTGACTGGTGGTTCTTGGGGCGAGTAAGACCTCTTTCCGAGATTAGCGCCGAGATTGATCGTGTGACTATCGATAGCGTGTATGAGTTTCTCGCGCGGTATCCGTTTAGGCCGGCGTCTCTTCTTACTCTTGGTAAGAATGAGCTTGCAGTACCGACAGGATTGATTGGAGGGGGAAGATAACGATGGCTAGTAAAGTTCACAAAGAGATTCTCCCAAACGGTCTGACGATTTTGGCTGAAAATAATGACGCTAACGCGAGCGCGTCGATTGGGTTTTTCGTTCGAACGGGCGCGCGGGATGAGACTGATGTTGAATCTGGAGTCTCCCATTTCCTTGAGCACATGATGTTTAAGGGCACTCCAACTCGGAGCGCTCTCGATATCAACTTGGAGCTCGGTAACCTCGGAGCGCAGGCTAACGCCTTCACCTCTGAGGAGAATACCGTCTACTACTCCACCGTCATTCCAGAGAAGTTTTCTGCTATGCAGGAGCTTCTCACGGATATGTTGCGGCCCGCCTTAGATCCTGAAGAATTCAACATGGAGAAGAAGGTTATCCTAGAGGAGATCGCTCTCTATCGGGATCGCCCGCACTTCTATCTGTTTGAGACTTCTTTTAAGGATTACTTCGGATCTCATCCGGCTGGTAATTCGGTCTTGGGAAGCCACGAATCGGTTTCAGCGATTAGTCGCGATCAGATGAAGGATTACTTCGATAGGCGATACGCCCCTTCGAACATGACTCTTGTGGCGACAGGTAATTTCCCGCTTGAACAGTTTATGGCGGATGCGCGGGCTATGTGCGGAAAGTGGACGGACCACAAGGTAGGTCGTGAAGTTGGTCGCCATCCAGAGAAGAGCGTCTACAAGGAGTATCGTCGAAAGAACCTTACCCATTCTCATGCGGTGTTGGTGACCGGCGGGGCCAGCGCTCAAGATAGCGAGCGGTATCCGTTGTCTCTTCTCGCTACCATATTGGGAGATTCCTCTGGCTCAAAATTGTATTGGGAATTAATCGACAAGGGGCTCGCCGACTCCGCGAGCGTTGATAGTGACGAGCGTGATGGGACCGGCTGTTTCATGGTGTATGTGAGCACGTCGCCCGATCGCCTCGACGAGGTGGTCTCGATCGCGAAGAAAGTGGTTGGGGCTCCCCTCGACTTCACCGACGCTGACTTGGAGCGCGCTAAGGCCAAGATCGTATCCCGGATCGTATTGGATGGAGAGTTGCCTATGGGGCGCTTGATGTCGCTTGGAATGGAGTGGACCTATCGAAAGACAATTACCCCGCTCGCCGAGGTTGTTCGTAAGGTTAGGGCGGTTACCCGCGAGGATATTCAAAAGTCTCTCGAGAAGTTCTCTCACCGAGAATGGTCTGAGTACCGGTTGCTGCCAGAGTAGGCATAGAAAAAGCCCCTGTGATGATTTAAGGCCATCACAGGGGCTTTTTTATTGCCCTGATGGGGAGAGGTTACCTAGTCGTCGTCCTCGTCCTCGTCTTCGAGCTCCTCTTCGTCCTCATCTTCGTCTTCATCTTCGTCTTCATCCTCGTCCTCGTCTTCGTCTTCGTCGTAGTCGTCGTCGAACTCCTCATCTTCGTCGAGGTCTTCGTACTCCTCTTCGTCCTCCTCCTCTTCGCTCTCTTCTTGAGCGAACACTTCGGGGGCGATCTCTTCGAGGGCGTCAGTGAGAGCGGAAACGATTGAAGCGAGATCTTCTGGGGCACAGTCCTCGTTTTCGATAACGGACTCTACGGCAGCCTTGATCTCTGTGACGAGAGCCTCTTCGATTCCAGAAGCTTCTTGCTCCTCGTCTTCGCCTTTGGCTTCGTCCTCGTTTGTGCCTTCATCGCGATCGGGATCGTAATCCTCTTCGAGCTTCTCTTGGAGCTCCGCAAATCCCTCTACGAGCTGCGTGAGAGCTTCGATTATTTTTTCGGTCGCTTTGGTGGTCATAAATACATCTTCCAAGTAATGGGCGGCTTCGTCTTCGAGCTCACCTGGTATTCTCATGTGTTGTTATGGTCGGAGCCTAAAACCTTTTCACCTATGAGATCAAGAGGTAACCGCATGGTGAATATAGTGAAATTTGCTGTCGATCCATGCACATGAGGAGGCTCAGGGATATACTACGAGTCCTAGCCCCTCGAAGCCTTATGATTCCAGTACGAATCGGAAAGATTCTTAATTAGATTTATCGCTAGTATTGACTTTCGTGGTCATTTTTCTGGCTGTTCTTCCATTTCGGGCGTGCTATTTCCGGTGAGTGTGGCGCGCGTTCACAGAGGGTCGGAAGGGCTAGAGGCGCTTAATTCGCTGATGCGCGTGAGATGTTCTGCAGGGCTAGTCGGGCATTAATTTTGGAGGTAGGGTTACCGCTTAATCCTGTTGTAAGGTTAATGCTACGCGATTAGTTTTTTAGAGTCTGATATGAGCACTGCAAGACAACTCTCGAATGGTGTCCTCCTCCTTTGCTTGAGCTTCTCGCTTGGTTGCTCTCGTCATAGCGCTCAACGCGCAAGTGTTCCTCGTCGTGACAACCCCATCGTGGTTTCTCCTCTTGCGGCGCAGGTGGATGACGCGAGGCAGCTCCTCTCCATTAACTCGCTCGCGATAGCGAAGCCTACCTACCTGACCGCTTCTCCTACGACGATATCCGAAGACTCTTTGTTGCAAGTGGTTCGCGAGGTTGCGTCGGAGACCCTCTCTATGAAGCTGGTTTCTGGTGATGTAGGGGCAGAGAAAAAATCGGTCGTGGCTGATGGCGTTCTTCGGACTGAAGTTCTGGAGCTTGAGGCCCTTCGAGGATCGTCCGTAGGGGGAGAGCCTGCCGCCGTCTCCATGCGAATGCTGGTGGTTCGGAAAGGGGAGTCTCGACCTGTGTGGCAGGCTTCCTACGTTTACCGCCAGGAGCAGCTATCAGATAACTGGCTCAAGATCGGGGACCGGATCGGTCGAGGGGGAACGGGCCCGGGGTGGGTGTCTGCCCAAGACCTTTTTAAGAGGGGCGTGACAGAGGCCCTTGAGGATTTTAATAGACGTCGTGACGCCCAGTTTCAGAGCGAAGGCGCCACTCGGTAAAGGGGGGCGGGCAGGCGGATGGTTAAAAACCTGTTCTGTTTAGTGCAGATTTCCTCTGGGTGGATATCCCTCCTTAGTGCTACGATTAACCCGTTACTTTGATTGCTACGGGGATAGTTCGATAATCATGGCATCAACACAAAAGCGGCGCGCTAGTGGGCGCGCCAAGACTCAAAAGACGGCTAAGGTATCGGCGGCTGACCTCAAATCCGCGCTCCGTCCACGAGGTTGGGTCAGAGATTTCATCTCCCTCATTCTTCTTGCTTCCGGTTTGTTTCTTCTCTCAAGCATAGCCTCGTATGTGTACATGATTACTCAGGGGCGTCAGCACGATCCTGCCGCAAACATGATGGGTCCTGCGGGTCACGTAATCGCTACGTTGCTGGTGGGTGGTCTGGGCGTGGTTTCGCTGCTGCCGGTGGCAGGATTGGTGTGGTTGGCGTTCTTTAGAAAGCATTCTCCGGATGGGGATTCTCCTCGGCTGTACAGTGGACCGGGAATCATTGGGTCCGGTATTGGATTGGTGTTCGGAGTTTCGGGGCTTGTCTCGGGAGTCTTTAATCCCGCATGGGGCGGTTCGATTGGAAGTTCTATCGCGGCTTTTGGTCACGCTCGGTTAGGAGTTGGTGGTACGTTCGTAGTTATGGGACTCGCCTGTGCGGTGTGTATTGCAGTAGTGCTGCAGCGCTCCCTTTCCGATATCGCGGCTGGAGTTCGATGGGTTGTTAGAGGAGGCGCCTCGCTGGTTGTGGTGCGGGTTCCGATCATAGCCGCACGCCTGGCACTCGTGGGGCTTGGTGCCTGCGCTTCCCTTGTTAGATTGTCGTTGCGTGGTCTCAAAGTTCTCTTCTTCTCAAGTGGTCCGTATGAGGAGGCGGCGGAGGAGGGCGAGGATGATGAGAGCCCCGCGAAAGAGGTGAAATCCAAATCTAAGAAGCTCGCCGCGCAGTCCAAGCAGGGCAACTTCGAACTTCCAGGCCAGGAGGCGCAAGAAGAAGATGTGGAAGAAGAGGACGATGATGAGGCTCCCCCTGTCGCGCAAACTTCTCCGATTGAGCGGGCCGACCCAATCATCGTGAAGCCACGGCCGCCTGAGCCGTCGGCGCTAAAGACGATGCGACCGCCGCCAGAGAAGAAAAAGACGAAGGAAGTTACGAGTACGCCGGCGCCCGCTTTTGATGATTACATCGCTCCAGACCTCAAGCTTCTTGTTCAAGAGGAAGAGCAGCAGCTCGGGGATGACGATGAGGAGTTAAGACAAAAAGCGGAGCAGATTGAAGTAAAGCTTCGTGACTTCAATATTGCTGGACGGGTTACGCAGGTTCACCCTGGTCCCGTCATTACACTCTTTGAGTTTGAGCCCGCGGCAGGTGTTAAAGTAGGCCGTATCGCGGCGCTTCAAGACGATCTCGCGATGAGTCTCAGAGCCAGCAGTATCCGAATTATCGCACCTCTTCCTAAGCGGGGTACCGTTGGAATCGAAGTACCTAATAAACATCGCGCAGTTGTGAGATTAAGGGACTGTCTTGAGAGTAGTGGGCTAAAACCACAAGACTCAATTTTGAGTGTTCCTCTCGGCAAAGATACATATGGAGAGTCGGTTACGGTTGATGTCGCGTCGATGCCTCACCTTCTGATGGCGGGAGCGACCGGTACCGGTAAGTCCGTTTCGATTAACGCGATACTTCTCAGTTTGCTCTATCGAGCGCATCCAGCCGAGTTGGGGTTGATCCTTATCGATCCTAAGGTGCTGGAGTTGAGCATCTATGATGGCATCCCGCACCTTCGAGTGCCGGTGGTGACTGACGCTCGCCAGGCCAAAGCGGTTCTCACCTGGGCAGTGAAAGAGATGGAGCGGCGTTACCGCTATATGCAACGTTTTGGTGTTCGCAATGTCGACGGATACAATCAGCTCGTGTCAGGGGATAATCCGCCGATGTTTCAGCCTGAGCTTTTCCCGACACCTCCGTCAGAGGAGAAGGCTGAAGGGGGCGATGCGACTGAAGGGGAGAGTAAGGAGCCGGTGGAGTCCCTGGCGCCTGAGCAGCTTAGGCCACTTCCGAAGCTGCTTATCGTTATCGACGAGCTTGCCGACCTGATGTTGACGGTGGGGCGGGAAATTGAGGAGTTGATTACTCGACTTGCTCAAAAGGCGCGAGCGGCCGGTATTCATCTGATCGTCGCGACCCAGCGACCGTCTGTGGACGTAATTACCGGCCTCATTAAGGCGAACTTTCCTGCGCGTCTCTCCTTCCGTGTGACGAGCCGTATCGATTCCCGCACGATCCTCGATTCGATGGGAGCGGAGAAGCTGCTCGGTAAGGGAGATATGCTCTTCATGCTTCCTGGCGCAGTTCCGCTTAAGCGTATTCACGGAGCTTACGTATCTGACCAAGAGGTTCAGAAGGTTGTGAGTGCGTTGAAGGAGCAGTGCCCACCTCAGTACGACGAGGCGATTATCGCGGCTTGTGAGAAGGCCCTCGCTGAAGAGAGTAGCTCCGGAGGCGAAGGTGGAAATGGCGAGGGATCGAATGAGGAAGACTTCGATCCGTTCTATGATAAGGCCGTTGAGCTGGTTCTTGAGAAGGGGCAGGCGTCGACTTCGATGATCCAGCGTACATTCAGAATCGGGTATAACCGAGCCGCTCGAATCATTGAGATGATGGAGCGAGAGGGGGTGGTTGGTAAGATGGATGGCGTTAAGCCGCGGGAGGTTCTCGTTCCATCCGCGGCTAGAGACACCATCTAGCTGATTGAAACCTAATCAACCCCTTTGTTTTCGGGGTGCTACGAGTTTTTCGTGGTAGTCGTTGAACCTCGCGTTTGGGCGCTTTACAATAATAGAGTAGGACGTATCCATGAACGACAAACCTAAGCAGCCATCTGATGGGGATGTGGCCGGTGAGGAAGGGTCAGCTCGACCAAGCTCGTCGTCCGCTCTGATTGAAAAGATTAAATCTACTCTTGCGAATACTGCTCCTGAGCGGTGGGAGCAGGGTGGGGAGCCCCTGGATACAAACCGTCGCTTCCAACGCGCGCAGACTACCTGGGAAGAGATATTTTCGACCGATACGAAGACGGGAGTTCTTGTTTTTCGAAGGTCTACTCCGCTCATATCGAACTTTTTCGGTGGGGGGTACAATTTTACGGCGGCCGCCGCTTCTCGACACGTTATTGAGTTACGAGGTCGTGGTTGGTCTCCTAAGACCCTTCTTGATCCTAGTTTCCGTGGTAGTGGGGGAGCTGAGCGTAGCTGCCAAATCCTTGCGGAAGGTGAGATCGCTCTGAAGTTGTTTGAAGAAGTAGAGCAGATCGTTGGTACGTATCGAGACAGCTTGCGCCGGGATTTTAGTGACTCTGTGGCGCGCCTCGCCGCGAATCTTAAGGAGCAGGTTGAGGGGACCGCCGCTGCGGATTGGAGCCCGGTTGAGGGTGATATCGGTTATAAGGGATATCGCACCGAGATTAACGGACTGACCATCACGGTTGGATGTGTAAGCAATGATCTAAGCTCCGCCTATTCGCTTTCGCTCTCTCGACTTGGATTGGTGTGGCACTGTCGAGACCCGTTTCTCATGCAACAGATCTACACGATCGTCCATGAATCCGTAAAAACGGCCTCCCTTGAGCAGCTAGGAAAGGTTCTAGAGGATATGTTGTAGTCGCCTTGCCGAGGATTACGCCTCTAGTTGTAGCTCCACAAGCTTGATGTATTCGTTCTCAAGATCCGTGTACTGACCCTGAATCGCTTGAAGTCTCTCGTAGACGTTTTGATACGCCACAATCACGTCGCGAAGCTGGGCACTGGCGTTTGTGAGAGCATTCGAGAGCGCCTCAAACACCGCCTTCTGATCTGCCGTGAGCGCTACTTCCGCTGACATCTTATCTATGGTTTTAAGGGAGTCCGCCAGTCGTCTCTCGAGTGATACCGACTCAGACGAGATATCATTGTAATTGTTAACGACTGTTTGCAGCGTCTCTTCGTCTTCTTGCTTGACGGACTTGATCTCCTGATGTGCCGTCTCGCGAGCTATGACGTCGTCGTGCGCGGTTCCGAGCTTCTTCTCAAGCGCCTCTCGGCTCGTACGTTGAGATTCCAGCGCCTGTCGGTAGTCTTCGATCTTTTTCCTGAGGAAGACGAGTTGGTTTTTGGACGCAAGACTCGAGTCGGCTCCTAAAACTTCAACTATCTTGTTTTCCAGTTCGCGCGATTCTTCTCGGACCTTCGCGAGGTATTCGTCCGACTCTTTTCCGCTAAACTTCTTCCCCAAAACAATCCCTACCGCAGGGAGCGCGGCGGAGGTAGCTAGGGCTATGAGAAGGTAAATATCGACCATACGGTAGTTTTACCACTGAGGACCGGAGCTGAATAGGTGAATTTATCCGTTGTGGCTCAAGGGTGGTGTGACAGCGGCGTTCAGGGATTACGCCACGAACGTAATATCGAGGCACTGGGTTCCAAAAGAGATTCGGCGCTTCCCAGGGGCAAGAAGTGGGCAACTTTTAGTGGAAATCTGTAGGCGAAATGAGCCGCTATTGTTTGGGATGACTCCATCGGTAAGGACCGCGAGCCAGTTGCCGAAAGCGTCAATGCCAGCTCTGGAGGGAGTGACGAGAAAGTTGCCGGTGAGAGACGGGGAGCGAGAGGATACGTCGCGTATGGTAGACTCCCCCTTGAGCGCGAGAAAAGGGCAGGAGATTGAAAGTTCCTTGAAGGTCACGGTATCTCCAGACAGTAGGGCGTGTCCTCCTGCGTCTATGGGCCCCACGTTCTCGACTTTTGTGAGCGTTCGCAGCATGGGCGATGGAGGTGGTGATATCTCAGTAAGCTCAAAGGTCACCTTACCTTGAGGAAGCGCCCCTGAACGAGGGACGATTATGCCGTCACTCTTTGCCGTGAGTACCGCGCCCTGGACGCCTGTCGCAGCGATAAGGGGATGTTGGTCAAGCCGTACTTCCGAGATAATACCTCTGATGTACGGATCTCCGAAAAGGCTTGAAGCGTCTCCGATAGCGTTTCCCCCGTAAAGTGACGCGGAGAAGATGAGCTGCGGATTGAGGGTTAGGATCGAGCTCGGTCTGAGGCGCGCGGATGGCTTGTGTACCTCAATCGGGATCGGAATGTTGCCGCCTGAAAAGATGCCCGCTCCTTCCGGGATCTTTGGTCCCGGGAGTGTGGTCGTTAATGATTCCAGCGATACTCCATTCCAAGAGCTTTCAAGGCCGGCCCATGAGAGCTGAACTCCTTGTTCTCTCACTGTTCGGAGTCCTGAGCCCGCGAGGTACGCTAAAATTGTTGGCCAGGATAGTATCGCCGCGCCAATCACCGCTACGAAGCCAATGCCGAGAGCCTGAAATACTCGTCTCTTCATTTTGAATTGTTTATCGCCTCAAATCCGCTCACCTCAAGCTGTACGTTGAGAGTCTCGGCCGAGAGGCGCTTATCAAGAGTGATCTGAGAGATCAGCATGGGTTGTTTCCCAGAGGTTAGCTCTCGTAGGAAGGCCGAGAGGTTGTCCATGCTTGTTGTCTGGAAATTAACGAGGAATACTTTGTGGGCGTACTTACCGCCGAGCTGAACTCCTTCTCGTGGGGTGACGTTGTATGTGCCAGAAGCTTTCGCGGTATCTCGCAACAGCCGCTCAAGGTAAGAGAGCGGATCCGCGGAGAGATCCACCCCGCTGTAGAACTGCTCAAGCTCCTTTCGACGATTACCCAGCTTTGTGTACCGAGCTAGTATGTCAGGGGCGACGGAGTATGTTGTTGATATCTCCTTGAGCGCCTTTGTTTGGTTCTGAAAGGCTACTTGAATTGGAGATATCATCATCGGCCAGATGATAAAGACCGCTAGACCGATCCCGGCTAGAGCCAGTAGCCCCTTTTCGCGAGAGCTTCGACCGTTCCAGAATGTTCGCGCTTGCTCCTGTATCGCCATAGCTTCCTACTGAGAAAGAACGAGATCGACCGTGAAGTTAAATTTAGAGGCATTCGAGCTGCCCGGAGTGGCGGTGACTTTGCTAAAGACTCCTTTATTGGCTCGAAGCGCCTTTCCGATGTTTTCGATAGAGCTGAGTTGAGGGGCTGTTCCCGTAATCTTGGCTGTTGTGTTCGTAATCTTGATATTAAGAATCGTGACTCCATCGTCTGTGGGAAGGAGTCTCATGATCTCTAAGAGCGCGTCGAGCGGAGATACCTTGGCGGGCGAAGCTAGAACGCCAAGCTCTTCTGTGAGCTTGCCTTCCGCTTTCATGAGCGCGCCTCGAATATCGCCATCGGCCGGAACTTGGAAGTTCGGTATTACCACTGCGATTTGCCGTTGCAGTGAAGATTCAATGCTTGAGAGGTTGTAAGCCCGCACGGAGTAGATGCACCCGAGCGAGATAATCACCGCTCCGACCGCGGCCTGGATGTACTTCGACGCCCCAAGGAGGGCTCTCAGGAATTCAGCGATCTTTGGTGTGAATGAGAACTCTCTTGCGCGGAAGTTTGAGAGAGGAGCGAGCGTAGTGTCGTCGGCTGCGAAGGGGACGCTGAGTGGTGAAAGCCCGACTGGCGCGTCGCCCGTCTTGATGAAGTCCTTTAAGTGAACCCCCTGAATTGGTCGACCGAACAATTGTTGTAGGTTCGAGCTCTTGATGTCTCGCCCGAGGATGTACACATTTTCAACTCGCACGCCGTATCGTCGTTCCGCTGCGGCAAGCATGAGTTTTAATGCTGTGAAAACGGGACGAAGTGGGTGTTCGCCAGGTTGGAGCGCGGTGCCGGCGAGAATCTTCGAGGCGTAGAGCACTCTCTCGACTCGCACTTCACCATTGATGAATACCGCCATGGAGTACTCATCACCACGATTAAATATCACCGCCGAATTTGAGGTGAAGAAGTCTCTACCAAGATGGTAAACGCTTCCGAGTGCCGACGATGGTACCGTGAGAATGTTCGGCTCAATTCCCGCTGCTTTGCAGAATTCCAGAATGTTCTTCACGAAGGCGCGCGGCATCAATCCCACATGGACATCGTACATGTGCGCGACGCTTTCCTTGATGTCTAACGCGGCGGCTCCTTGCGACATCGGCCCAAGAGGCGCGTATTGAACTAGGAAGTCGTCTAGTTCGAATGGCACAACGTCTTGAACCTCAAGGTCGACTATTCGGTTGAGGTTCTTTGCGTCTCCAAAAGGAAGATTCAGGTTAAGCGCAAGATGATCGTGTGGCGGAATGATGACCGATACCGCTGTCCATGGCGCCTCGAAGCTTTGAAGAGCGTCTTTGAGGTTCTGAACTGAAATTCGAACCTTGTCAGTATCGACTTCTTCTTTATCTCTCCCCGCTAGTGGCTCGTTAGCCTCTGCCTCATCGCCGATTTCGTTCGATTCTTCGGCGTTCTCTCCGTCCTTCTTTTTCGTAAGAGCTGTGAGAATAGGAGTAATGTCAGAACGCGACAGGAGAGCTGTGTCCGCCAAGATTGGCAGGTCGACTGTTTTGTGAGCTGTGACTTCGACAAGGTTGCCCTCGACTGATGAGAGGGAAATCTCACAGGGGTGCGCGCTAAGGTCGATACCGAGAATCCACTGCATATCTCTCACAACGTACTGGGTAAAGCCCTCAACGGGCAAGACTACTTCGACGAGCTCAGGTGAAAAGTCCAGGGCTGCTCGACCTTCTGTTACCGTCCGAAGATGGATCGCCAGAAGCCGGACTCTCGCCCGCCGCGCTTCCCGTCGTCTCCAGTTCCGCCTGGGGCCGCGTCTCCGGGGTGAAGGGAGCATGTTGCGTGCGGTTGAGTGCCCTTCACGAAGACCTCGTCTACTCGGTTCTCTGGCGGGCATTCTGTTGTAGCGATCTGTCCTGTCTTGGAATCGATAGTCGCCTGAGCTACTCCTGGAGGGGGCAAAAAGTCTCCAGGTGGGACGAAAGGCGAGCTGCACTTCATGAACTCGCCCCATATTGGAGCCGCTGCCGCACCACCGGTTATTCCTATCGGCGAGTTGTCGTCGAACCCAACCCAGACGCCGGTAGCCAGAGTAGGGGTGTATCCGACGAACCAGGCGTCGCGAGCGTTGTCGGATGTGCCTGTCTTGCCGGCCGCCGCTCTGGAGAATCCCTTAGACCTGGCTCCTTTTCCCGTTCCCCGAGAGAGCACTCCCTCTAAAATATTCGTCAGGACATAGGTCGCGTTTTCGTCTGATACTCTTTCTTCTACGATCTCAGCGGTAGCTAACCGTTCGCCCGAGCTGTCGAGCGCTGAAGTAAAGAGTCGGGGCTGAAGATAGACGCCACCGTTCGCGAGGGCGGCATACGCGGCGGTGAGGCGGAGCAGGTTGGTGTCTAGCGCGCCAAGAGCCAGTGAGGGCACCTCTTGAACTGATTGAGCAAGCTTAAACGCGGAGAGTGTCTTTTTCAGGGCCGAGAGCCCGACTCGCTCCGCGATGTAGAGAGCTGGCATGTTGAGTGAGTTCTCGAGGGCGTATCGGAGCGTCACATCACCACGAAATTCGTGGTCGTAGTTCTCGGGGCTCCATGCCGGTTGATGGCTCAGGCGAATCTCCATCGGTCGGTCCTCGAGGATGCTCGCCGCTGTGGCTGTTTTGTATGAGTTCAGTGTGCCGTCCAATGCCGTCAGGTAGAGGAACGGTTTAATGGTCGATCCGATCTGTCGAGTCGCTTGCGTGACGCGATTGAACTGACTCTCACTAAAATCTCGGCCCCCGACCCACGATCGGACAAGGCCTGAATACGGCTCAATAGCGACAAGCGAAGCCTCGAGGCGCTTGTCTCCCTTTCCAAGCTTCGGGTTGGATTCTTCGAGGGCCTTTAAGCCCTTTTCGATAGCGGCCTCCGCGCAGCGCTGCATGCCCAGGTCGAGTCCGGTGTACACAGCAAGGCCTGTTGATGGAGCGTTCTCTATGTCGATAGATTCGGAGAGTGCAGACTCAAGAGTTGAGGTGAAAAATGGCGCGATCTTTCGGTGCTCCGCCTGTTGAGTGATTTTAAGGGGGCGCTTGATCGCGTTGTTGAACTCGTTGTCGTTGAGGTATCCGAGTTCGTGCATCTTTGTGAGTACAGTGTCGCGACGTTCTTTGGCGCGGTCGGGGTGTTTGCGCGGATTGTAATAAGACGGCGCTTTGATAATTCCGGCAAGAAGAGCCGCCTCATCCGGAGTTATTGAGCCGATTGATTTACCAAAGAGAGTGTTCGCCGCTTGCGGCATACCGTGAATCGATACCGATCCTTCCTGTCCGAGATACACTTCGTTGAGGTACAGCTCGAGGAGTTGTTTCTTGGAGAGGTGCTTTTCAAGGCTCAGCGCGGTTGGCACTTCCATGAGCTTTCGGGAGATTGTTTTCTTCGGCGAGAGAAAAAGATTTTTGGCTAGTTGCTGGGTGAGAGTGCTTCCGCCCTGAGCCATTCGGCCCGCGATTATGTTTCGCATCATCGCTCGCGCGATACCAAATACATCGATGCCGAAGTGCTTATAAAAGCGTTCGTCCTCAATCGAGATGACGGCCGATTGAACGAGGAGCGGAATCTGATCCAGCGGGACGAATCGACTGGCTCGCACTTCTTCGTCCCCTAGGTATGCAATTATCTGGGGCTCTAGCAGAGCTTTTTGGTTCGGTGAGTTTTCTTTGTTTGTGGATGCGGTGAGAGGGAAAGTGATTTTTTGTCCGCGTGAAGTTGAGCCGCTGGCTGTTGTGTAGTCCCGTGTGAAAATGGTGATCGACTCAGGCGTTATAGAATATTCGCCCGAGCGTGCGGGAGCGTTCGGCACCTCCGCGTACCGTCGGTCGGTAAGGATCTCCCGAAGAAGCGCTCGTTTTGTAAGGCTGTCTGCCTCCGACCGAAGGGCTACGCTTCGAAGGTCCAGAGGAGCTGAGTAGATAACGGGTACCGAAGGGTTTTCAAAGGAGGCCAATCGAAGCGCTACTTTTGTGTCGATGCGTCGCCAGAGAAGGGCGAGGGCGGCGAGCGAGATCAACGTGAGCGGGATTAAGAATTTGAGCGCCCGAATCCATCGAGAAGGAGGTCGTGGTTTTTTTGCGCGCGGCCGCGTTGGAGGCTTCGCTCGTCGAGGCTTCTTTACGGGTAGGTTTTTCGGTTTTTTGACTGACATGGCGCGATATGGTCGGTATAGTATCGTGACTTGTGGCGTCCGCCTAGGCACGTTCACGCGGGGGGGTGTTGATGATAAGCAGGCTTGTAGGAGAGGTGGTTGAGATTGAGGGAGACGTCGTTGTGATCGACGTGCAGGGGGTTGGTTATGAAGTCCTGTGTACTTCGTCTCTCCTTTTGCGCACTTCCCTCGGAAGTAAGGTAACCGTCACCGTCTATACAGACGTGAAGGAAGATTCTATTCGCCTGTTCGGTTTTGACAGTGTGGCTGAGCGTCACGTTTTTCTCCTTTTAAACCGAGTTTCTGGGATGGGGCCCCGGTCTTCCCTTGACGTTGTATCGAACGTCGCTATTCGAGATCTTTTGCGGGCGATCGGTTCCGGTGATGTGAAAGCTCTCATGTCGATTAAGGGCGTGGGGAAGAAGAAGGCAGAGCGGATCGTCGTTGAGTTGAAGGATCTCGTTGCCAATATGGCCGGCGAGAGAGCCGAGAGCCTTCGTGCAATGGTAACCGTGGAGAAGGGATCAGGTGATAGAGCATCGGGGCTCTCAATGGACGCGGTGTCCGCGCTGGAGGTGCTCGGTTTCGGACGCAAGGACGCGGAATCGGCGGTGTCTCAGGCGCTTGCCGCTCAGGTCTCCTTTGAGGCGGTTGGAGACTTGGTGCGTGAAGCTCTTCGGTTTGTATAGTTGTAACCATCTGAATGCATTGATTGTTTTTCGGGCTCTCTCTGGCGTAGGTATCTGTTCCCTCAACGTCTTTGAGTATAGAATCACTTCTAACCAGTAGAGCGCAGGGTGTATGGTCGATTCAGAGCGAAAGTCGGTTGATAACCAAGACGATGGTGAAGACCTTGAGACATGGGGAGGTGTTCCCTCATTTTCCGAGGACGCGCCTCGCACAAGCTCTCCTCAGCCATCGGATGATGAAGAGTCTCTCGTTGTATCCCTTCGTCCTAGCCGATTCGATGAATACGTCGGGCAAGAACACGTTCGCAGTAATTTACAGATAGCGTGTAACGCGTCGAAGCGGCGTGGGGAGCCCCTTGATCACGTTCTACTGCACGGGCCGCCGGGCTTGGGAAAGACTTCGCTCGCGCGAATTATCTCCTCCGAGCTTGGAGTTGGTTTTAAGGGGACCTCGGGACCGGCAATCGAACGTCCTGGAGATCTGGCCGCCATCCTCACGTCGCTTGCGGACCGAGATGTACTCTTTATCGACGAAATCCATCGCCTGCCACGAGTGGTTGAAGAGGTGTTGTACCCGGGGATGGAAGATTTTGAGCTTGATATCATCATTGGACAGGGGCCATCCGCTCGCTCGATTAAGATCCCAATCCGTCCCTTTACCTTGGTTGGCGCGACGACTCGATCGGGGATGCTGACATCGCCTCTTCGAGATCGATTCGGTATCGTTCATAGACTTGATTTTTATTCGCACGAGGAGCTTCATCGGATCGTAAAGCGGTCGGCTTCAATCCTTGGTGTCGGGTGTGATGATGGAGCCGCGGCTGAGATCGCCTCCCGATCGCGTGGGACTCCACGTATCGCGAATCGCCTGTTGAAGCGGGTGCGCGACTACGCTGAGGAGTGTTCAGGTGGCTCAATGACCGGTCCGGTGGCGGCGAAGGCGTTAGAGCTGCTAGAGATCGACGCGTGTGGTTTGGATAGAACCGATCGGGCGTTCCTCTCTTTGATTATCGATAAATTTGAGGGCGGCCCTGTTGGTATCGAAACGGTCGCCGCTGCTCTTGGGGAAGATCGAGAGACCTTAGAGGATGTCTTCGAGCCATTCCTTCTTCAGGAGGGTTTTCTCGCGAGAACAAAGCGCGGTCGAGAAGCTACTGAGCGCGCCTACAAGCACCTTGGTCGCGTGATGCCAGTAGGCGAGACTCAACGCCCACTTTTTTCGAAGGATTAATCTGTGGTGTCGTTTGTATCTATCGCACTAGCCGCTCTCGCTTACTCCGATTCATTTTTTCATGTCGTATGGACCGATGCTAATAGGTCTGCTGTGTCGATAAGGGCGGAAGGGCTTGTTCCTGAGGTTGAGGAGTGCCTTGATTCCGGTAGAGACGCCAAGGTTCGTTTCGAGGTTCGGTTGTGCCGTAAGCGATCGAGTTGGTTTGACGCGTGCGCGACTGAGCGGTCCGAACTCCATACGGTAAGCTATGACATGATAACTGAAACGTATCGCGTGAAGTCTGACCGTCACGGAGATGAGTCCGATCCGGCTACATTTGGAGCGCCCTCTCGAAAAGCGGCGGTTGATTCCGCTGTAACCACGAGCGACTTCTCGATGGATTTCTTGGCGCGTGACGATGAGAAGCTTCTGAAGGATGAGCGACCCTATCTTCAGGCTCGAACCGTTTTTGTGTGCAAGGGAAGTGTAAATCGGACCTTCAACACCCTATCGCAAATCGTGACCTTCGGACTCGTCAATGTCACCGAGTCAGACTCTGGATGGGGAGATTTCCCAGTCTCGACAAGTATCTCTTCCGAAAAACGTTAACGGAGTACGCGATCGATGGGCCTTAAACGTCACCTACGCGGCAAGATGGCCTGGGCGCTCGCGGTAAGCGGGCTCCTTCTCGGCGCTCTCGCGAGCTACGTGATCTTCTCGGGGCCAGGCGACGACGAGTCTCTCTTCAAGAACCTCCTCGTATTCAATCTCGTCAACCTCAACGTGATAGCGCTCTTGGTGCTGATCGTGTTGGTAGGGCGTAACGTCGTGAAGTTAATCTTTGAGCGACGGCGAGGTATTCTGGGTGCCAAGCTTCGCTCTCGAATGATGGGGGCGTTCGTCTTTATCGCTATCGTGCCAATGACACTCTCCTTCCTTGTGGCGAGCGGTTTGATCAACAAAGCGATTGAAGGATGGTTCAGTACGCAAATCGAAAGTTCGGTGAGTGGGGCGCTGTCCATCGCTCGTCAGTATGTCGCGGGAGTGAAGACTTCGGTGCGCTCCACGAACGCGCGAATGGTGGACGAGTTGAGCGAGTTCGCTGAGCCTCGCGCAATATCAGTGAAGCGCCTGGAAGACCTCCGGCAGTTAAACGATCTTTTCTCTGTTCAGCTCGTCGATGCAAATGGAGTTGTGGTATCGCGGTCGGTGCACCCCGCGGCGGCCGTTGAGTCTTTTAAGGAGCCACCGTTATCTCGCGAAGCGATTCAGGAGTCGCTCACGTCGGGGAACGCGCTTCGAGTAGACGAGCAGGGTGGTGGGCAGTTTGTTCGCGCGTATGGCCGGATCGGTAGAGATGTTTTAGTCACGTCGCACAGAATGGATCCCGAGATTTTTGACGCTCAGCGAACCGTTGACGAGTCCTTTCGTGAATATGAGGAGCTCAAGACCTTTAAACACCCCTTGAAGAGCGCGTTCTTCCTTGTGCTCGCGCTGTTCAATCTGCTGACTATCTTCGGGGCAATCTGGGTGGCGTTCTTCGTATCCAAGCAGATTACAGGACCTATTCAAACTCTCGCGGAAGGAACCAAGAGTGTTGCTCGAGGAAATTACGACTTCGAGCTGCAGCCGACTCGAGATGATGAGGTGGGCTTCCTAGTCGATTCGTTCAATCAGATGTTACGGGATCTGCGTTCAACGCGCGATGGGGCGGAGCGAGGTCGCCTCTTGATCGATACGATTCTCTCGAACCTAGCCGTGGGCGTAATCGCGCTCGACAACGGAAATCGAGTGACTGCCGTCAATAGCGCCGCTGGGGCGTTGCTTCAGATCGATCACGTGAACTACCAGGCGGATTCCCTCTTGTCGGATCTGTGTCGCCTGGAAGATTTTGAGGCGATCAAACCGATCCTTGACGATTTAAACCTCGCCGCTTCCAATGGCTCTGGTAGCGCGGTGGCTGAAGTGGAGTTGCGGGTTCATAATGGAGGCCGAGAGCTTCTGGTTTTATGTACGGCCGGTCGAATTATAGGGGCAGAGGGGCTCTCGCTTGGTTTCGTTTTGCTCTTTGACGATATTACCGATATCTCAAGGTCTCAGCATCTGTCCGCGTGGAGAGATGTCGCTCGAAGAATCGCCCATGAGATCAAGAACCCCCTTACCCCCTTACAGCTCTCCGCGCAGCGTCTTGAGCGACTCTTGAAAAATTCGCCTCAGGCTGAATCCGTGCTTGAGTGTACGAAAGCGATCGTTGAGCACGTTGAGATTATTAAGCGGTTGGCGAATGAGTTTTCTGAGTACGGCCGTATGCCAACGGCCCGGTTTGTGTCGACTGATATCGTAGCGCTGGCTCAGTCGTCAGTCTCGCTCTTTAAAGGTGAGCATCCGGCTGTCGCGTTTACGTTTGACTGTCCAGAGCGTCTTCCGGAGATGCTGCTGGATCCAGAGCAAATCCGAGGAGTAATCATAAATGTGTTGAACAACGCCGTGGCGGCGGTATCCGCTCAGAGTGGTCGAGTGGAGGTTAAGATCTCCTTCGATAGAAAGGCTCGACGGGCAGTGTTGGAGGTCAGTGATAATGGAAGTGGTATTCCAGCGGCCGATAAGAATCGTATCTTCGAGCCGTATTTCACCACGAAGCGTGGCGGAACCGGATTAGGACTCGCGATCGTTAGCTCTGTCGTCTCGGATCATCAAGGAGAGGTACGAGTTTTTGACAATCATCCATGTGGCTCTCGCTTTGTTATCTCCCTTCCTCAACAACCGCAGCCGGGCACGGCGCGTCGCTTGTCGTCCGTGTAAATGTTCCCCCCAGCTTTATCTAACTTGTTGATTTTCTGCGGATATCTCATCGTGGATTCTGAGGCCTGCGGATAGTTCTTGGTTGGTATTCATCGCTTACCATATACTAGACGTAGCATCGTCGGAGGTAGGCGGCCCTTTACCGGATTGACCCGGGACGTGAGGCGTACGCTCTCCATCTTTCGCAGTAACACAAGCTTTCCCCTGCGCTCTTTTTCTAACGCGCATGAGTGAGTCCGCCGCTTCGGTTATGGAAGGTGGCGGCAATTAGCTACGAGGTTCCGATGATCCCTACCCAGACATTAAGTCGGTTTATTCATGCCCAACGTCGACGCTATCCCGATAGCACGGGCGAGCTCTCTGATTTGCTGGTCTCAATCTCATTAGGAGTGAAGCTCATCAGTCAGATGGTAGCCACGGCTGGATTTAAGGGGCTTCACGGTTACACCGGCGAGACAAATGTTCACGGTGACGAGGTAAAGGTTCTTGATGAGGAGGCGGACGAGGTGCTCGTTGAGCTCCTAGGTTCGTCAGGACATTTCGGACTTCTCGTCTCGGAGGAGCGAGACAGCGTAATTTCGACGGACGCAACCCACAACGAGGGAAAGTATGTGTTGGCCTTTGACCCTCTCGATGGTTCTTCGAATATTGGGTCGAGCATTCCGACGGGAACAATTTTTTGCATCTTTCGAAAGAAAGACGAGAGTCGCTCCGCTATTAATGATGATTTTTGCCAGCCAGGCACTAACATCGTCGCGGCTGGATACTCTGTGTATGGAGCGAAAACTTCCTTTGTGTACTCTACAGGCTCCGGGGTGCATGGTTTTACTCTCGACCCAAGTATTGGCGAGTTCGTTTTAACGGACCACGATATCAAGGTTCCAGAACGTGGGACTATCTACAGCGTCAACGAGGGAAATACCGCGTTCTGGGATGAGCGGGTCAAGGAGTATGTTGAGTCCTTGAAGCGCCATGACGCCACCGCAAAGGGCCCCTATACGGGACGGTACGTGGGTTCGTTGGTCGCTGACTTCGACCGAACGCTCCGAAAAGGAGGCGTATTCCTCTATCCCGTAGACGCCAAGCGTCCACTAGGACGGCTTCGGTTGTTGTATGAGTGTATGCCACTCGCTTTCATTATGGAGCAAGCTGGAGGCGCCGCTATTAATGGTCCTGATCGGGTCTCGGAGTTGGTTCCGTCGGATATTCATCAACGTTCAGCCCTCATTACGGGCAGTCCGCACGAGGTAAACGCGTACCGATCGATAGTACACGGCAGTACCCGATAATCCTCGGTTGAGCGGCCCGTCCGTTCATGGGAAAGTGAGACCCGAGTCGTGTGGTGTCGCCTTCTCGGTTGAAGAGGCGCCTCTCGAATTCATTGTGTTCGTTGAAGCATTGCTCGGATGTCTGACGGTAAGAATTCTCGTCATTGTCTCGTTTCGCTCCTTCTTCTTATAGGAGTTTATTTCCTGGTGGCGGTATCGCTTCTCGGGCTGCCGCTTATCGCGAGTAGTTCCGAGGCGCGCGAGGGGCAGGTCATTGAGGTGATGCGTCGTTCAGGGGAGTTCATCCTTCCCCTACGGAATGGAATAGTTCCCTCAAAGCCTCCGCTCTTCCATTGGGTTGGGTACGCGACTAGCTCTTTGGTCGGCTCCGTCTCTGAATTCAGCATTAGATTCCCCACGGTTGTTTTCGCGTGCGCGGTGCTTTTATGCGTCGGCGTAGTAGGTTGGCGATTGGCGGAGCTCGGGCGGCGCATGGATCCGTCCGTAAAGCTCTCATCCGTGACGCTGATAGCTCCGTCCATCCTCGCGCTTACCTACGGGTTTCATATCATGTCGACGCAAGCGATGGTGGATATGGCGTACACGTTTTTCGTGTGGGCCGCGTTTTGCGCTCTTCTGTGCTCTAGCCCCCTGCGTTGGTCCCTTGAGGAGCGAGTATCCCCTTTTAGTTCATTTTGTTTTTGGCTCGCTATCGCTGGAGCTATTTTAAGTCGTGGCCCAATCGGTGGTGCTTTTGTGGTTATCCTGTCGGTTGCAGGCGGCGCGTACGTCTTTGGTTTGAAGCGTGTCGTCCACGTGTTGCTTCGCCCCTCGTTAGGATGGTTGTGTTTGGGCGCTCCTCTTCTCTGGTATTGGCTCGCCTATGAAAAAGGGGGAGACGCGTTCGTCGCACGGCAGCTTTTCTTCGAGAATATGAAGCGGGTCGTCGGTGGCGAACACATCAACACACAGGCTTGGTGGTTCTATCTTCCATCGCTTCTGAGAACGACCTTTCCATGGGGGGCTGTTCTGTTGCTTCTGTTGGGCGCCGGAATAGTGAGTGGTCGGTGGCGATGGTCTCGAACTCGAGATTGTGTCGCGAGAGCCCTAAGCCTTCCGTTGTTCGTGCTCTGCGTTGGAGTGGTTCTCCTCTCCCTTTCTTCTGGAAAGCGGCACTCCTATATGTTGCCGCTCTACCCGTGCGTGGCTTTGCAGCTTGGATTCGTGTTGGCGAGGGCCGCCGAAGGAGGTCGTTTCGCTGTCCGTAAGAGACTCGCCGCAGGGGTTCGTCAGTTGGAGATCGTTCTTGGAGTGTTCGGGATAGCCCTCTTTTGTGTCCTTGGGGCGTATATGCAGGGGGTCCTGTCGGTAGGGGGTTCTGACGCGCTCGTTCGCGAGGCGTTGAGGGTGATAGTTCCACGGGTCGCTACAGTGCTGTTCTTAACCTTGATTCCATGTTTGCTCCGTGGAGAGCGAGGCGCGGCTCAATGCGCTCGCAACTCGGCGATTGCTATGTTCGGAATTCTCGCCACCATGACCTGCGTGGGATCGAGTATCAAAGCGTACACGAAAGATTTTCCGGCCATGACAGAGGCGTGGCTACGGCACGCGGAAGGATCTTCTAGATTGGTTGTCATCAAAGAGAGCTTTGATGAGTACTTTGACCCGATCTTTTTCTACGTTCGACGAGATGTTGAGATTCGGGACGCGCAGTCATCAGCGATTCCCTGCGAGGATGGAGTTGCGTATTTAACGCGTCGTTCGTGGCTATCTTCATCGAGTGGGCGCTTACAGGGCGACCCGACGGATGTTCATGCTATTAGGGAGAGGAGGGCAAGCGATGGCGCTGCGTCTCCGAAGGATCTGGTTAGTTTTCGTTGCCGCAAAAATATAGAGTCGAAGCAAAGCGCGCCGTTCGCGGCAAATGGGCTGCAGGACGCTTAGTAACTGC
>CANLCB010000019.1 GCA_947488865.1 Deltaproteobacteria bacterium | reverse complement strand
CATAGCGAACAGCCTAATACCGGCCGTCAAGGAGGACCAGACATAAACGGACTGCGCCTAAACGCTTGAATAGAGGTGGGCTAGCGCTTGTCGCACCGACTACATAGGCCAAAAAACTAATTAAAGTCTCAAGTACTTAAGAGGCCCGAGCTTTGTGTCGATATCAACTATGAGTGGTCGCAGAAGACCGCTCGGTTGCATTGGAAACACGATACCGAGAAACGTTCAGATTCGAGCGCCTCGTGCCGTGCAATCGACGCAGCAAAGGAGTGTAAGCAAGATGAGTGGTTTTAAATCTGACGGATCGGATAGAAGAATTGACCGGGCGATACAGCACGTTGTGCGGCCCTGGTTCCCAATCAATCAGGACGTTCTTTCCCTGGTTCGGAAAAATCTGGATGCCAACAGCTACGCCGCTAAACCCGAGCAGCTTCTCAACGACTTAAAAACAGACTTCGCGCTCTTTACGTACGTGGTAAAGGAGCTCGGCATTCAAGGGATGCAAGAAAAGCTCGATCCGAAGATTCTCAACAATCCAATTGAGTTGATCCGATGGGGAGGCGCCGCGCGCATCGCGGACATCCTAGGCGCCGACAAAAAACTCCCGTCTACCCACTCACTCCACTGGAGCGAGCCCTTCCAAGTACAACGCTTGCGCGAAACCGCAGTTGTCGCCTCAACCGCCTCCGTACTCAGCGAAAAGAAAGACCTCGACCCAGAGGTGGGTTTCTCGCGGGGCGTCATTCGCGAGATAGGGCTGAATCTCATCGCGTGGAATTATCCTACCCTCTACTCGAAAGTTCTTAACAACCTGACTCCCGAGACATCGCTTGACGAGGAGCTTTCTAAACAGCTTGGCTTTACGCCAGCCCTGCTCGCTATGCGAGTACTTCGACCCGTCGACCCTGCTATGCCCGAGGGGAATGTCGACGAGGGGCCGGACAACGACTGGGAGATGTACGACGAGCTCTGCGCCATCGGAGAGGCATTAGCTCGAGCCGAAAACCCAGAAACCTATCCATCGGCTCGAAACGACTGGAAGCAGGCCAACCAGTATCTTAATGACAACGCCGGCGCGGGCGCTCTTGAGATGATTAAAGAGCGAGCGGTTGAGCAATCGAAGAAGTACCAGCAGGTACTTCCAGAGGTGTTCAACTCACTACAGACTTTCGATCCCCAAAAGGCGATCGAGACTCATGAGAGAATGTCCGCCGCTATTGCTGATAAAGACTTCCGTCTTTGTCCGCCACATATACAAGAGGCGCTCAGAAGCCTCTACAACGACATGAACGGATACGCGGTGAACAAAGCCGCCATTCAAACCCTTCTAAAGTCCATAATCCCGCAAGCCGGCTATACTGGTGGTTGTGTCTTCGTTGTAGACCCAAGCACTGCGTGCTTGAAACCAAGAACCATCATCGGCGAAGTCAACCTCCGCTCCATCGCTAACGTAAGCTTAGAGCCGGGAGACCTCGCTGTAACCGCGCTTTCGCAGGTCACCCCCTTGTTTCAGATAGAGGAGAAAATTCCGGGAAATCAAATTGAGGGAACCTACAGCTCCCTCGGAAACGCGCGAAAGGTGGGAGTGCTCTATCTTGAGCGTCCGCTAGGCGTTCCAACGGAATCGGACGAGAAGACTCTCGGAACCTTTAACATCCTGAAGCAAGCTCTGTGTGACATCCTGCATCTTCGGTAAGGGATCTCAAGAGAGACACAGACGCTCTGAACTTAAGGACGGTGACGAACTTTTTGAGGTAAATGCACAACTAAAGCGGTTTGACGAATAGTAGAGGCGACAAATAAGGAGGCGAAATGGTTTTTGCTCAGGTAAAAAATTCCAACAAACCAAACGCAGAGGCGAACCCAATGGTGGCTACGCTTGAGAAGGAATGCGCCGGGCTATTAAAGTTCCTTCGTGTGGTGGAGACGTACACGCAAAACCCCGCCTCTCTTCTAAACGAAAACGATATCGCCTCACTTCACCGAAACGCTGATGAACTGAAGCAGATCCAATTCAAAGCAGAGCGAGAGGTTCAGGGCCGAGAAGGCGCCCTCAGCTCAGAGACAATCGCTCAGCTTCAACGCCCGAAAGAAATGGTGTACGACTACATCGCCCGGTTCAATTCCCTGCACTCTTCAACCCGCCCAGAACTCGTGCCTGGCCAACGCCTTATTCTCTTAAACGCTCTCGCGAGCGGGATTAAGGATGCCATGCCTCGGCAAAGGGAAGAAATTTTCAACGAAATCAACCGCTCGATGGGGGCCCGACTGGACGCATAGGCGTCGTAAGCCACTTCCCCATCGCCTGAGACCTCCATTCCTGCTAGGCTCGGCCCATAGATTAGGCGTCGTGTAAGTCCTGCCCCTAGGATCTTACCCTCAACAAATTCGACGCATACCTATTGGGAGCACTAACGATGCGTTTTTTCTCGCTTCTTTCCGCCATCCTCTTATCAGCAACCGTCGCCTTGGCCCAAGAAGGAATTCACCACCAAGAACCTATTCGGCGCTCCGGCAAGGGGGGCGAGAAAATAGGTCTGGTCTTGGCGGGCGGTGGAGCGCTCGGGATGGCACACGTTGGAGTCCTCAAGGTGCTGGAGGAGAACCGCATTCCGATCTCGTACGTTGCGGGCACCTCCATGGGATCGATCGTAGGAGCCGCTTACGCCACCGGCCAGACCGTCGACGCTATGGAGAAGACCCTTATCGAATCCAATTGGGACGAAGTCTTCTCCGATTCCGTTCAACGAGACAAACTCCCTTACCGTTCTAAGGCCGGACGAAACCGCGAGATCTACGGGGACACCAAGCTCTCAATCAACAACGGCAAGCTTGTCACTCCTTTCGGGGTCGTCCAAGGGCAACGGCTCCTTCCAGTGCTTCAGGAGCTCTATCGCAACGCTCCGCCCGCGCCAGCGGATTTCGATTCCTTTAGGATTCCACTCAGAGTAGTAGCCGCCGACATCGAAACCGGACAGGCGGTCGTCATTTCCCACGGCGACCTAGCCACAGCCGTTCGAGCGAGCATGTCAGTCCCTGGTGTGTTTGCCCCGGTGGAGATGGAAGATCGATTGCTTGTGGACGGCGGTATCGTCAACAACCTCCCCATGGACGTCGTACGGGGTATGGGCGCTGATAGACTAATCGTGGTCGAGCTGAACGCTGATCTCATGAAGAGAGCCGATTTACAGTCCCCTCTTAGTATCGGTGGTCAGATTATCTCGCTGCTCCTGGCCCAAAATTCGGCGATACAAAAAAAGACCCTTACAACCAAAGACATTCTCATCGAGCCCGAACTCAAGGGATACAGCGCCGTCGATTTTGCGAAAGCGAAAGAGCTCATTGATCTCGGCGAGAAAGCGGCTCGGGAGGCTGTTAAGCAACTCAAACACTTAAGTGTCTCAGAGGCGGAATACGCGCGCTTTAAAGCCGAGCGCGAGCGGCCAGCGACGGATCCGAGTATTCAGTTCGTTCAGGTTCACACTGACAAGGCTGGCGCTCAAAAAGATCTTGAGAAGATCGTCTCGCTCAAGGCCGGCCAGCCACTCGACAGAGACCAACTCGCACGTGAGGTTGAGGCCATTTACGACACTGGCGAATACTCGTCCGTGCGTTACAACATCGTTGAGAAGGACGGTCAGACTGGCGTAGACATAACCGCAAAACGGAAAGAGTGGCTAGACGACTACTTCCGTTTTGGCGCTCAGTTACAAGACGATTTCAAGGGCGAAACCAACTACACTCTCGGCGGCGCGTACCGCGTGAACGACCTCACCCCTCAGGGTGGCTGGGTTCAGGGAGAGGTGCTCGTCGGTTTCTCGCCTAAGGTCTCTGGAGAGTTCTATCAGCCTCTCTACGAGGGCAGCGATTACTTTATAGCGCCCCGCTTCGATATCTCGCGACAAACTATCTACCCGACACAAAACGGTGAGATTGTGGCGCAATACGAGAGACAGCAAGAACTCGCTGCTGCGGGCTTCGGGCGTCAAATTGGTCGATCAGGTGAGATACTTGCAGAGTACCGCCGAGCTGCCGCTGATATTAATCGACACATAGGCTCTCCGGAGCTCCCTGAGACGAGCTATCAAATCGGTGAAGTTGCCGCGACTGCTGCGTGGGATTCTCAGGACAATCCAGACTTTCCAACATCGGGCCTTTTCGCCCGAGTTGGATACCTCGATTCCAATCAAGGACTGGGTAGCTCCGACAACTTCCAGCAGTTCACTGGAGGTATCACCAAACCATTCACCCGCGGGCGAAACACTCTCCTTCTGAACGGCGATTTCGGACAGACCGAGGGAGATCTCCCTGTGTACCGGTCGTATGTGTTTGGAGGTATGTTCAACTTCTCTGGTTTAACTCAGAACTCCCTCTTCGCGTCAGACTATCGAGTCGCTCGCGTGAACGCATTCCGCAGATTCGACGAAGTCGGCAGTGCCCTGCTTGGCCTAGGATTCTTCGTTGGAGGCACTCTAGAATACGGCGCGTTCTACAACGACAGCCCAAGTCTGGCCGACGAGCAGGGACTCTTTGGAGGCTCGACCTACCTTGGCGTGGATACACCGATCCTTCCACTGTATGTAGGACTTGGCTTTGCTGAGGAGGGGGAACACAGCTTCTACCTCGCTATGGGACGTATTGCCGCCCGATAATACGTACCTAACGAGCTCTTTGACTCTCTCAATCAGACCGGCCGCTTAGCGAATTTTTCGTAAGCGGCCGAAATCAGTCAGCATCTCATTCGAAACCATCCCCGTAACAGCTTCATCTTAACGATCGGATTACTACGCCCCTTCATCTGTTCGCGGGGCCGTTACACGTACAGGGAACTACCTATGGATCAGATCGTATTTATCGGCGGTATGGGTCGCTCGGGTTTTAACATGCTCCGCAATATCCTCGACTCCCATCCCGAGGTGACCGCAGGCCCAGAGCTCAATCTCATCGACGACGCGATGGCTCTCTATCACCTCCTAACGCACAGACTCGAAGGCGGACATACCGACTCCCCTGTCAGCGTTGAGGAGATCCGCAACACCATCGGAGCATTTATTAACAGCGTATATGCCCCATACGCCCAGAAGCAGGGGAAGCGAATCGTTATCGACAGAAACCCGGGGGCACTCTGGAGCTTTCCGGTGCTCGCCGACATTTTCCCAAACGCAAAATTTATTCACCTGATCCGGGACGGCCGAGACGTCGCGTGCTCTCATCGTGATGTCGGTGTCCGCGCCCTCACTCGTGGAGCTAAGCTGGATCCGATCCGAAACGCCGCTGTGAATAGCATTTATTACTGCGCCGCTCTCTGGTCAGAGACTCAAAAATTCGCGTGGGACAACTGCGGACCCGAATCAACGCTCGGCCGACAGGGGCGCGCGTTCACCACGTTCTATGAGAACATCGTGCTCAGCCCTGAGTCACAAACTCAAGCGATCTGCGACTTCCTTGAGATCGAGTACAAGCCTGAGATGATACGCCCAGAGATGTTTGAGCACGCTCAGACGGTCGATGGAATCTGGTCTGTGGAGTCCGACCTGAACGCGCCAATTTCCATGCTATCCGCCGGACGATGGATCGATCACCTCTCATTGAAGGATCGAATCATCTTTTACGCGCGAGGTCAGGTTGGTCTTCGGGTCACCGGTTACGATGACGGACTAGAGTGGCTCTTTAGAGGCTCATCTGTGTCAGTCCATGCCGCGACTGAGGCCGTTGACCAGGCGCGCGCCGAGATTCTGGGACTTTCAGCCGGAGCTCAACCGGCATCGACCAGCTCCCTAGAGGTCGAAAAACGACCAGAGCTGATCCTTGAGAAGATTATAGCCGAGCCGGTTACCGAGGGTGGAGCGCTGGGCAAACCGCTCCCAGAGTTCGAGGCCATCATGCGCTCAGCTCAGGACGCTGTGCGTTCATTCTTTACGCAAGGTCGATAGAGCCCCGTAGCTCTCGCGAGGCTCCATAGACGCTTGGTGGACGACTATACCTCCTCGGCCCCTTCAAAGGTGATTCTCAACCTGTCGCTGGAATATTGGGCCCCTCTCCGTAAGCCAGCCTCCCCAAGGTCAGGCACTCCCGAACGCTCGATTTTTGAGACCACCGCCGGAATTTGAAAGGCGCGATCAACATCACAGGCGAGCCTCTGCGCCAGCAGCGATCGCTGGAAGGCCTCGTCTTTGCGAGTATACTCCCTCAGCTCTGGAAGCCGCACTTCTAACACCGGTCGCTCTTCCTCGAACGGCTCGCCTTCGACAATCGCTGGAAGAAACTGCTCCTGAGAAGCCGAGTGAAACGCTACGACACAATCTCCTACCTCACTCCTCACCCCTTGTATTTCGACTGACGTCAGGCCGTCAGCCTGCGGCTCGCTCTCGACCTCATCAAAGGAGGCTTCATCGCCCGCCTCATCCCCTTGTAAAAAATTCCCCGGCTCGGAGAACAGCTCATCCACCGGATGGGCGCTGTCATGTAAAGGATGGCCCAGCTCAAATTTCCCGAGCGCAAGAGTCCTACCGAAGAGCACAGAATAGTCTCGCTCCATCTTCCTCGATATCGCAGCGAGACGCCCCTCACGCAGCTCACGCGACTCCCCCACAAGATTGTCCGCGAATCGTAGGAACCCTGATGAGATAAGCGCGCGGGCTTCTGTTGGGTCAAGGTGATTGAGCGCCCGCTGCATCTCGCCGTACAGCGGTTCCGACACCTCCACTACCGAAGGGCACCATAGAGAGCCGCTTTTAAGCCTTTGACGCTCCTTTAGCTCAACCACTGCGCGCTCCTCGGGTGTTTCCGGTCGAGCTGTCACTACAAAAACGCCCGGCACAACAACAGTAGTGCAGCGCAATCCGTCAAACTCTTGCTGCTCCCGGACAACTCGCGCGAGGCGATGGGTTACAGAACCGAGCCCCAAAACCTCACCAACTCGCTCCGCGAGCGTCCAGCGACCATCACCATGACCAGCGATCTCGAGGGCCACATCAAACGCGCCAAGGCGCCGACGCGACTTACTGATATCCCACATCACTCGGACACCGCCTTCATCAAAGTCGACTACAGAAACCTTGTTGAGAGACTCTCGGAGGCCACTTGGCCCTACTCGCAGTGTTCGCTCCTGGCGAAGCCAGAACGGGGTCAGCTCGTGATAGGCGGAAAAAACGGTGGGAATATCGAACAGAACCCCCTCCGTCAACGCGGGCACAAGGTGCCCTTCGACGATCGGAGACATATCAGGAGAGATCGAATCAAAGAGATCCTGAACGAGCTGCGCCGATAAACTGACGGCTTTCACACTGATAAGGCGCTCATTCAATACTGGACGCACTTGAGAAAAATCCGCGCCAGGCATTGAAAGTGGTTCATCGCGCCCGTATCCGTGCTTCGGGGCTTCGTCTCTCGAGTCTCTATCCGGCATCTCACCTCCAGCTTTTGCAGCGCCGAGTATAACGAATAACAGGGGCGAATAAAGAACCTTCATCACCATCGGAGCTGTCGGATTGGGTCGGTTTTAGAATTCTCCGCTCGGACCACCGAACCGAATTACATCGGACGGTAGTCGAGCGACGATCGTAAAAGATCTAAGACAGAAACTTTTTGAAAGAAATTCGGCTTAACGCTAGCCGATTTCGCTATGCCATCTACGATAGTCGTTCAGGATCTTAACAGCGTACTTCATCACATCCGTCGGCACTCGCCGACGTCCAGAACTGGCCGACTCGACCCGACCAGGCCCCCAGTTGTACGCGATGAGGGTAAGCACTCGATTCCCTCCGTACTCAGCTTCAAGCTGCTTAAGATACGTAATTCCTAGTTTCAGGTTGTGCCCAGGATCCGTCAGTCTCCCGCGAGGAGCAGACACCTGATCCGCAAGCCAAGCGCCCGTTTTAGGCATGATCTGCATCAAACCCTGCGCCCCTTTGTTCGATCGGGCAAGTGAGTTGAAGGCGCTCTCGGACTTAATCACCGCGGCCACGAAGAGTGGATCGTAGTTCTGAACACGGGCCTCTTTCACGATCGCCTTCGCCAGGTCTGAGCCGTTCTGCACGGGCCGACCGTACCGTTCAAGAATCTTAAGCACCTTACGTTCAAGCACATCAGAGCTAGGCACCGATGGTTGGCTGCGAGAAGGTCCAACAAGCCCCTCAAGAAGCTGCGCCGGCGGCAACGAGATAACCTTCGGCGTGGGTACCGCGATCGGAACGCCTTCAACTTTCGATAAACGCTTGTACTGCGCCCCCAGCTCCTTAAATCGTTGGGAAGAAACAGAGTGGTGTGACGTTGGGGTGGACGCTTCTAAAACTGGGCGGGTCCACATAAATGCGGCACTGGCAAGAAACACAAAGGGGGCAAGAGTAGCTGCAGACCACGCGCCCCAGATGCGCTTACGGGTCATCGGGTGCGCTGAAGTCTGCGCGCGCGAGGATGACGCGGAGAGCTCCACTTTCTTAATAATCTTGCCCCGAAGGGGGGTATGGCCGTTTCTACGCACTTCCACACCCCTATATCCGCGTTTTCAGGCAACTCGCTTCAGGGGAAAGGCAGATTATTTTACGACGCAGTATCAACCACTTAGCGCAGGAGACTTAAGAGCTCCTCACGGGAGATGGTCTGCCCCGACCCGTCCCCGACAGCACTCGATAAAAGCGCCCGCTTCTTCGTCTGCAGCTCAAGAATTCTCTCTTCAATGGTGTCGCGGGCTACAATCCGGTGCACAAGGACCGGATTCTCCTGCCCAATTCGGTAGGCCCGGTCGGCCGCTTGGTCTTCCACGGCCGGATTCCACCACGGATCAACGATGTACACGTGATCGGCAGCGGTAAGGTTCAGCCCTACTCCACCGGCCTTAAGAGAGAGCAGCATAACTGATGGCCCCTCTGGAGACTGAAACTCCCTCATGACAGTGTCCCGGTCTGTGGTAGAGCCATCGATCCGAGAGAAACTAATCTCGGCCCGCTGGAGATGGGGTTCGATCGTATCGAGCAAGGAGGTCCACTGAGAGAAAACAAGCGCTCGATGCCCCTGACTGACCGATGAAGCAAGCGACTCTATCAAAAGCGACACTTTACTTGACGAGTCAGACGACTGCCCCGGCAGCAGTCCTGAGTGGCAGCAGGCCTGCCGTAAACGTAAGAGCGCTTCCAAGATTGAGAACGGATTGGCCCCTTCAGAGAGCTTTTCAACCACCTCCTTCTGACACGTCGCCAGCACAGCGTCGTACACGATGCGCTCCTGCTCGGTGAGCTCGCATTCAAGCACGACCTCCGTTTTCGGTGGCAACTCTTTCGCGACATCCTTCTTCAAACGACGCAGCATGAATGGCGCGACCTTCTTACGCAGCCGAGCGGCGGCAGACGCGTCTCCCGATCGAACCGCCCGCTCAATGTTTTCACTGAAGAAGTTTCGCGTTCCAAGCAACCCAGGGTTCAGGAAGTGCAGCTGACTCCACATATCCTCAAGGGAGTTCTCTACGGGCGTACCGCTTAGGTTTATGCGAAATCCCCCTCGAAGTTTGTAAGCCGCTTGAGCAACCTGACTCTCTGGATTCTTAATAGTCTGCGACTCGTCGAGCACGATAGTATCCCACTCCACCTCCGATAGATCGTCGATATCGAGGCGAAGGATCGCGTAGGTCGTTAAGGTAATATCAGCCGAAAGATCTAATCGACGAGATGGCCCGTGATAGCGAGACACCTTCATCGCTGGCCTAAAGGTCTCAAGTTGCCGCTCCCAACCGTACAAAACCGAAGTCGGCGCCACTACGAGCGTTCGCCCGCGCATCACACACATCGCCTGAAGAGTCTTACCAAGACCCATATCATCAGCGAGAAGCGCGCCCATTCTGTGCGCGCGAAGGAACGATAACCACCTCACGCCGTCTCGTTGATAACTTCGTAGGTCGGCTCTGAGATCGGCGGGAAGAGGAACCTCAGTTAAGGCACTTGGATCGGCGAGCCCTCTCTTGAGAGCCGCGAAATAGTCAGGAACCTCGACACCCAACGAAGCGCACACCTCGTCGACCTCGGGCAGAAGCGCCGCCGTTGAGAGGGTTGAGTCAGTTCGAGCGTTCAAGAGTCGGGAGATCGCCTCTCTGTGCTCATCAAGCCAACGCCTCGGCAGAACCCCCCAACCGCCATCAAGCAGTCGAACAAAGGACGATCCGTCGCGCCAAGCGGTAAGGATAGCCTCTCGGCTCGCTTCTCGCCCATCTTCGGTCACAAATGAGAGGTCGATTCCCTCCGCCGCTCCCTGAACACGGGGCGCCAAGTCTCGGGCCGGTACGAACGCTGTCGTTCCCTCGCCGCTCGTCTGCCATCCTTTCAGCTTCTCAACGAAACGAATAGCCGCTTCGCCGCTAAACACCTTAGCCTCTTGCAAGCGAAGAGAGAGAGACTGTCCCAGCTCTCGAACGAGACGCGCCTCCTCGACACGATCCCGAGCCGGAACCTCCTCAGAGGAACCGCACTCTAACGACGCTCCTTGCACCTCGGCGATTATCGGATTGCCGTACACCAACCTTGGAACCACAGTTAGGTTCTCCCCGCTGCCATCCCCAATCGTCTGAATTACCACTCGAGGGGCGACCTTAATAACTCGGGGGAGCTTGGTAGAACGCACATCTACGCGGGCACCGCTTTGCAGGCGCGGGATAACAACACTCGCGAGCTCCACCGACTGCTTTCGCGAAAAGAAGGTGCCGTCACCAGAGAGCATCCGAGCGTCATCCGCAGAGATATGAGTATCTTTAATCGCCGCGATCGCGCCATCGATTACAGCCGCGCCATTTTCGAAGGTTTCAGTACATCCCTCAATACGCCCTCGGCACACGCGAAACCCGTCGTCCTCATCAACAACGTCAACGGAGGCATCGAGCGACTCCGGCAAGACACGAGTCACCACGCCATCCAATTCAACATGCGGAAGCCGAGCCAACGCTTTGAGCAGCAGTCGAAGGGTGTTCGGATCAAATACGCCGCTCTTCCGAGTAGGAAGAACATGATCGATCTGCCCCTCCTCTTTACTGATTGCCACGGCGCCTCGCCCCTTCGTCAACCGCTCGATCGCGGTAGAGAGCGAGGACTCAACTCGCTCCCTCGTTTCGCCCCACACAACAAATCGCTCAAACGCAAGGAATCGCCCTTCACGCCGAAATGAGTGCACAACGCTCCCTACCTCAGCGCCACGAGAGCGAACGACGCCCTTCTCTACTTTGCCCTGACGGACCGCGATCAGAGTAGCCAATACATGCCGACACGGATCCTCCGCGTCAGCACAGTCACACTGCCACGATTGATTGGCTTCAGAGAGCGTAACCATCGGAGTTGAATCCTTCGGCCCACGAATCACTCGGAACACCCGCTCATCGCTCTCAAGCGACGGCTGCTCAACGAACTGGGCGGTCCGCGCCAATTCAACGGCAAGAGACCAGGTACGAGCCTCTGACGACTCACGGGCGAACGATAAAAGCTCTTCCATCAGGCTGCCTCCCGCGCTCCCTCGGGCAAGGCGCGCGATAGATGGTCGAGTTGCGAGAGCATTTCGTCGCTCGTCAACAATCGCTTCATCGAATCAAACCAGGAGATTGTTCCACGCTTATGAGCGTAGTTTAACCACTGCTTCAATCGAGCAACGGCGCGCCGCTCCGACTCGTCACGCTCCCTTGATCGGAGTACCACCAACTCTAAGAGTCGTCGCCACTCGGTCGGATCGTTCCCAACGATCGAACAGTCACTTGCTCTGACTGGACATCCAAGAGTCTCGGCGCATGCCCTAATAGCCCCGGGCTCAGAAAGAGCTCCACGACCGATCATAAAATGCTCACAGCCGGTTTCATCCTGACACCGACGCATATCATCGACGTTCCAAATTTCGCCGTTCGCTACCACTGGAATCTCGAGCGCTCGGCGAACCTCTCCAATTGGCCCCCAATAGGCCGGCGGGATATACCCCTGCATCTTCGTTCGTCCATGAATCGTAATCCATGAAGCGCCCCCACGCGCCGCACGCTCGGCGTTCACATGAATGGCCGACATATCATCCCAACCCAGTCGTAACTTTGCGGAGACTGGCAGGAGCGGCGGAACAGCGGCTCGAACCGCCTTAACTATCGCCTCCACACGCTCAGGAAACTTCAGAAGCGTCGCGCCACCATCATGCCTGTTTACCGTTGGGGCGGGACAGCCAAAGTTAAGATCGATCCCCCTTGCTCCCAACGACACAGCACGAGACGCCGACTCCGCAAGTCGCTCGGGATCTCCACCGAGAAGCTGCACCTGAATGCCGGCTCCTGAAGCGGTCCGACACTCCGCTCTCAGCTCTGGCACATCATTCAGAAACACCCGGTCCGAAGGTACCGTCCCAGATACACGGATAAACTCGGTCACACAGTATGAGAACGGCATAATCTCCGTGAGAAGCTCGCGCATCAGAGCGTCTGTAACGCCATCCATCGGCGCGAGTACGAGTGCTGGAGTGCCAGGACGTAAAAACACCGTCTGATTACCTCAAAAGACCCGTATCCGCCTCGCCCGGCGGAAGCGCGACGACATCATCACGCAAGACCCCGCTGGCGATACTCATAGGGATAACCAGATCAGTTGGCCCCATCACGTAAGGGCCAACTTCGTACGGATTGTAATGAAGAACGAGACCCTCTTTAGTAACCGCAAAGCTCTCCGAAAGTGTGAATCCCTTCCCCTCGTCGAAGAAGAAGCCCGCGTCAGAGAGTGATTTATTGAGCGGTATATTTCGTACTTTCCTAAATTCAGCCTCGGCTACTTTGAGCAGAGAAGCCTTAGCGTCAGCGCGCACGAGATCGTCCCATCCGAGAGCCTTTCCCGTCTTTCCATCGAAAGTTATCAATTTTTCATCACGGAATCCGTGGGCGCCGCCAAGATAGCCGCGACTCGAAATGGAGACACTCACCACATCCCCGTCAATACCGAGCAGGGTCGCCTTACGTGTAAGCTCCCAATTAACCTCCGTTTCAGGGTCTCGAACCTCAAGATACTCGTTAAATTGCTCTTCGACGTCACCAAGGAGATGCTTTCGACTTGGAGTCGCGTCGGCGTCACTGAGAGGCGCGTAGAGCACTCGGTCCGTCTCAGCATAAATGCTGTCACGGCTCGCCTCCGAAAGGCTCGGAGGGAGCGCCGCTAAACCAACGAGTGATACCTTCACACACGGTTGAGGATTGCAGGAACCGAACGATACCTGATCAGTTACCGGGGTCGGCGGCCTAGCGGCTGGAGCGCAGGCAGAAGCGAGCGCAAGACAGAAACAGAAAGCGATGGAACGAAGGGGCATGACATCTCCTTAACAAGCACGGAGAGTATACCCCATCCACCCCCGCTCGTCTTGAGGGCACGCAACCCAAAATACGCCACGATACCAATGTGTTAAAGGGCACCGCTTATTGAGCCTGCATCTTTCCACGGATCGAAAGAGCTTTCTTAATCGAGTTCGCGAAGAAATCACGGTTGAGCTTGGTGATGTACTTAATGCTGATCCCCTTAGGACAGGCTTCCTGACATTCGCCGTGGTTTGTGCAACCACCAAACATCTCGCTGTCCATCTGCTTAACCATCTCAGCGACTCGAGAAGAACGCTCTGGCTGCCCCTGAGGAAGCAATCCAAGATGGGTAACCTTCGCCGCGGTGAACAACATAGCGGACCCGTTTGGACAGGCCGCTACACAAGCGCCGCAACCAATACACGCTGCCGCGTCGAACGCTTCATCAGCCTTATCTTTCTCGATTGGTGTCGTGTTCGCCTCAACAGCGGCACCCGTATTTACGGATACGTAACCACCAGCTCGCTGAATACGGTCGAACGCCGAGCGATCAACGACGAGGTCCTTCACTACAGGGAAAGGCTTCGCGCGGAATGGCTCGATGTAGATCACGTCGCCATCTTTGTAATTTCTCATGTGTAGCTGGCACGCGGTGGTGAGCTTCTTTGGACCATGAGGACGCCCGTTGATAGTCATCGAACACGATCCACAAATTCCCTCGCGGCAATCATGCTCAAACGCAACGGGGGCCTCTCCTTTTTCGAGGAGTTGGAGATTGAGCATGTCGATCATCTCAAGGAACGAGGAGTCCTCGCTCACGCCATCCAACTCGTACCGCTGGAAAGCTCCCTGAGACTTGCAATTCTTCTGGCGCCAGACGAACAACGTAAGCTTCATACAACGATCTCCTTATTTGTAACTTCTAGTAGCAAGGTGCACGTTCTCGAAGTTGAGAGGCTCCTTGGTTAGGTCATGTCCGCTGCCATCCGCCTTTTGGCTCCATACAGCGGAATAGCAATACTCATTGTCGTTTCTGAGAGCTTCACCATCTTCGGTTTGATACTCCTCACGGAAGTGACCACCACACGACTCATTTCGATTGAGCGCGTCCAAGCACATAAGCTCCGCGAACTCAAAGAAGTCAGCGACACGCCCGGCTTTCTCAAGCTCCTGATTGAGCTCGTCTCCACTACCGCCAATAAACGAGTTGTTCCAGAACTCGTCACGAAGCTCGCGAATCTGCTTGATAGCTTCGTTAAGCCCCTCGGCGGTTCGTGACATACCGCACTTATCCCACATGATTCGACCTAGAACTCTGTGGTAGTGATCTACCGGCTTCTTCCCTTTCATAGACAGGAACTTATTAAGCCTAGCTTTGGCTCGCTCCTCCGCGGCGCGCACCTCGGGAGCGTCCGCGCCGAGAGATCCTGGCTTAACAGAAGTCAGGTAATCGCCGATAGTATATGGAAGAACGAAGTACCCATCCGCAAGACCCTGCATCAAGGCACTCGCTCCCAGACGATTCGCTCCGTGATCAGAGAAGTTCGCCTCTCCAGCCGCGAATAGTCCCGGGATGGTAGTCATCAAGTTGTAGTCAACCCAGAGACCACCCATGGTGTAGTGCGGCGCTGGGTAGATACGCATTGGCACCTCATACGGATTCTCTCCGGCGATATTTTCGTACATGTCGAAGAGATTGCCGTATCGAGCCTCGATCGCGGGACGACCGAGACGCTTGATCGCGTCCGCAAAATCCAAGTAAACGCCAAGCCCCATCGGGCCCACACCATATCCAGCGTCACATCGCTCTTTAGCTGCGCGTGACGCGATGTCGCGCGGACTCAAATTTCCGAAGCTTGGATAGCGGCGCTCAAGATAGTAATCGCGCTCGCTCTCTGGTATCTCATTGGCTGGACGGGTATCCCGCTGCTGCTTGGGCACCCAGACGCGACCGTCATTTCGAAGCGACTCGCTCATGAGCGTTAACTTCGACTGATGCTCTCCTGATACAGGAATCGAGGTAGGATGGATCTGCGTAAAGCACGGATTCGCCATTCCAGCGCCGTGTCTATACGCACGCCAGACAGCCGTAACGTTGCACCCCTTGGCGTTCGTCGACAGATAGAACACGTTTGAATAACCGCCAGTCGCAAGCACAACCGCGTCAGCCGTAAAACTCTCAACCTTTCCAGTCCTCAAGTCGCGCGTCACAATCCCCTTACATCGACCATCGACTACGATCAGGTCGAGCATTTCAGTGGATGAGTGCATCTCCACATTGCCAGCGTGAATCTGTCGATTGAGAGCAGAGTACGCTCCGAGGAGGAGCTGCTGACCCGTTTGCCCCTTTGCGTAGAACGTTCGAGATACTTGAGCTCCTCCGAACGAACGGTTCGACAGTAGCCCACTGTACTCACGAGCGAACGGAACGCCCTGCGCGACGCACTGGTCAATAATGTTCACGCTTAACTCAGCGAGGCGATGCACGTTCGCCTCACGAGCCCGGAAATCTCCGCCCTTAACGGTATCGTAGAAAAGGCGAAATACGCTGTCGCCATCGTTCTGGTAATTCTTAGCGGCGTTAATACCACCCTGAGCGGCGATGCTGTGGGCGCGACGAGGTGAATCTTGAAAGCAAAACGCCTTTACCCGGTACCCCAACTCTCCAAAGGAGGCAGCGGCCGAAGCGCCTGCGAGACCTGTTCCCACCACAATGATGGAGTACTTTCTCTTATTAGCTGGGGTCACCAACTTAATTGAAGCTTTGTGCTTGGACCATTTCTTCTCGATCGGCCCTTCAGGAATCTTTGAGTTCAACTCTAGCTGCATAGTCTAATCCGCCAATGAAGTGAAAAATAGTTTAGTGAGCCGCCTGTTGCTGCGCGACCGGCGCTGGCATCACGCCCGTCACGGTCAATACTGGAACACTCGAGAAGCCGAGAAAGATCGCGATCGACACGAGCTTCGCCGCGGTTCGAATGCCCTTATTCCAACGGGGCGTATCAACGCCAAGAGTCTGAAACATACTCCACGTTCCATGGTACAGATGCAGCGCAAGCAAGGCCATCGAGACTACATAGAACCCGGCGATGCCATAGCTCTGAAATGCGCTCCATACATTGGAGTATACCTCACCTTCCACAAAGCCCCTGAAATGCACGGCGCCAGTTGTAAAGTGAGAAATATGGTAAACAATGAAAAGGATGAGAAAGAGTCCGCCGTAGAGCATAGTCAACGAAGCGGCGTTAGCTGAACGGTAAGATTTGACCTCGTACCCGACAGGCTTCGCGCGGCGATTTAAACGGGCGAGCTGAATCCCACTGAGCGCGTGAATCACAACGCACGCTATCAGGACAGCCCGCACTATCCACAAGAAAGTCTCATGGCCCAACATCTCCGCTCCCATAGCGCGGAGGAATCGCCCGTAATCATCGATTTTGTAATCGCCCGTAGAGGGATCGATCCCGGCGAAGATCTTGAGGTTCCCGGCCATGTGCCCAATAACGAAAAGAACCAATACGAGACCACTAAGAGCCATCGCAATCTTCTTACCAACTGTCGACTTATAGAAATCGCAGACCAGACCCATACGACCGTACCTTTCCCTAGCACCGAACGGCAAAAAACCTTTCCGTTCGCATCCTTAAACTACGCGAGTTTTTACACGCCAACCGCAACGGTTGCAACGACCCCAGCAACATGACCATGACAGAAGCGGAGCGCCACCACCTGAAGACCCTCAACGCCCAGCAAAGGGAGCGGTGGCAGATAAAAGTCTACCCAAGACCCCTAATTGGCGAAACAGTGAAACCGTGTAATCGCTTTGCAGGGTCGGCGGGGCCGCCGGCCCTCCAGGAAGCTACCCCCACCCCACAATCCCCGCTATGCCAATCCCACGACTGCCGCTATAATAACTTACGTGAATCCAAGCCTCTACCAGATCAACACCAAGGCTCTCCTCTCTTCGATAGGTAAGGGCGCTACGCTTGACGATATCCCCAACTCTTTCCTGGACTCGCTCGCCTTACAGGGATTCGATTGGCTCTGGCCTCTTGGGGTGTGGCGGATCGGGCCAACCGGTCGTGACATTTCAAGATCAAATAAAGATTGGCACAAGGAGTACGAAGAGGCCCTACCGGATTTTTCCGAGGAAGACATTTGCGGCTCCCCCTTTGCCGTATGCGACTATACAGTCGCGCCAGAGCTCGGTGGCGACGCCGCGCTCGCTCGCCTTCGAGAACGCCTTGAACAGCGAGGAATCGACCTCCTTCTCGACTTCGTACCAAACCACATAGGCTTCGATCACCCTTGGGTAACCAATCGCCCAGACTTTCTCATCAAAGGCACGCAGGATGACCTCAAGCAGGATCCTGGCAGATGGGCGAAAACGCGCGACGGTCAGGTATTCGCTTTCGGTCGCGATCCAAATTACCCGGGGTGGCCCGACACGCTCCAACTCAACTACTTCAACCCACAGCTACGCAGCGCTGTTGTGGGACAGCTACGTTCAATCGCCACGCGATGCGGCGGCGTGCGGTGCGACATGGCGATGCTCCTTGAACCTGAAATATTCGCCGAGACGTGGGGCTCTACCGTGCACCCCGATGAACCGGTGCCTCTTTTCTGGCCAGAGGCGATCCAAGCCGTAAAACGCGATCATCCAAGGTTCATGTTCCTCGCCGAGGTCTACTGGAACTACGAGAAGAAGCTTCAAGAGCACGGATTCGACTACACGTACGACAAGACACTCTACGACCAACTCGTACATCACCAGCCACAAGCCGCGCTCGACTCACTGAGAGCACCTCGAGAGTACCAGTCTCGCATGGCTCGATTCCTTGAGAACCACGACGAGGCCCGCATCTCCGCGAAGCTTTGCGATGCAGAGCACCGAGCCGCGGCTACGATCATCGGACTGGCGCCCGGTCTCAGATTCTTCCATCACGGTCAATTCAAAGGTAGCAGAGTGAGAGTCCCGGTCCATCTGCGTAGAGGCCCCCACGAAGAGGCGAATCCAGAGCTGGTTGCGTTCTATCAAAAGCTGATACCGATCGTTAACTCGCAGATCGGGAAGCATGGCAACTGGTCCCTTCTTACCTGCGCTGAGGCGTGGCCTAGCAACCCAACGCATAACAACTTCATATCGTACTGCGTTGAACACGAGGGTGAGCTGTTGCTCGTAGCAGTGAACTACGCCCCTTACCAAGGTCAATGCTACGTAAAACTTTCTAATACGATCGGCCTTAAAGGCCCCCTCGTCCTTCAGGACAAATTATCCGACGCCCGCTACACTCGAGAGGGTGGCAAACTCAGCTCCGAAGGTCTCTACCTCGACGTGCCTGGCTTCACGACGCACATATTTTCAGTGAGAGCCGCCTGACAATGGCTCACAAGGATCGCGCTTCGAACTGGCGCTCAGCCGTCAAGCATCTCCCCATAACACCGCACCTTGAGCGTTTGACGGACGCCATTCAGCGCTCCTCCGTTTCGATTATTGAAGCGCCACCCGGAAGCGGAAAGACCACGGTGCTTCCCTTACACCTCCTTGAGCAAGAGTGGCTCTCGTCCGGCTCGATCGTCATGCTTCAACCTCGGCGGATCGCCGCGAAAAGTGTCGCGACCCGCATGGCCGAGCTGCTAGCCGAAGAGGTTGGAGATACCGTGGGATATCAGGTACGACTCGATACCTGCCGTTCACGCAAAACACGGATCGAGGTCATAACCGAGGGGCTCCTGACGAAACGGCTTATCGCCGATCCCGCTCTTGACGGTGTGAAGGTTCTTATTCTCGACGAGTTTCATGAGAGGAGCATTCAAGCGGATGTAGCGCTCGCGCTCGCTCTCGAATCGGCGAGCGTTCTTCGGCCAGACCTAAAGATCGTAGTGATGTCCGCGACGCTCGGAGAATCACTCTCGACCTCAATCCTGAAGGACGCCCATAAATGCACCTTCGAAGGAACGCCCCATCCCGTCTCTGTTCACTACGAACCAGGAGAGCCACGGGCACCCGTATGGCAGCGAGCCGCGACCTGCATTCGAAACGCGATCGCTCGAAACGAGGGAGACATACTTGCGTTTCTCCCCGGAGTCTTTGAGATCGAAAGAACCGCCGAGCTTGTCAAATCAAAAGATCTGGTGATCCTCCCACTCTTCGGAGACCTCCCATACGGAGAGCAGAAGAAAGCCATCTCACCTGACCCGCAAGGACGGCGAAAGGTAGTCCTTGCGACCCCTATCGCCGAAACGAGCATCACTATCGATGGGGTGCGTGTAGTCATCGACAGCGGACTACACAAAGTGGCGACAACTGACAGTACCGGCACAACCGAACTCACCACCGAACCGATATCTCGAGACGCGGCAGACCAACGAGCCGGTCGGGCCGGTCGAACAGCGCCCGGCGTGTGCATTCGCATGTGGAGCGAGCACGAACACATGACTCGTAGACCCTCGCGCACACCCGAGATCCTGCGCAACGACTGCGCCTCGGCGGTTCTCGACATAGCCGCATGGGGCCACGCGAACCCCGCCGACTTCCCATGGGTCACGCCACCACCAACCGCGAGCCTTGCCCTCGCGCGGTCTACACTACTCTCTCTTGGGGCCATATCGAGCGCCGGAACCATCACCGAGGTCGGTCGTTCCCTATCACGACTCGGCACACATCCACGACTTGGAAAGATGGCGTGGGAAGCCCGAGCTTACGGCCTTGAAAAGATGGCCGGCGCCCTAATCGCGATTCTCGAAGAGCGCGACATCTTGTATGGACGCGATGCGACAGCCGACATTACCCACCGAGTCGACATCCTGTTCGGGAGCGCTGCGCGATCAGAGCGCGGAAGAGTACAAGAGCTGGCGGAGCGCTGGCGCGAACGGATCGCGAAGCTACCACCGCCAGCTGCCAATCAGAGCACAACAAAGATCCCTAAGGGGAGCGAGATTGGATTTCTCCTTGCCTCCGCCTATCCAGAACGGATAGCTAAGAGACGAGACGCCACGACTCCTCGCTACCTCCTTGCTTCAGGTCAGGGGGCCGAGCTTAAGCACAGCGATCCTCTGGCAAAAGAAGAATTCATCGTCATCGCGTCGCTCCGCACCGGCGGCAACGACTCGACCGTGGTACTAGCCGCTCCTTTCGACTCCGACCTCCTACTGTCAACTCTCTCGCACCTCGCAAAGACCGAATCAAAGGTTCATTTCGATGAGGAGAAAGGCGCGCTCACCGCCTCAACCGTAACCACCTGCGGCGCGATCGTGCTCAAAGAGACCCGGACTGGCAGTCTCTCAGACGAAGAACGAGCGGAGGCACTCGCTCGCTGGCTCTCGACGCCAGAGGGATTCGCGAAGCTTCCATGGAGCGACGCCTCAAACGCTCTAAGAGTGCGCGTGGCATGGGCGCAGGCGACCTACCCATCTTCGAACCTTCCTGATTTCTCAGACGCTGCACTTCGAGAGAGTGTGGGTCAATGGCTCGCGCCGCTTCTGCCATCCCGAGCGACTCTCCACTCAATCTCGCCGCCGCTCCTTCACGGAGCGCTCGAGGGGCAACTTACATGGTCAATGAAATCGTCTCTAAACGAGCTGGCCCCAACGTCAGTCACCCTACCATCAGGTCGGGAACGTTCGCTTACCTATTCAGCCGCCGAGGCGCCAATGTTAGAGGCGAAGATTCAAGAGCTGTTCGGCGTCAATGAGACGCCCACTATCGGCCCATCGCGAATCCACATACTCATTCACCTCATGTCCCCAGCGCATCGTCCGATGCAGGTCACAAGAGACTTGGCGAGTTTTTGGAAGAATAGTTATCCTGAAATCAGGAAAGAGTTACGAGGGCGCTACCCTAAGCATAAGTGGCCAGAGGATCCTCTAAAACCGTGATGCTCTAATTCGGTGACAGCCTACGAAGCGAGCAACTGCTTCTCTACTTCCTTAGCGACGAGAACCTTGTCGATGCGGTTATTGTCCATGTCGACAACTTCGAAGGAGAAGCCGTAGGCGCTGAACCGCTCCCCTTCCTTGGGCACATACCCAAGCGCTGTCATCACAAAACCGCCGAGTGAATGGAATTTTCCATTTTCAACCGGTAGCTCGTCTCTAATCTCAAGCCGTTCAAAAAGCTCGTAGACGTCCGTTGCGGCGTCAACTAACAAGGAGCCATCCTCTCGTTCCACAATCTGCCGCTCACCTTCACTGGTGTCGGAGATATCACCAACTATTACTTGGAGGACGTCATAGACGGTCACTATTCCGGACATTCCGCCGTACTCATCACGGACGATAGCTAATCGGGAGGCGTTCTCTCGGAAAAGCTCAAGGAGCTTTAGAGCCGTCATCGATTTAGGAACCTCCAAAGGATCCACCAGTACGTTCCGAATACCCTGCGGATACTGAGCGCGATTCCTCTCAAGTTTCATCAAATCGTGAATCGACACGATTCCCACCACATCGTCTTCCGTATCGCCGACAACAGGAAGCCAGGTATGGCCCGCTTCGGCCGCCTTGGCGAGCACATCAGGCACCGCGTCTTGGAGTTTAATTAACTCTACGTCAGCTCTTGGAGTCATGAGCGACGCGACTGGTTTATCATCGAGCTTAAACACTCGATTAATTATCTCCTTCTCTCCGGCCTCGATAACGCCGGCTCGTTGCCCCTCGTCGACAAGGCTCTTAATATCCTCCTCCAACTCCTCGGCTTCGTCCTCCTTCTCTCGCTTGAAAGGCCGTAACAAAAGCCCGACCACTCCGCTAGTAAACGACGCGAAGGGGCTTGTAACACTCAACATGCAAACCACCGACGGCGCGAGCGCTCGGGACACCGCTTCCGGATACGCTTGAGCGAGACCCGCAGGAATCAGCTCACCAAAAGTAACGAGAGAGAAAGAGATGCCCACAACGAGCGAGAAGAACGCCACCCCCTCGGCCACCGAGAGCGAGAGTCCAAAATTCATGAAGGCCTGGGTTAGCTCCTGCGCAATCGGCCCGCCGGCGAAGAGCGAGGTTGCAACAACAACTATAGCTACCGCTACCCGAGTCGCGGCGAGGGCAGCTTCTTGATTATCGACAAGGCGTAGTGCAGCTTGAGACCGGTACGAACCGACGCGGGCCTCAGCTTCAAGGCGAGCTCTACGGGCGGCAGCGACCGCTGTCTGAGCACCATTCAGCAATCCCACAACCAACATCAGTGAGAGGATTACAACGACGCTAACCAGCATGGACGGGGTATACACCTAAGGACATGAGGTGAAAGAATACTCCTTAAAGGCAGCGATGCAAAGCGGATAGTATGACCGGGGAAGGCAAAAGCGAGCCCAACCCACTGTTCTCACTACATTTATAGTCTTTTTCATAATTCCCAAACGCGACAAGAGTCTACACCCCCGCCTGCGGCTTATCCTCTGAATGTCCCCGCATATTTGACGAGTCTCCGCGACGGTTTTCAGAGACATGAACTTCCGCCAAAAGCTTTT
>CANLCB010000018.1 GCA_947488865.1 Deltaproteobacteria bacterium | reverse complement strand
TGTTGGTCGTAGCCAATTTAGACCGGGCGATGTGTACGAAGCTGTCGTAACATCAGATAGCGCGGAGATTACGAGGAAGACCTTTACGGTTGCTCCGTACTTTGTGTCTGTGCCAGTGCTTAAATCATACAACGCGGGTTCGGGTGAGGTCACCGTGGACTACAGCTCCGTGAGCAGAACCTCCGGGTCTATTCCTGGAACCTCCTCAACGGATCCAATAGTGCTTCCGGCTAATGGGCAACTGACGATGACGTTTTGGCGACCTCAACGTGCCGCTATTCGCTCCGATGAGACCGGATATATCGATTGGGGCTCTTTAAATTATGGTGTTGGCGTAGGAAACGTTCAAGCAACGTGCGCAGGGCTCTTTACAAATGTCTCAAGTGAGCTAGTCGCTGACACGACCCCGCTTGGAACCGGAGACAGTGTGTTCTTTAACCAGGGAGCAAACGCGGCGCCATATCGCGACTCAGTCGCAGACCGCGTGACTTCGGCTGCGAATACTCTCACCTTTACCGTTGATCTCGAAACCTGCGCGACTCGCGGAGGCGGAACAGGCACAGGGGTAACTAGCGTTGATTTTGAGGCTCGTGGAGAGGACGTCACGGGTGGACAGATCGTGGCGCGGCAAACTTTTTGGGTACAGTTTCAATAGTTACGAAATAGTATAGGTTCAACTCTCGTGTCATATTCCGAAAATCTACGAGTCGCTGACCAGGTACTATGGACGGTATTCCTGTAGGCGCAGAGGTGAACGCGCCAAGCTCACTCCTCCTCCAGGCGAAGAACCGGAGAGTGATTACAGGGGCGACTTTCGCAAGAGTAGTTGGGCCGCGTGCATAAAGCGCATCTATGAGAGCGACCCTTTAGAGTGCACCAAATGAAAGGCGCAAATGCGTATTATCGCCTTCATCAAAGACGCGCTCTCAATAAAGGACATCATGAACGCTCACGGGATCCCGGACTTTCAGGCACCGCCTCCTATTCCTCAGTCCATCGACACGGTAGAGGCTATCGATGAGCTCCCCTCATACAACTCGTTTGAGCCGTCTCCTGAGGACTTCTAAACTCCGCTTCCTTGGCAACGGGATCGGAACCGTGTAGTCGAACACCTATTTTCCATACTTAGACCACCCGGCTTCGCTCTTATGGCACCCTTGAAACCACGACGCGGTGCTGGAGACTACGCATTTCAACCCTCTATAAATCGTATTTCAGGGTTGCCGATTGGGCTCCCTACCCCAAATCAGCTGCTTCCAAAAAAGCGATCGATTTTCCTACTCATCTGAATGTGCAAAATAACACGCTCCTGTGAGGGTGATATTTCATCTTCTTTTCCATGAGGTGCGGATCGGGGAACCGAACGGGATATCATGGCTGCCTCTCTCCATACCAAGTTGATCGAGCTTGCGACCGAAAAGATCGAGGTCCCCCTCTTCCAACCACTCGACTACGTCTCGTTCCTACTTGGTCACAACGCGGGACTGAAAGACTTTGAACGCCAGGAGCTCTTAGAGATGCGCACCGAGCATGAGCGGCTTGAATTTCTGATCGCCTTTTACCGACGCGCTATTCCCGGAGCCATCCGTAACAGAGAGCTTAAACATCGAGTGCGGCTTAACGGTCACCTGCGAGTCATCAAGCCTTCGACGCTTTAGCGCGTATTACTCACCGCTATATGAGCCAGCAGTGGCGCGTGGTCAGAGAACGAATCCCACGGCTCGCCGTGCAGTACATCCCCGCCTAGCGCCCTACAACCTCGGGCGTAAATACGATCTAAACGAAGCATCGGATACGCGCTTGGAAATGTTGGGGCATGCTTTCCGGTCAGGTTTAAAAAGACCTCCTCCGCGCCAATATCATTGAGCAGCAATGTTGAGGCCCCTTCTTGCCAATCATTAAAATCGCCCGCCACAATCAAAGGATGGTCCTCGGGAACACTTCGAAGAACGCGTTGGCAGAGATGTTTTAGCTGTGTCTCCCTTCCCTTGCGCAGAATATTTAGATGGACACACATACAGTGAAGAGGCACTGCCAATCCTGGCACCTCCATTACAGCGTGCAGAATACCGCGAGACTCGAACGCGTTTGTTGAAATATCGATATTCTCATATTCTCGAATGGGGTAGGTGCTGAGAATCGCGTTCCCGTGATGACCATGAGAATACACAGCGTTTTTACCATAAGCGGCATGTGGCCATCCCGCCGCGGCAAGGAATGCGGACTGCCCACTACTCGGCCACTCGGCAAAACGATCCGCGTGCTTGTCGTGCTGCCCCACGACCTCTTGTAAAAAGACGATATTCGGTAGAAGCCCCGTCAGCGCGTCACGAATCTTTGGGAGGGTGAACGCGCGACCACCGATTCCCATCCCCTTGTGGATGTTATACGAAAGTAATCGAACGACGATATCTTCAGCCATAGCTACCTATAAAAGATACCTCATCCACAGCAAAACGCGCCCTATCAATCGTTCAAGTAAGGGGCGATTTCTCCAGTTCTCAAGGGTTACCTCTTTTGCCCCCTCAAGGTCTCGAAGAAATTGATCCTCCATGGAACGACGAACATTCTCGTTGGGAACAACTAAGTCCGCCTCCAGGTCATGCAGGAGACTGCGATGATTGAGATTGCTCGAGCCTATCAATCCCCAATCATCTATCAGCATCGTCTTGGCGTGCAATACTGACCGCTGATACTCAAACACACGCACACCCGCTCGAAGCAATCCGAGGTGAAGCGCTGAAGCGACCCAGGGAATAAATACCACATCCGAAAATCCAGGAACGAGAACACGCACATCAACATTTTCTCGGCCCACAACGGCCAGCACACGCAACAAAGACCCATCTGGAACGAAGTAGGCGTTGGTGATCCAAACGCGCCGCTGAGCACCTACAATCCGCACTAAGAGATCCAGATGACTCTCGCGCCGCTGGCGGCCAGAGACATTAAGTCGGACTAGAGTACTCACCAGTTGAGCCTTCCGGCGCAATCGACGCTTCAGGCGAGAGAGTCGTCCCTGCCAAGCGTCGTCAAAACTTTGAACTAAGACCGCCACATCGAGCCCCCGCACTCGAATCCCGGTATCCCTCCAGGCGAGCTCTTTGAAAAGCGACGGAAGATGATAATCGACTACATTCATACTGCCTACAAACGCGACGGCCCCGTCCACCACGCACACCTTGCGATGGTTTCGGTTGTTCATACGCCGAAGGAGTTTACGAAATCGGAACCGTTTCTCTTTCGGATCTCCACGAACAATCCGCCAAGGAAGCTCGTGAAATACCTTTACGGCAACGCCTGCTCGGATCGCCGCTTCGCGAAATGTTCTTGAAAATGAGACGGAGCCAATGCCGTCGACCATCAACCGCACGGCAACTCTTCGCTGAGCAGCACGAACAAGAGCACGAAAAATGCGATACCCGGTACGGTCAGACTCGAAGATATAAAACTCCATATCAATAGATACCTTCGCCTGATCAAGCGCAGCCTCAAGAGCATCAAAGAACGAATCGCCGTCATGGAATACGGTAGCCTCCTGCCATTCAGAGGCTTCTCCTACAGCAATAATATGTGGTTCTTGGGTATCCCCCATCGATGTCCTGAAGCTGAACAGGTGTCGTTTCCTAAGGCACCCCTAACCCCCTCATTATACAGGAAGCTGTCTCAAGAAGAGACTGTTATCAAAAAGCCCATCCATAAAGACTGTTGATTTTCAATGAGTTACAGCTTGGCAAGCCCCTTGCACTACCAGTCCCTATAAAGCGTCACTTTGAAGGTTGGAGGCCTGAATACGCATGAACCCAAAAGAAAGCCACCTAAACATTCCTCTAGAAACGCCTGATGAGCTTCTGATCGATCCAGCTCAAAAAGGGGATCTTCTGGAGGAGAAATTAGAGGATCCGATCGCCACCGCAAATGTAATGCAACAAAAGGGGGAGTTTTCGTAATAACGGGAAGGAAGTACGTTGAAGGGGTGTAGTCGTGCCCCCTTCAACAAAAGCTCCACTCTCAGCGACGTACGAAACGAACCGCATCGAGAACGATTATTAGGGAGACTATGAACATGGAACCAAAGATTATCGAAAAACTCTTCGCCTCTTTCACCGAGCTCGAGGGAGCGATTACGAAGGCTCGACAAACCTTCAAGACTCGCGAATCAGTTCCACAGGGCGTAGTTCGTAGACTTGAGTCCTATGACACGATCTTAGCGAAGCAACGCTCACTCGCTGTAGCTCTTTGCGAAGCGATCGCTCAAAAAGACTGGGATGAAGTGACTCGGCACGTAACGCTGATTAACGGACTCTCCGCGATGATTCGAGATGACGCTAAAGCGATCCTTTCAGCCATCTCTACTCAGGACGATGCCGCTCTTGATGATGAGACCAGCAACTTCTGTTAAGAAAAACCCATCTCCCTAACGAAAAAAGCCACCCTAGCCGGTGGCTTTTTTCATGCGCCCCATCACGCTCGTCGGGGCTATTTCATAGACCGTTAGCTCGCCGCGCGCTGCAATTCATCGCGCACTTTTTTAAGGATCGCGACGTTATCAGAGTGGCCAGTCATACGGGCGGTTACCTTTCCTCGAAGACGTCGACCGAGAAGGAACAGATCGCCGATAGCGTCTAACACCTTATGCCGCACTGGCTCATTCGAGAAGCGCCATTCATCGTTGATGGCGCCCTCCGGGCCAATCAGCAGGAAGTTATCGAATCGCCCACCAAGCGCGAGCCCCTGTCGTTGAAGATGTCCCACATCCTTAACGAAGCTAAACGTCCTGGCTGGTGCGATCTGATCTCTGTACGACGCCGCGTCAGTCATCGTGAAGGAGAACTGCTGTTCACCGACTGGCTCTGGATAACGAAGCGTGTACTCAACACTGAACTCGTCAGCCGGCTCGATTCGGATCGACTCTTTGTCATCCCCTACTTCGATCACCTTTCGAATATCGATCTCGTACCACTCACCATCTTGCTCGGTGAGCCCGACTTCCTCGAACAAACGACAGAACTCTCGAGCGGAGCCATCCATTACAGGAACTTCTCCGTTGCACTTGATCAAAACGTTAGAGATGCCATACGCGCAAAGCGCGGACATCAGGTGCTCAATCGTTCCAGCTTGCGTCTGCCCTAATCGAACGGTGGTCGCGAAGCCAGTTGATTCAACGAAATCAACATGCGCTGGCACAACAGTAGTTTCAGATACTCCGACGAAGTGAATGCCAGAGTTTGGCGGAAGTGGCTCTAAGATGAGCCCACTCTTTCGTCCTGAGTGGAGTCCCTGCCCGTAGAGAATGGCGGCATGCGCCAAAGTCTTCTGTGGGATAGCTCGACCTCGCAAGGTCTGTTTTGTGAATACGACTGGATTGATAGTAACCGACTCACGAAGAGGTCCTACTGACGCTGGTTCAATAGCTTCCCACCGAGGCGCTTGCGAGTTCTTGATCTCTTCGGCGTTGTGAATGACGCGCCGAACAAGCTGGATTGTCCCCGAAAGATCGAGGGGCTTCTCTAAGAAATCAACCGCTCCGAGACGAGTCGCGGCAACCGCTGTAGAAATGGTCGCGTGACCACTAATCATAACAACCGGAAGATCCGCATGAATTTCCTTGATCTTTCGAAGGGTCTCTAGCCCATCCATTCCGGGCATCCAGATGTCCAAGAGCACCAACGCCGGGCGGGTATTCATGAGAAGGCGTATCGCCGATTCACCGTCCTCCGCGAGAACGACCGAAAAGCCCTCATCCTTCAGAACCCCTTCCAGGGAGCGACGGATACTAGCCTCGTCATCGACCACTAACACAAGTTGATTGGAGGTTGTCCCCTCCTGATATCCATGAGCGTTAGCCAAAGTGTGCATAGCTCCAAGCCCCCATAAACAATCCCCCTATCCTACCTGCCCCGCCGCACTAACGCAAATTCTTGAAAAAACCAGGATACTTAGCCCCCCTCATTTTCAAAACCACATCTCCAGAGCGGAGTCGTTCAGGTTCCCACTGGAAGGCCGATAGGTGAGATGTACCAGCTCGTGTCCTACCGGAGAAACCCGATATCCATCTCGGAGGCATCGACGGGCTGGAAAGCGTCATCTTATTAGAGGGTTATGCTATCCAAATTGTTTGGCTCAAAATCAAAGGGCGAAGAGCAGCGAGACAACCTCGCTGATGGCGTTCGCCAATCGATCCTCAGCTACTTGGGAATGAAGTCTATTCCTATCATGCCCAAGGCGGCTCAGCAGGCGTTCCAATTAGCGACCAATCCGAACGCGGAGGCTAGCGACTACATCGCTATCGTCGAGCGAGACGAGGGACTGTCGTCCCGCGTTTTGAAGATCGCGAACTCTGTCTTCTACGACCGCGGAGGCGGAAGCAAGACGATCGCCGATGCCGTCAACGTAATCGGACTGACTGAGCTTAAAGGCCTCCTCAACTCTACCTCCCTTTCCGGCCTCTTCCCCACCCGACACCCACTGCGAGCCCATCTGTGGTCTCACAACGTTGCGACAGCGGTCACGGCGCGCTTCCTCGCACGACAAATCCTTCCGTCACAGACAGACCAAGCGTTCTTAGGTGGTTTGATGCACGACATCGGAAAACTCCTCATTCTACAACAACACACCGTCGGCTATGAGCGCTTAATGAAAAAAGGGATCGCCGATGGGTTGGAGTCTATTAACGCTGAAACTGTGGAGTACCCTTTCGACCACACACAGGTTGGACACCTGATCGCCGAACGATGGAGCTTCTCGGCGGACCTCACTGAGATTATCAGTCGCCATCACAGACCATGGAAAGACATTCCACGGTTATCTGTGACAGGCATCGTGAAAGCGAGCAACATTATCGCGCACGCGACGGCCATGGGAACACCTCGTGATATGCTTTCAATACGACGCATTTACGACCCAATGCTCCCTGAGGCTTTTGAGTTTCTCGGGGTTCCCGAGCACACTCATAAGGAGCTCGTCTCTCAAGCGCAAGCCACGTTCGAACAAGAAAATGAGCTGTACGAATCCTGGAGTCGTGGGTGATTTACTTCGTTGGGGTGTGCGCAGCAGTGATCGTTTTAATCGCGCTAGCATATCGCGGCACCCTCGTCTCACTCTCTCGAATTGTTAAAGACTCATCAGCGGACGGCCCCGTACCAACCATCTCTTCGTGGTTATTGATGGTACCGTTTTTCGGGAAGAAGACTCACGACATAGCCCTGCATATATCTAAAGTAAAACAATCAGAGCTCGATCACAAAAATCGCTATCGAATCCTTACAGAAAATGTGGCGGCGTCGGTCATGCTGCACGAATCGGACGGGACGATCGTGTGGTGCAGCCCGTTTACTGAAGTCCTTACTGGCTTTCCGCTCTCTGAGATTTATCGAGACAAGGAGAACTTCCTTCGCTCTCACGTCCACGACGAAGACAAAGAGAGCGTGGAACGAGCTCTCAAGATCGTCTCAACGGGAGAGCCGTTTCAGTGTCGGTACCGCTTCTATCACAAATCCGGACTCGCCTTATGGCTCGAGACACGCACCGTTCCCATTCTCGACAACGGCTCAAATGATTATGTGGCCCTCTCCGTGACCATCGACGTCACAGCTCAGGTCATGAATCAGATGCAAATCGAGGAGCGAAATCGAGACCTCAACGAATTCACCTACATGATCTCTCACGATCTGAAAGCCCCAATCCTAACGATCTCAGGAATGCTCGGAATCCTTGAGGAAGAAGACCTGGTGAAGGCCAACTCAACAGTATCTGAACCACTCTCCTACATTCGCAAAGCTACCAGACGACTCCAAGACCTCGTCACGGGCGTCATCGAGCTCGCCAAAATTTCCGCGGCCGAACGCTCCCTGGAACCAATAAAACTCGAGGATGTGATTCACGAAGTCTTAGAAGACCACCGCTTGCAAATTGAGAAGTGCGCCGCGCGAATAACTACAGTGAACGAACTTCCTGTAGTTCTCGGCAACCGCACTCAGCTCTATCAGGTATTCAGCAATTTGATAGGAAACGCGATTAAGTATCAAAAGCCAGACACCGCTCTGATGATTTCCGTGGAAGCGGAGAAAGGCCCATCGCGCCGACGCGCGTCTATTGTGGTGTCAGACAACGGACGAGGCATCGCCCCAGATAAGATCGACGGTATTTTCAAACCTTTCAACCGCGCTGGAGAAGAAGCGATTGAGGGAACAGGTATCGGTCTAGCGTCTGTGAAGAAACTTATCGATAAACTCGGCGGCAGCATTCGAGTCGCAAGCAACGAGGGGCAAGGATCGTCATTCACTATTGAGCTACGGCGAGCGCCAGAGCAATATTAGCCCCGTAAGCCTCTCGACTATTCGTTCCTAGAACGACATCGCTCTTCAGTCTATCAGCGCTGCTCGGGAATCAGATCTGCTCCGTGTCCAAGAAACGAGAGCATCTCATTTACAATCGCCGACAGTTCGGGCGCCCAGGTGCGTGGGTCCGAACGCATTTGAATGATATCGGGAAGAATGAGTGTGGTCTTATATTGCGACCCGTTCGATAGAGACTCAACGAGGATAGATTCCTCTTCTGGAAGATACGAGAAGAGAGCGGCTTCGCCTCCGAGTCGTCGCACCTGTGACAGATAGGCATTTGATAAAACATCCTGTGACATCGGCACAAAAGAGAGCGTTGGCTTCCACGTTGTGATGAAGCGCTCACTGCTTACTACAGTATGCACATAAGAAAGATAGAGATTGCGGAGGTCCCGCTCTTGAGCCGCCGACAGAGCCGCGACGGTCTCTACGTCCCATCGCTCAAGAACCTCACGACGACAGACCTCCCACAACCGAACACCTCTAAACTCCAGGCGATCGAGCTCTTTTGAAGACACCGCCGAAATCCATTTAGCGCTCTCTAACACGTCCTCGGGAGTCAGCGCCGCCGAAACAACTCGAGAGCGAACACCTGCCCACTGAGCCAAGGCGCTCTGCTCACCTGAACATTGTAGGCATGAGAACGGGGTGCGCCCAGTTGAGTATTTTTTATCCCGTCCACACGCGGGCAACGCGCCATCACAACGCAATTGAAGAACGTCAGCTCCCTGCTTATCAAGGTAGTTTGCTACGAGATACAGGAGCCCTGACTCTCGATGGAACGACCCATACGGGGAGAAGACGGATAGCTTCATAACGCGCACACCGATAAAGGACGCTTCGTCGCGGCATCTCGATACATGAGATAGTACGCGGTCTCTGGAGTAATTGAATTAGCGTCAACAGACACCTTCTCTGCTCGCGCGAGACCCCACACACACTCGTGAGGAACACTTTCTTTAAACAACGAATCTTCCAGAGGGATTTCCATGGCGGAATCCGCCGCGAGCGTTCCGACCTGCAGAGGCACCGCGTGCTCGCCAGAGCGGTGAGAAATCGCGGGACGCACCGACTCTCCGCTTGAGTTGATCATCACCAGTGATGTGCTAAACGCGGAATCCTGGAGACCTATTCCCATGAAGCTCTGTCGTCGAGGCGCTGCCGCCTGTCCATCCACGCCTGCCTTTTCCAACGCAGAAGGATCGACACCAACAGGCGAGAAAGGAACGCTCATGTACATAACCGTCGACTGCGCGGATACCAACTCGACAGCGGCGAGAGATGACTGCAAAGGAATCCTTCCTTGTTGGCACGAAAGCTCAATTTCGAGGCCAAAAATTCCGGAGGCCTCTGTTCGCAAATGGGGGAACGCGTCTTCGAGGCGCACTCCATCAGGCTGATTAAGCCTACCGCCGTCGAGAAGCACGGACCGCTTCTCTATTCCCTTCCCAAAAAGGGTAAAAAGACAGGCTATCGAGTGATGTCCTGTTGAGGATCCTGCCGAGGGATAAAAATGCACCCGCGTCTTGATGGTCGGAGTGGAGATACAGAAAACGAGAGCTTTAACAGATTGAGGAACCATACCTAGCACTACCAAGACGTTAAACAACGATACGCGTCATCCGCGGGGGACTCTCCGAGCATACGCTCAATGACGTGCCCTGAGATCGCGGCATTGTGGCGACCCGTTAAACGAACATACGCCTGAACCGCCCCCTTCTCCCAAGCTTTATCGTCAGCGGAATCAAGAAGCTCATTTTCAACTGACACGACCCGACTACCGAGAGCGGGAATAGTGAGGGTCCATTCCGGCGAGCGGTTGCCATAGAAGAAGCGGCACGCCAACTGGCCTTCCTCTTCGCTCGTGTTCACGAGCACTAGCATGTGTTCGCGACGACCACCCAACACAAGAGGAACAAAAGCGCTCTCCCGTAATCGCACAGGCACGGGATCTTGATACACGGCGACACTTGTTCCGATCGTCTGTCGACACACGTGACGGGTTCCTCGAGGTGACCGGATACGCACGTGCCCATGAGCGATACCGCCCTGCATCTTTAATGCTGACGCGAACGGCTCAAGTTCGATAACCCCTACTTCCTTTGCTGGGAACTCAACGTCTACGGTGTTAACTTTAACCCCATCGATATCAAAAATTTCCAGGGAAGTTGGAATTCTACCATCAACCGCGGCCTGGTCCTCAGACGCGATGAAAATGGTACTCGAAAATGCCGGAGGATTTGCAATCCAAAAATGACTGGTCGTCTCACTAACGCTCATGAAGCACTAACCCTTTGAAGCGGCTACTAATTTGTCAAGCTCAGGCAGGTAGAAAACTAAACTGAGAGTCCGCTCATTTGCCGCCCAAACCCTACCAGAAAAAAACCTGGTTTACATCAGCTAAATAAAGAATGGAACGGGCCAAAGAGCCCCCAAGCCTCAAGAATACGAAAGTTTCGGACGACTCTGGATGGTATGGAACTAGAATCCAGGAAAGGGGGAGACGATTCTATGGCTCAGTCAAAAGCCGACACGGACAAACCTATCACGGCAAAGCTTGATAGCAAGCACATCCTCACAATGCTTGGCATCGGGGCTGGCATCGTGATTCTCGTACTTTTTGTCGCGCTCCTCGTTCCTAACGAAACACGTCAGTGCGCGCTCATGCCAGGATTCTGCAAGAAAAAGGAGACCCCAGCTAAGGGTCACTTCGAACGATTGTCGGACACTGCAAACAAGCCGCACTTCGACCTGTCGGCCGGATCATCGTTCTCGCTGAGTCGGTAACAACAAGATTTTTACTCGACCTTAATAACGGGCTCGGAGCCAGGAGCCTTACTTGCTGCGCTTGGTTTGCTCGGCACAGGCCCCTTATCACTCGGAATTTGAACCGAAGATGGAAGTGAAGCTGAAGGAGCGCTTGGAACTAAGGCTGACGATGGAGAGGGGCTCCACTCCGACTCTTCCTGGCTCCATCGACGACGGTTTTCGTCCGATGTTGCCTGCTGTCCGAAGCGACGAACCGGGATGCGCTCAAGAGACGCCGGGGCGCTTCCGCCACGGATGAGCTTCGCTATCTCAGAGGTCTTCGTCATTTCCACAGAACCTGCGGAGAGAACTTTGGAAGTTGAAGGATCAATCAGCCGCGCGTTCACATAGACTCGCTCTGGGGAGGTAACGTATGTACCCACAACTACTCCGGCCAGATTTCGCTCTGGCTTCACCAACCCCGCGTCGCGCGAGAGCGCGAACTCTCCCCCTCTGTCGAGAAACTGAAGAGCGTCAGCGTGTCGAAGCTCCACCACATCAAACCCTTTCATCGACAGCTCACTCATGAGCTGCTCACCAACCATTCGACCGAAGGTGCTTGAAGCGTACAGATCATCAATGTTCACAAACGTGGTCACACCGATAGGTCCAGGAGCGGACCCGCGGTAGTGACGGTCGATCTGAGCCGCAAGAAGAGCAGTCTTAAATCGCCCCGGCCCGTAATTGTCGTACTCTCGCGTTGGCACCGGCCAGAAAGCCGGCATGTCGTCATAGCGACCACTGCACCCTGTCGCGGAGACCATCACGAAGAGGGCAGCACAAATGCCCACAACCTGGCATACTCTTTGAAGTCTACCGATTAGACCCTGCTGTGTTTTCAGACCGACTGGAGTAACCATAGTAACCTCATGCAGATAGCATTCTTTAAGACCGCCGCGCGTCGAATACCGCTCATCGCTCGTGCCATTCTTTTGACACTCACCATCGGCTGGTCTGGGTGCGCACTTATCACGGAGCACGCTGGAGAGAGTTGCAATACTCGTGCTTACATACGAACCGACCTCGCGGGCTTTATTGATCAACGGTTTAAGGGTGGCACCACCGCCCGAATGGCAGTGGTCCCTTTCACTACCCAGGCAAACTTTACCGCCCAGAACTCTGAGCTGCCGGGCATAAGTGACCAACTCGCCTGGGGCGTGCATCGAGAACTCCTCTCGTACGAAACGCTTCCGATCATAGAAGTGTTCAATCGACAGGACTGGCCGGGAAAAAAGGACGACTTCTTTACGGGCAACTTTGGAGCTCTTTCACTGGCGAAAGACGCGGGATACGACCTCATCCTTCTGGGATACATGGATCGCATCACCCGCCTCGACACCTGGGTAATTCACACAAAGATCATCGACGTCGATTCCGGGACCACCTTGTGGTACGGAACATCGAGGATAGTCACCAACGAACCCGATTTCTATGAGGTTAGCGGCACATTTGGCTTAACCTCCCAACGACCGGATCAACTCTATATCTCTCCGATGCTAAACAAGGCAGCATCATGCATCGCTCATGATATCATGATTGACCCTGAACTTGAGGGATAACAAAAATTAAGGGCACAAAGCCCCTTCTCAACGAGGGGGCTTCATGCCCTTGAATTTAGCCGACAATCGCCGGACTACTTCTTCTTAGCCACGGCGCGTTTCGCGGGTTTAGCGGCCACCTTCTTGGCTACCTTTCGACCACTCAACGCCTTTCGTGGGGAGGTTGCCTTCTTGGCGACAGGCTTAGCCTTCACGGTCGCTTTTTTGCGCCCAGCCGCCTTCTTCACTGCCACCGGCTTCTTCGTCGATTGCTTCTTCGCTGCCTTCATCGATGATTTCGGAGAGCCTTTTTGAAGCGCGTCGATAGCCTCAAGCACCTCATCAGCGTGTCCCTCTGGTTTTACCGTCGCGAAAACGCGAGCGATCTTTCCGTTCTTATCGACGAGGAACGTTTTTCTGAAGATACCTTGGAACGAACGGCCCATGAACTTTTTCATCCCATAGGCGCCATAAGACTTTGCTACCTTGAAGTCGGAATCAGAAACAAGCGGCACCGAAAGCCCGTACTTCTTACAGAAGCTAGCTTTCGTCTTCTCGCTTCCACCGGAAATTCCGTACACTTGGACATTTCGAGCTTTGAACTGGTTCATCGCGTCAGAAAACTCCTTCGCCTCAATCGTACAACCGGGAGTGTCATCCTTTGGATAAAAATAGAGAACGGTATACTCAGCGTTTGCGGTACCTAGCTTGTGTGGCGTTCCATCCTTGTCCTTCAATGAGAATCGAGGAGCGGGTTGACCAATTTTTAACTCTGCCATGATGAACGGATCCTTTCAGAAATAAATGTAACTGGTGGAGTATACGGGGATAGAGGCTCCAGCGGGAGACACTTTCTTTTCCCAATCAGTTTGCCATGGCGCCTTTCAAATACTCACTGCGCCCCGTCACCGACTGCTAACTACCTGACATCCCGGAACTCTCCGAACAATCTCTCCGATAGCGCACAAATTCGCGGTACTCTTCATAATAGGGATAAGGAGAGCTGTACCATGCCGATCGAGATCGTCGCTAAAACCCCGAACCAACAGGCGCCAACGAAGACAGAAACGCACGAACCGAGCGCGTCCGCACCCCCCGCTCCAACGCCAATCGAAGCGACTGGCCCAGCGACGGATACCTCCAGAATTCGTCGAGCTCTCGCGGATCTGATGAGCCCCGTCTCTCGCTTCTTCGAGAATCCGACTACCTCAGACCCCAGCCTCCAAGCATCGGCTGCCAGCCCAACTACGGAAAGTTTCCTATCGAAGTGCATTAAGTTTTACGACCGGATGTCTCGGGGCTTTTGGGGGCTCGTCGAAAACATCACCGATTTCACGAAATGGTTACTTGAGCGCGCTCAAGCGCTCCAAAACGCAAACAAATCTCATCAGCCGACATCTACATCACACACGAATCATCCCATAGACAGCACGCACCCAACTCAACTTGATCAAGGAGCCTATGGGCGCCGCCGAACAGACGAGGTCCTCTTTGAGGAACACAAGAAGAAGCCCCAGGACGCGCTCTGCGGCATAGTGGGCGACGCTGCTCGCCGAGAGCATGAGAAGAAACAAGCCCTAGCGGTCGAAGAACAACGTCGGGACAGACACCTTCGAGAAGAAACGGTAGATAAGGTACGAGAAATAGACGCGAGAAACGGTGTCGATAACGAAAACACCGAGATCATTATAAACAATATGCTAAGCGGCTGGACATCGGCATCCGCGGCAATCAACCAGATCCTCGCGGCCCAAGACAGAGAAATCCTTCCCACTAAGAAGAAAGCTTCTTAGTGGGTAGCCGACCAGTGTTCATCCTCCCACTGCCAGGCGAGGGATAATCCTTGCGCCATCCAGGCGTTCGGGAGAATCTGCCACTAGCAAAGGCTCTGGCGACTATGAATACAGACTCCCTCCCTCTTGATATAACCCACACACTCCCACGATGCGCGCCCTGCGAGCACATCTCCGGAAATGAGAAGTTCGCGCGCAAGGCTTTCGCGCTTCAAGAGCGATTTATCCATCCAGACGGAACCTCTCTCGTCGACATTACCCTAGACCTTGAGGACGGCGCCCCTGTTGGTAATGAGGAGGCTCTAAGAAAAACCTTCGTATCGCTCCTCAACGCGCCGGAGAACCGCCTTCAACAAGCCGGCGTCCGGGTTCACGCGCCCACCTCTAGCCATTGCGAAAAAGATCTTGAGGCGCTCATTCAAGGCGCCGGCGCTCGGATCGCATACATAACGATACCAAAAGTGACGAGCGCGAAAGAGATCCGATGGATTGAGGGAGTTATCTCTCACCACCTCTCGCGCGCTGGCGTGAATCGAAACATCCCCCTTCACCTACTCATCGAAACTCCTGACGCGATAAAAAATATCGAGGAACTCGCGCAGCTTCCAAGCGTACGAAGCTTAGACTTTGGACTCATGGATTTCATATCCCATCTTGGGGGAGCGATATCAGCGGATTGTATGCGAAGCCCGGGACAGTTTAACCACCCTCTCCTTCGCAACGTCAAAGAGACGATCGCGCTCGCCGCGCTACGACACAACAAGATCGCGAACCACAACGTGACCGTTGAGTTCCGCAAGCCGGAACAAGCGTACCACGACGCGTTCAAAGCTCGACACGACTTCGGCTTTCTACGAATGTGGAGCATCCACCCAGAGCAGGTTCCTCACATCATCCGCGGCATAATGCCGTCAGCGGATGAGATTCGAGAAGCCCACGAGATACTGACCACGGCGCGCAACGCGAACTGGGGGCCGATAGAGCACAACGGGCGATTACACGATCGCGCGTCGTTCAGATACTATTGGGGGCTTTTACACCAAAGTGGAATAAAGCTACTCGACTGAGCCAGTTTCATCGCCAATAGCGATATTGAGGCGATCGTTAAACCCCACCGTATCAAGGACAGATTCGATAGCGTTTTTCGGGAGGCCTCGTTCCTTAGCGACAGCGTCGAAACGCTTACGGTCGACGAACTCTTGAATCACATCATCAGCGAACTCTGGAAACACCTCCCTCACTCGGACAGGGTTCACCTCAGTTCTCTTCACTTTCTGGATTGAGCACTTTCCAAGAGGCCCCTCGTACTGCGGCGCTCCGTCGATCAATCGTTGACGAATCGCCTCTTTGAGCTTTCCTTCCCGCGCCTGGAGAAACGCCAGCTCATGCGAGATGTCACGAGATATCTCAAACTTCTGACGGACTACATAATTGTACTCTTTAAGAAGGGCAGGAACATCGAGATCCAACTCGCGAGCGGCGCGCTCCTCTAACGCGGCGAGATAGTCGTACAGAGAGAGAGCCACCTCCGCGTCGAGGCGAGCGTACGCCACCTGTTCTTCACTAAGCGGACGAGCGGACCAATCACTTACCTGCTCCGTCTTGCTCAACTCCAATCCGAGCAACAGCTTGCAACACGTGCGCAACGTATGGTTGGGAAGATCGGGACGAAGTTGTCGCGCCATGGTGAGAGTATCTCGAACTCCCTTCACCTTCATATCGTATCGAGCGAACTGTCGCTCCTCGAAGGACGCGTTGTGCGCGATAATAAGAGGTGTCGGCGCGCTCAGAACAGGGGCAAGCGCCGTTGGGGCGCCCGTCTTGAGAACATCTACCAACACCACCCTCTTTTCAGTCGGAACTCCGATCTGAATGAGACAGAGCTGCTCATTGCCGACCTGCCATCCACTAGTCTCGGTATCCACAGAAAGGATCGGCTGACCGGCGAGCCCCTCAGCGACGCGCGACAGCTCTTCAGCGGTGTTTATCCATTCGAATTCGTAAGAAGGTTGTGCGTACATACGGCGAGGGGCTCTCAATAGGAATTGGTTAGGCGTCGCTCGCAAGTGTACTTCGACGTGTGGGAGAGATAAAGGATAAATGTCCGTTTGTAGCTAGCGCGGACCGTCTCCCGTTCGCTTTAAAAAGGGGGTAAGACTCTCTCTAGGTCTACTATTTCGGGTCGCTCTTGAGCTTTAAAATCTCAGTGTCGCCGAAATACTCCTCTAATTCAGAGGCCTTTACTCGACGAAGGCTCTCAATAAGCTCAGCCATACGCCGAGAGTCGCTCTTAATAGCGGCAAGCGCGCCGATGAATTTAGGATCATCCTTTGACAACTGTTCCAAAAGGAAACAGTTCAACATTATCGCCGAGAGGGGCTGTCCTAATTGATGCGCGGCCGTACCAGCGAGTTGGCCCACCGCAAGCTGCCTCTCGGTGTCCACAAGCTTCTCTTGCATCTTTCGAAGCTCTCCATTCTTCGCAACGAGACTTAAATTAAGATCTCGAACACGAAGCAGCGCTTTGACGCGAGCCCGCAACTCCTCGTAGTTGAACGGTTTGGTGAGGTAGTCATCAATCCCCTCCTCCAGAGCGGCGACCTTATCCTGGACGGTATCTCGAGCCGTAAGCATCAGCACCGGAACGAACTCGCCACCAGGGATAGTCTTAAGGCGCCGGCACACCTCAATACCATTCAGGGTAGGCATCATGTAATCAATGATCGCGAGATCGGGGAGTTGGCGCTCACACTCTTCAAGAGCGTCCTTTCCACCATTAACCACGACTGGAGTATGCCCAAGGATGGAGATCACGCTCGCCACGACAATACGCGTATCCGCGTCATCGTCCGTTATGAGAATACGGCGTTCAGTACCAGCCTGGTTTGGGTCCATGCTGTGTAAGATTACGGAGAGCCCGAATAAGGATCACTTTCCAGCGGATACGCCTGAAAGAATCTCCTCTCGTAAAACAGGATCTGACTCCAGGAGAAGGTTAAGAAATTCAGACATTTGAGCCCTATCATCCCCTGCCTCGCCTAGCTTATCGGCGATACTTTCAATAAAAAATGAAAGGGCCTGCTCGTCGGAACTAAAGGTTTGCTTGCTTGCTTCCAGGAGATCTTCGACCAAAGGGGGATGAGCCTCTACGGTGACGGCTGCGGGCATCGGAGAGGACTGAGGAACGCGAACGTTTAAGGAGCGAGGTTCTAGGCTACGTTTGAGGTTTCCTTTCTTTACCATCTCGAACTCCTACCGGCTCTTTAGAGCCTTCACGTTATCACGAATCACCTGGTGACTTGAAAGCATTAAAGCTTTGTCCAACTCCCGAAGCACATCCATTGTACCCGCCCCCTTATCGTACTCAAGGGCGGCTAAGTTGTTTCTCGCCTGAACCGAGGATGGCGTTTTACCTAGTATTTTCATGTAGATGCCCCTGGCTTCTTCTACATTCCCCTCAAGCTCCCGAGCCAACCCCAGGTTCACCAAGGCTGAATCATATGAACTATCCATGTGATAGGCCTCCTCAAATAAAGAAGCCGCCCGAGTGAAGTTCCCCGACGCGAGCTCAACACATCCGAGACCATCGCGCGCCGCGGGCAACGGGGCTAAATCTCCCGCCAGTTCAAACGACTTCCGGGCCTCTTCAAGCTTTTTTTGCCTTAGAAACACAACTCCTTGGTCCACCAAGGCCACGGCCCGCTTGTACTCCTCTTCCGGCACCGCTCGCCGTGGCGCGCAGCCGTAAAGAAACGCTTGCAGGAGAGTAATCGAAACTAGGGCACAAAAAGTTGCGTATTTCATACATTATTTTTACACCGCCGCCTGCAAAAGGGAGTTTCGTAACTGCTCGTCGCTGACCTCAATCTGACCGGTCGACACCACTTCATAGCGCGAAGAAACCTCTTCATGAGCAATCACGGGAATGTGAGCCCAACGGACACGCACGATGTCACGTAAATAGGCCCGCGCCCTTTTTGAGGATATGAGCGTTCGCCCTTGAGCTACGAATTCCCCCACTCCATTGCACACGGCGTCGATAATCTCTCCAGGTAAGATCACACCACTCTCCTCAGCCTTCGTGAGAGCGAGATCAAGGAGAGGCTCTAAGAACACTCCATTAATCTTTCCATCACGAGCCACGGTCGCGCTCACAATCGGCGCGAGAGCGGCTCGTATCTCTCCTAAGAGCGCACGCTCTCCTAACTTTCCACCACTCTCCGCGATCGTTTGCAGAATGACATCGGCATGTCGAATGGACACATCTTCACGTAACAGCGCTCGACAGATACTTGTAAGCTGGGTGAGAGAAAGAACCGCTGGAACAACTCCAGAAACAAGATCGGGGATGTGGCGTTCAACATAATCAAGCGCCCGTCTTGTCGCTCCATCATCGATGAGGTCAACCTTGTGACCATCAATGACATCTCGAACAACGCCAAGAAGCTCCGACCAGCTCATCGGCGACTCTGCCTTTTCGGCGCACCACACCTCCATTCCTCGAACTAGAACTCGACAATCCGCCGAGGCTCCCGCCCACAGGGATATTCCAGGACGATGCAAAACGATTCCCCATCGCTGAAACGCGAACGCCCGCAACTCTTCAAGGGAGTCGGATATCTCGGTCAAAGACGGAAGCGAGCGCACCCAATCCTGATCCACTTCCAACTGCAACGTTGGGGAGAGCGTTGGCTCAAAGAGCTTGCCCCTTAACTCTTCTTGAGGCTCCGCGCTTTTTGACTTTCCCAGGAAAGAGAAGCCGGCGACAGTCGCCACAATGAAGAGCGCTCCATGGGGCATGCCCGGAACGCACGCGAGAACGAAGGACGCAAACGCGACAAACATACGCGCGACTCGAAACTCACCCAACTGCAGCAAGAGATCACTTGAAAGAGAGGAATTCTCGGTTACCTGTACTCGGGTGACAACAAGACCAGCGGCCACCGAGTTCAGTAAAGAGGGAATTTGGGAGAGCATCCCATCTCCAATTGTCAGCAGAGTGTACTTCTTGAGAGCGACATCAATCGCGAGATGGTGCAGCAGCAGCCCAACTAACAAACCGCCAACTATATTCACGAAGGTAATAACAAGACCGGCGATAGCGTCCCCTTTCACGAACTTCATCGCGCCATCTAACGCTCCGTAGAACCGCGATTCCGTTTGAACCTCTTGTCGCTTCTTACGAGCCGCCTCTGGATCGAGCAACCCGCTTCGAATCTCGGCGTCTATCGCCATCTGCTTTCCCGGCAGCGCGTCCAAAGTGAACCTCGCCGATACTTCCGCCACTCGCTCGGCTCCCTTAGCCACCACGATGAACTGAATAAGTGTAATGAGGAGGAAGAGGACGAATCCAACAACCGCATTGCCTTGAATAACAACAGAACCGAACGCCTCAACCGCCTTTCCCGCGTGCCCGGTGGAGAGCACCGCCCGAGTCGTGGCGAGATTGAGGGAGAGTCGGATCAGCGTCGCCATAAGAAGCAACGATGGCAACGTCGCGAGTCGCAACGGATCTCGAATATGAAGCGCTCCAATAACCAAGAGCACGGCGAAGAGCAGATTCGCGCTTAAGAAAACATCGAGTAGCCATGCTGGCAATGGGACCAACATACATCCCACTACCACCAACAAACCAATAGGGACGACTACTTCCTGTGGCGTAAAACTTCCCTTCTCCACCGCGCCTCCAACATCCCAGCCACATACCACGCTGGGGCGTTCGATAGTCGCCCCAGCGGATACGCTCCCCTACCTATCCAACACGCATATTCCGAATCGGAGCCATCTCCGTCTCATGTTGAGAACGAGCGACATTGGAGGCCATCGTAACGGTCTGCATCACCTGCTGGATGCGGATCTGTTGATTCAACAGATTTGTAATACCAGCCGTATCAGTGAAGCCAGTTCCCGCTCCTAGAGCGGCGGACGCGACAGAAGATACCGCGGAAGCCGCGGATCCCAACCAATCGGTGTCGGAACTTTGCGGCTCGGCAGCAAGGCGTAGTAAGGGCGAGTTTCCAACGGAGACTCCCCATGATCCGGGAGTTGAAACCTGAAGATACGGCTGTATTGACATACAATTCCTCACAAAAATGTTTTGCCAAAGCCTATTCGCTCGTAACGCGAAAAAGTTGCGAGAATGAACAGCACCTATGAAACATGCGTGATCGAGATTACAGCTCCTTCCTCGACTTGTCGGAGCTCTCCGCGGGCGATAACAGAGGACCCCACACGCAGGTAACACGTCATTGGATCCAAGGGCCCCAACGCGACAACCTCCCCCGGCTTCAACGCAAGTAAATCTTGAAGAGCGATCTCTAGCTCCCCGAGATCAATTCGGACTCCAGGAACGTGCGTATCTTTCTCGTTTCCAATCGTCGCAGTAATCTCAAGCGTCATAGTTCCTCCCTTGTCAAATTGAAGTACTCCTTCCATGTCAAATTCCGTGACTCTGACCGTCAATGTGTCAAATGAGATGCTTCCCCCAACAAGTGGGACATCCGTTACCGGCATCGATCCAAGAACCCGAGCACGAACAGAAGCAAGAGACTGTTGGGGCGGCAGAACGCCGGGAATAGACGGACTGGGCGTCGAGATCGCGCACCACATCTCGTCATGAAGCAAAACGACCTTAAAGACGGTCCAATCGCTCGGCGGAGCCCCATCATCACTCCATGTGAGCGGACTTTCAGACCCCCCTCGCAATACTTTTCCAACCTTCCACAGCGCGGTCGCTTGTTTCAGCGTAGACTGAATGGTCCCTGCGGCGGAGACCTCATTCCCACATAACCCAAAGCCCGTTCCGTGCTCATCCCGAAAGATGAGCCAGTCAGAATCCCCCCAATCACGATCTTCACTTTTCTGGATACCTTGGATAAGTCGGCGATCGACGATTGTCGCGACGCAGGCCTCAACACTGGGATAAAGCTCTCGATCTGCGCGCAAAGCCTCGCTGTTGCGAACACTCAACACTGGCAGCCTCATACACAATCCTCCGTCTTTACTCGATCGGCGAGATGGCGCACACAGAAGGTGTACGCCATAAGCGGCGCTTCTGCCTTGATTCGAGACAGATCCCCCTCAAGCGCTTGACGCTTCTCTTGATTAAGTGGCAACTCATGATGCGGAATACCTTCGAGGTAGCATGCCATTGAGAGCCGAGAGACTCCACGCAACCTCGTCTCGATGTCGCCAACCAGATAGGGGACACTTGTGGGCGTTTCCAAAAAGAACGGTTTCATATCAGCTCCTCTCCACCTCCAAACGAAGTCGCCGGCAGCGCGAATCGAACTCGAGGTCGTCGGCGCCTCCACAAACGGCATCCTTGAAAAATCGCCACTCCGCCGAGCGCCACATACGCCAGGGTCGTCACTGGAGGGAGCGTTCGAGCGTTCGCCTCTGGCTTAGGGGCGGCAATTGATAGAGGAGTTGGCACGCTGGTTTGAACTTTGGTGAGCGCCTTGCTGCGAAGAACCTTGACTGAGCTAGGGGCCAAGCCAGCCGCGCCACTAACCACCCCGGACACCTCTTCGTCAGAAGCGTTACACCGATCGTCAACAACCAGGAGGACCGAACCTGTGCCTGACACTGACCGCGACTTTCCAAACAGAGGATCTTCAGGCGGCAGATTAAGGTGGACACGAGCCTCAAGCACTCCAGGCAACGCCGTTAAGCTCTCCTCAATTGACTGAGCCACGGCTCGCTCGTAATGAAAGAGCTGTTCCTCTCTACTTGAAATCAGACCGCCCCTCCCTGTCGCTAAGGAACGACCCGCTGGCGCTGGAAGCACTCGTTGATTCTCAAGCAAAGACAACGCCGAGAACATATCGCCATTCGACACCGCGATAGCCCAGCGACCATCGGCCTGTGGCACCTTACTGGCGGAAACACGTGCGTCATGAAGCTGACTTATTACTTTGTTGGCCTCTCGTTCTGAGAGATCGTGAACTATCTGCTCATCGCACGCGGAAAACGCCAGCAGAAGAACTATCAGAAGGCGGGCACGCTTGGAGGCCCATCGCGCTCTACAACACCGCCTCCTCGCCATCCTCAAGGAGGGCATCACGTAACATTGCAAGAGCTCGATCATGTAACCTCGATACCCACGATTTTGACAATCCCGAATACTGCTCCGCGACCTCGACTAGCTTTCGGTCTTTAAAGTAGTACTGTTCAATGATTGTTCGCTCTTTCTCGGGCAAAGTTGCTATCGCGTCCCTAATTTTTTGAGAAACTTGTTTGGCGGCGAGCGCTCGTTCAGGGTCTCCCTGTCCATCATCTTCGACGGCGAGAGCTTCTTCACTTCCACGGACCAACACGAAAGCGACAGCGCTCTTAGAGAGATGCTCCAAAGCCTCCGCCGCCCGTGAGCGCGGATTCTGGGGCTTTGGCTTCAACGCCTCCGCTTCGGTCGAGCGCAGCTCTTGGGATACCTCAAGAGCCCGGAACATCCGGTAGGCGCGACCAGAGAGGTCACATGAGCTACGGATATGATCAATTATCGCGCCGCGAATTCGCAGAAAAGCGTACGATCTAAATTCGTGCCCTCGATTGGGATCAAAACGACCAGCCGCCTCAACAAGACCGAGATAACCAGCAGCAACAAAATCTTCTCGTAATACTTGAGGGAGGTTCATGGTCCGCATCAAACGACCCACGATCCCCTCCACAAACGACTGGTATTGAGCGATGACGCTATCCCGCTGGATTAACGTATCCGCGGAACTCGAATCCTCGACGAGGCACGCTGCTGAACTGGACCGTTTTCGCGACATCCTTTGGCACTCCCCAACCACCTTAAGCCTAACTCCACGTTCGGAAACATCGTGAAAAAGTTGTCCGAAAAGGCGAAATTTCTGGAGATGGTTCGGCGGATACACTGCCACAACTACCGGCAGTTCAAAGGGAAAAGTGCTCTCTTCACTCGTTTTGTGGATGGGCTTTACTAACCCCCTCAGTTTTTCGTAGGCTGACCCAGTAACGTATTGAAGATCCTACTATCTCTATGTACCCGAACACCCGCCTCCGTCGTCTTCGAAACTCCCAGGCTCTCCGTTCCATGGTGAGAGAAACTCACGTGGAGGTCTCGAACCTCATCGCGCCTCTTTTTGTGGTGCCTGGAGAGAAGGTTCGAAGAGAGATCGTCTCAATGCCCGGACAATACAATTTGAGCGTTGACGAAACAGTAAAGAAAGCTGTGGCTCTATACGAACTTGGCGTTTCCTCGGTACTCCTCTTCGCCATTCCTGAATTCAAAGACGAAGTCGGATCCTCTTCATGGCAGCCCGATGGAATTATTCCGAAGGCGATCAAGGCGATTAAGAAAGCCATTCCAGAAATGATGGTCATTACCGATCTCTGCTTCTGTGAGTACACAAGCCATGGACACTGTGGTGTCATGAAAGATGGGCATCTTTGCAATGATGAAACCCTTCCGAACCTTCTGAAGCAGGCTCTCGTACACGCCGACGCCGGAGCGGACATGATCGCGCCAAGCGGAATGCTCGATGGCACGATCGGCTTCCTCCGTCACGGGCTCGATGAGAACAATTTCTCAAATCTCCCTCTGATGGCTTACGCCGCTAAGTTTGCCTCATCGTTCTACGGCCCTTTCCGAGACGCTGTGCAATCTGCGCCGGAATACGGAGACAGAAAGACCTACCAGATGGATCCAGCGAACATCAGCGAGGCGATTCGCGAGGTAGAGCTTGATGTTCAAGAAGGCGCCGACATTGTAATGGTAAAACCAGCGCTCGCGTTCCTTGACGTAATCCGCGCGGTTAAAGAGACCTTTGATATGCCGACGGCCGCGTACAACGTAAGTGGTGAGTACGCGATGGTGAAGGCCGCGGCGAAAATGGGCTGGCTTGATGAAAAGCGAGTAATGCTCGAAACGCTCACCAGCATCAAGCGAGCTGGCGCTGATATTATCATTACCTATTTCGCCGAAGCGTTCGCCGAGTTGCGCAAGCGCGGCGAGGTGTAACAAGCTCGCGATTCGCTCAGCCTCGTCACACAAGCGAG
>CANLCB010000017.1 GCA_947488865.1 Deltaproteobacteria bacterium | reverse complement strand
CATCTCTCTAAAAGACCCTGTTGCCAAGGTCACGCTAAAGCTCAACCGATCGGTTAAACTGAAAGATGATGACATCGCGTCAATCAGAACGAAGGGAATTATCGGTGACCGATATGTCAAAATATCGCGTGGCGGATCCGACAAGTACATCGAAGAGGGCGGGACTATGACGGAAACGGAGTCTGTCATCGATATCGAAGATGTAATCGGTAAGGTTGTTCACAGCCTGAGCGGCGACAAAGAAGACGAAGAGACCAAGAAATAGTGTAAGGATATTTTTAACAAGAGGTTCCTATGATTTATAAACTTACCGTGGCTCTTGCCGCCATTCTCCTCACCAACATCTCATCGGTTCTTGCCGAAAGCTCCCCAAAAGCCGAAATACAGAACACTATCGATAGAATTCTCACTATCGTGGAGAGCACGCCTGGAGACACTCAGAAGAACGTTCGCCGTGAGAAGCTTCGAGAAGTAATTAAACCCAAGTTTGACTTCGATGAGATGGCGCGTCGCTCCCTCGGCTCCAATTGGAATGAGATATCAGCAGCGGAGCAAGCGGATTTCACCACGGTATTTTCAGAGCTCCTCGCCCGCACGTACCTCTCTAAGATTGAGACCGTTAAACGTGGCATGGTCAATGTTGAGAGCGAGTCCGTGGAGTCTTCAAAGGCTGTCGTAAAAACCACCGTCTTGAGCCAAGGAGACACTTTTCCTATCGATTATAAACTCATGCTCGAGAACGGTCAGTGGCGTGTGTACGACGTGGTCATTGAGAACATCGGCCTTGTCGCTAACTACCGCAATGAGTTCTCTGGCATCATCCGCAAAGAGAAGTTCTCTGGATTGATGGAACGTCTTCGCAAGAAAGTTGGATAGTAGTAGTGGGTTTAAAACCTAGAAGCTTTTTCAGAAGTGTATTCTTAAAGCTGCTCGCGGTTCTCACGTTATCCACAGCCCCTGTGGGTTGCTGGTATAACTCCAACATATCCGACTTAGCTCCCGTCAAAGAACAGCCCGCGATCGAGCGAACATCCATCGCTCATCGTGGGAACCTGCACAAAGGATACCCCGACAACTCTATTCCCGCCCTTACACAGACCCTGTCAGCTGGAGTCTCTTTCGCCGAAGTAGATGTCAGGCGCTCTTCAGCGGGAGAGCTCTTCCTATTTCATGACGGCTCGGTGCAAACACACAACTCCTTCGCCCCACCTCAATTAGAGAAGCGGAAGGTTCAAGAGCTCACCCAAGGCGAGCGAGCTCAGGTATGGCTCAACTCAGAGCGCTCAATAGCAATTCCGACTCTTCGTGAAGCTCTAGATCTCCTCAAACAGTTTTCAGGAACCTTACAACTCGACCTCAAAGGGGAGTCCGATGAACTTCTTAACGCCACGTTAGAAGAAGTTCGAAAAGCTGGCGCTTTGAGTCGCGTAACCATTCAGCTTAAAGACCCGGGGCGATTCGCCCTTATTCGAAAGAGGGAGCCGAAAGCTCGTATCGTTGCCCGTTGTCTTGATAGTGAACAGCTCTCAAAGGCGATTGCCGCAAAGGTAGAAGCTGTTGAACTTAAGCGGTGGATAACTGAAGACGCGGTGCGAAGCGCTCACGCGGCGGGAGTTCGAGTGATTATCAATATAGCATCCTCCCACTTTGACGAACCGAAGAGCTGGGAGTACTTGAGGTCTCGTGGAGTTGATACCCTCATGAGCGACTACGCCGATAGAGCGAGCCTGACACCGACCAAGTAGCGCAAAGGCAAAAAGAAAAGCGGAGCCTCTTTCGAGGGCTCCGCTACATACACACAGCTGACTGTGTGACGGATTAACCGCGAACTTACTTAGCCGCAGACTCCTTACGAGCCTTGAGACGGGCCTTCTTATTGCGGTTCTTAATCTTCTTAGCGTTACGCGCTGCGCGACGGTTTTCTGTGATCTTCGTTGGCGATGCCATGACACAACTCCTTAACAAATGAGGCCTGCAAAGCTACCCAAGAAGACGGCGATGGTCAACTTTCGGCAGAACCCCGTAATTATACTAGATATCTAAGTTCCTTATCTTGAGGGCATTATCCTCAATAAACTTCCTTCGAGGCTCCACTTCGTCACCCATCAGGACCGTGAAGATCTGATCCGCATCAATAGCGTCATCAACTGTCACCTGAAGAAGGCGTCGATATTGAGGATCCATTGTGGTTTCCCACAATTGCTCAGGATTCATCTCACCAAGTCCTTTGTACCGGGTGATTGAAAGTCCCTTACGTCCCCGAGTATCAACCCAATCCGATACAGCCTCGATTGAATCAACGGTCTCGCGCTCTTTACCATCGCCCGTGGCGGTGATGGTGTAAGGCGCCTCACCAAGAAGCTTACGAGCATCTGTGTAGACTGTTCGAACGGCCGCAATCTTATCAGAGATCCACAACCGTCGAGTTACGGTGGTCGTGTAGACAACTCCTCGAAGCCTTGTTCGAACACGGAACGCTACTTCGCCGTCGTGGTCATCAACGATCTCAAGAGAAGGCTCTTGGAGGGTGCGGGTCTTAATCGCGGCAACGACCTGAGCCAAAAGCCCGTTTAAGTACTCTCGCTTCCAAGTAGTCTCGTTGAACTGAATGCCAGATTCCGAAAGAGCCACGATAACTCGTTGGTCGAGGCGCTCCATTTGAATCTCTTCAAGGGCGCGTTTCACGTCCTGCACCCGTACAAGGAGGTCAGAGACCTCAAGGGCTGTTGTGGTCTTTCCGTCCTTGCTTTGAATCGAAACATCTTCAGCGCCACCGCCAATGATAATCTCAGTGAACTCTTTCTCGTTCTTGAGATACCGCTCAACTTTACCCTTCTTAATCTTATACAGAGGGGGTTGAGCGATGTAGAGATGCCCCTTCGAGATAACCTCATTCATCTGACGATAGAAGAAGGTAAGAAGAAGAGTGCGGATGTGGCTTCCGTCAACGTCGGCATCGGTCATGATGACGATCTTGTGGTAGCGAAGTTTGTTTACATCGAAATCACCAGCGCCAATACCTGTTCCAAGCGCGGTAATGAGAACTCGAATTTCCTCGAAGGAAAGCATCTTATCGAACCGCGCCTTCTCGACGTTCAAAATCTTACCCTTGAGAGGCAAGATAGCTTGGTTCTTCTTGTCTCGGCCCTGCTTAGCGGAACCACCCGCGGACTCTCCCTCCACCAGGAACAACTCCGCTTCTTCGGGGTTCTCATTCTGGCAGTCCGCTAGTTTTCCAGGGAGCGCCGCGCTATCTAAAGCGCCTTTACGACGAACAAGCTCTCTCGCCTTTCGCGCGGCCTCTCGAGCGCGCGCGGCCTCAAGAGACTTGTTTACGATAAGCTTCGCTGTTCCAGGATTCTCTTCGAAAAACTTGGCGAGTTGCTCGCCAGCGATTTGCTCGACGAATCCCTTCACCTCGCTGTTACCGAGCTTGGACTTCGTCTGCCCCTCAAATTGAGGCTCCGGAATCTTGACGTTGATAACGCCAACAAGCCCTTCGCGGGTATCGTCGCCCTGAATTCCCTCATTGAAACCTTTTAGAAGGTCGTTTTTGTTAGCGTAGTTGTTAAGAGTACGAGTAAGAGCGGCCTTAAACCCGATAAGGTGGGTGCCGCCCTCTGGCGTATTGATGTTGTTCGCGTACGTGTAAATGCTCTCGGTGTACTCTGAGTTGTACTGAAGAGCTATCTCAATACTAAGACCATCACGCTCTCCACTTACGTAAATGGGTTCAGGGAATAGTGGACTCTTTGACTTATTGATGTGCGTGACAAAACTTCGAATTCCTCCCTCGAAGTAGAACTCTTGCTCCTTATCAGTTCGCTCATCAATCAACGTGATGCGAAGTCCAGCGTTCAAGAACGCTAGCTCACGAACACGGTGAGAAACTGTCTCGTAGTTAAAGCTCTTTGTCTCTTGGAAGATTGTGTGGTCAGGATAGAAAGTAACTTTTGTTCCTGATCCTTCAGCGTTCCCTATCTCCGCGAGCGGAGCTACCGGATCTCCTCGGCGAAACTCCATCGCGTACAGTTTGCCGTTTTGCTTAATCTCAGCCTTTAACCAATCAGAAAGAGCGTTTACAACCGAAACGCCCACTCCGTGGAGACCACCTGAAACTTTATAGGCCTCTTTCTCAAACTTTCCACCTGCGTGAAGTTTGGTCATTACAACTTGAACTCCACTCACACCTTCGGTTGGGTGGATACTTGTTGGAATTCCTCGACCATTGTCTTCAACGGAAGCGGATCCGTTGGTGTGAAGGGTCACCTTGATGGTGTTACAGTAGCCGGCAAGCGCCTCATCAACGGCGTTATCCAGAACTTCCCAAACGAGATGATGGTACCCTCGGTAGAATGTATCTCCGATGTACATCGCTGGTCTCTTTCGAACGGCTTCTAAGCCTTCGAGAACCTTAATTTGACCAGCGTCGTAAACCAGCCCGGTAGATTGTGCGTTGGGCGCGGTACTCATTGAATCCCTCCAAAACGAGATAACTTTAGTAGTGTAAGATAGTTAGATGCGTTTGGTAAAGAGTAAACCAGCATCACATCACTGTCCTATCTACCCGGATCAACTGCGTTTTTTTTACTATTTTCACCTCACCTGCGGAAAGATGTGAATTCAGGTGATAAGTATCGAAAAATCCTATGGAACGACCTTCCCTTGCGAAACGGTACGAGTGCACAAGTTTCCGCTGGCCAGGAGGTAGTCTGACGGTGCCTCTGTACCTGTTACAATGACCTGACGAGGTTTGCTGAGAAGGGCGGTGAAGAGCCGTTCAGACCGCCCCTTGTCGAGCTCTGAGTCGACATCGTCGAGGAGTATGACTGGAGATTCACCGGTCAGCCCCTCTAAAAGATCGATGACCCCAAGTTTCAGAGACAACACAACGCTCCTGGTTTGTCCCTGCGACGCGAACGCTCGGGCGTCTACTCCCCCTAAGGTGATCGCCAGATCGTCTCTCTGCGCGCCAAGGACGGGCGTTCTCGTCATCATTTCACGAGGAGCGGCGTTTTCAAACTTATCGAGAATATCATTCTGAGAGAGAATTTGTTCTCCTTGGATAAAGTCCGACTCAAGGGTAATTACCAATTCGCCATCGGTTGTCGCGTACTGATTGTGAAATTCGGCAGCTCTTTCTCCAAGAGATTTTATAAAGTTAAGCCTGTTATCAACAATTTTTCCACAATACTCTGCTAACAGTTCATTCCACGGCTTGATGTGTGAGTAATCGATCCCTGACTGCTTCAGCACCGCGCTTTTGCTCGCTAAAGCCCTCTGATAGGCCATCAGAAGTTTAATAAACCCCGGGCTAAGGTCGACCATGTGGCGATCAAGAAACTTCCTACGGCCCGAAGGAGAGCCTTTAACGAGGGATAGATCGGCTGGGGAAAAAGCGATCACCCGAAGACGTCCGATCAAGTCCGTAACAGAATCCAGCGCCTTGCCGTTTGAGTAGGCGGTTCGTTCTCCGGGGGTGAAAATTAAACCAAGCTCTTCAGAACCGTTTTTTGAAACGACAGTTCCGAAAACCGAAGCCTCTCGTTCCCCCCACTTTAAAAGTTCGCCTGTTGAGTTTGTTCGAAACGAACGGGACCCTGACAGGAGGTAAAGAGCTTCAACGAGATTCGTCTTCCCGTTGCCGTTCAAGCCGTTGATGTACACCGCTCCAGAATCGAGCTCGATCGTTTGATCGGCGAGATTACGGAACTTAAAAACCTTGAGACTTGAAACGAACAACGAGAAGGATCCTTTTTAAGGTTATTTGTCGAGTCGAAGCGGCATCACAATACCGAAAGACGACTCATCCGATTCAGCGTAGAACTTGCCAGGACCAGACTCACCGTTAAGCTCAAGAACAAAGGGTTGGTTCTCTCCAAGCGTAGCAAGAACGTCGATTATGTATCGCGCGTTGAATCCAACAGAGAAATCATTTCCAGCATACTGAATCTCAAGCTCCTCTTGAGCCTCACCAAGTTCTGGCGATGAACTTGAGATACGAACAAGATTCGTGAAGAAATCGAATCGAACTCCCTTGTTCTTATCGCTCACCACAAGAGACACACGCTTTAAGGCATGCGCTAGTTGAGAACTTAAAACTGTTATCTTGCTTCCAGTCTTCTTGGGGAGAACCTGTTCATAATTCGGAAACTCACTATCCAAGAGACGAACAACAAGCTTCCAAGCCGGCCCCTCAACAACGAGGAACCCCTCGCTAACATCCACACCAACAGGAACATCACCAACTGTTTCAAGAGCTTTACGAACTTCAGCGATTCCTTTACGTGGAACGATCACATGATCAGCTCCAGTAGCGCCCTTACCAGATCCCTTGTGCGAAAGTCCGGTAAACTCAATTCCCTGAAGAGGTCGAGAGATCAACGCGAGTCGGTGCCCGTCTGTCGCGACCATACCGATCCCAGAAGCGTTTCCATCTTTGATGATCTCAAGACAGATACCGTTCATGTTGTACCGTCCCTCATCGAGCGAAACCGCATAGAGGGTTTTGTTGATCATCTCGATCAGGGTAGGGGCGGGAAGTTTGCACTTGGTTTTCAGAGAGAGTCCTGGAGGAACAGGATACTCTTCGGCCCCAACACCCACGATCTTCAATTTTGAACTACCAGCATGAACCTCGATCCGATCTCGATCAACCGATCGGATCGTGATCTCACCATCCGGAAGCTCTCGAACCAGATCTCCAAACACCTTTGCGCTTACGGTGATCGATCCTTGCTTCTTAACGGATGCGGAGCTTGAGGCGATCGCGGTGATCTCAAGATCACTCGCTGTTACTTTAAAGTTCTTGTCTTCGGCACAGAGGAGGATGTTACCCAAGATCGGCATCGTCGATTTCTTCTCGGCTATGGCTAGCGTCACGTGAAGAAGTTTCGAGAGCTCTGTTTTTGAAATTGTAATCTCCATGTTCCCCTATTGTTTCTTTATTAGATAAATATCTAGTGAATAATAGTAAGTAAGGCCTGTTTCCGTGGATAACGTTCCTAAGTATATGGTTTGAGTGTTAAAATTCCACTTAAAACTTGTCAGTAACCTCTGCATAGTTTTGGGAATTATTCACAGGCTGATCTTTTCTCCACAATCCGCCTCACATCCCCACCGGTTTCAACCAAGTTATCCACAGGGTTTTACCGGCGCTTTTCTTCCCACACGCCTATCACGCTCTTTATCCACAACCTTGTGGGTAAAATAAGAGCTTTTCCTGAGCGCCACGGCTAGCAAAATGAAGCGCCCCAGACTCTTGTGTCGTGCTTGTGGAAAACCTGGCTCGTATCCGGCAGAAACCTGTTGGTAACCTCTGAGATATCCACAGGTATGAGGCCGGTAAAAGATGTTGGTATGTTGGATATGGTACTGATTTTACAGTTTTTATCCGAAGAGTCTCTTTTCGATATCTTCAACCAACACTTTTACCTGCGCATCTGTGGATAACTTGCTCGAAACGACCGTTGCAGCGTGAATGACGCTTGAGTGGTCTCTGCCACCAAAGTGCTCACCAATCTCTGGATACGAGGCCGTTGTATGTTTACGGCAGAGGTACATGGCGATGTGGCGAGGGAAGGAGAGGTTCTTAGTTCTTCGCTTCGAGATGATGTCAGCCACTTTAAGATTAAAGTGAGTAGCAACAGCTTTCTTAATGTCATCAACCGAAACGTTCACTACCTTAGGTTGGAGCAATGGCTTGAGGGCCATGCGTGCCATATCCATGGAGATGGAAACGTTTTGGATAGAACTAACGGCGTGAAGTCGAGTGAGGGCGCCCTCAAGCTCTCGCACGTTGGAAGAAATCTTTTCCGCTATGAGATGACCAACCTCTTCAGGGAGGTGAAAATTCTCAAGAAGAGCTTTCTGTTTCAGAATAGCAACTCGCGTTTCAAAATCAGGAGCCTGAAGGTCTGCTGTTAATCCCCAGGAGAAGCGAGTCTGTAACCGCTCTTCAATACCTGGAATGTCCGTTGGGATTTTATCTGAGGTGATGACTATCTGACGCTTGGCGCTGTAGAGAGCGTTGAAGGTGTGGAAAAACTCTTCTTGAGTTCTCTCTTTTCCAACGATGAATTGAATGTCATCGATTAGCAGAACCTCAATCGTTCGAAGTCTTCGCTTAAACTCCTCCATCTTCGCGTGACGAAGAGCCAAGATGAGCTCGTTCGTGAATGTCTCTGAAGACATGTAGAGAACTCGAGCGAGAGGATTTCTTTGGAGAACCGCGTTTCCGATAGCGTGGAGAAGATGGGTCTTTCCGAGCCCTACACCACCGTAGATGAAGAGAGGGTTGTAGCTCTGTCCTGGTTTCTCAGCGACTCGCATAGCGGCCGCATGACAGAACTGGTTACTGTTACCAACTACGAAATCCTGAAAGGTGTATCGAGAGTTGATATTATTGAATATTTCTCCCTCTGGCAGCGCTTGCGCGGCATGGGCGCTTTGACGGAGCGGATCGTTCTTTGGCTCTTCCGGTGGAGGAGGAGTTGGTCGAACTCGCTTCACAATGAAAGGAGTCGCCGGACGTCGCAAGCTCGTGGGCGAGTCCGCGTTACTTGCGGTTGGTTCTTTGGGAATGATCGAGAGGACGAGCTCAGGGGAATCAAGAAAGTGAGCGAGTCGGTCCCGAAGAGCGCTTGAGAAATTTGATATAACGTAGTTGCAGATGAGTCGAGATGGTCCTCGAACCATGAAGCGCTCGTTATTTGAAGCGGCAACATCGACAGAGAGAGGTTCTATGTACGCGGCAACGATGTGAGGATTAACCTCACCACACACATCGGCAACAGCAAGAGCCCAGCTCTGTTCGAGTGATGCTGTTGTTGATTTATGAGTGGGAGTAGATTGCGTAATGGACGCATTTTCAGCGATCGAATCGCTCTGGCTGAAATCTTCTGGTGCCAGGTTGTCCACCATGCGCCTCAAACGTTAAAAAGTTCGCTCTAAAAAAAAGCGGACAGTGAGCTCGATCTATTCGCGTCGCCGTACAGCTAGATCACAAGTGGACTTAACGCCGCCCGTGAAGCGAATGACAAAGCGTTATAGTACGAGAGGAAAAATTTACAAGAATTTGATGATGAATTTTTAGAAGCGTCGGAGAGGCTGGTCGAATGGAGAGTAGCCAAAAACCAACCTAGTTTCAAGCGACTTAAACAAAGGGTGAGACGTTCATTCCAACGTTTTTCAAGTGAACCACCACTTTTTGATTTCGCCCGAAAGGGGGAGGCGACCTGCGCTCATTACCTTTACCAACGGAGTGACCTGAAAAATAGACTAGCCGACTGAGGGTTTGCCTTAATCGTCTAAATCCTATACAACAAGGGCGCTCGAAGTGAGACCATGGAAGCACACTATACCTACCTTAATTCACTCGGTTTAACCGACCCCAACACTCAAAAGCTCGCTACAGCCGTAGCGCTTGGCTGCGTTCTTCTCTACGTAGGAGCTCAGAGCGCCAATCGCCTTACTCGTCGTCGTCGCGTACGAGGAGTAGAAGATGGCGTAATTCCTGAGGAAAAGATCACCACAGCGGGTATCTTTGACTTCTTCATTGAGACTTTCGTCGCGTTTCAAGATTCGGTTCTTGGTAAAGAGAACCGGAAATATCTTCCTCTCACGGCGACGGTTTTCCTCTATCTCTTCACCCTTAATATCATCGGGCTCGTTCCTGGGTTTCCAGCTCCAACAACGACAGTATGGACAACGGTACCGGTAGCACTCCTTATCTTTATCTCCTTTAACTATCATGGGATTAAGGAGCAGGGGCTTGTTCACTACTTGAAGCACTTTGCTGGCCCTGTATGGTGGCTTGCTTGGTTCATTCTTCCGCTTGAGCTGTTCGGAACAGTGCTCCGTATTCTTACTCTAAACTTGCGTCTTTATTGGAATATTTCTGCTGACCACATCGTTCTTGGTCTCATGTCAGATCTCGTTCCGTTTCTTTTGCCGGTCATCTTCTACGGCCTCGGAACCTTCGTATGTTTCATGCAGGCATTCGTTCCAACGGTGCTCACAATGCTATACATTATGCTCGCTACTCAGCATGAAGAGGGGGAGCATCACTAAAATCTTCGTTGAAGATTAGGTTTCATTTAACAACAACAAGGAGAGTAAGATGAAAACATTACGATCGATGGCAAAGAGCTCAGCTCTCTTCGCAACAACTCTTATCGCAGCTTTGGCTCCAGTAGCTAGCGCAGTAGCCGAGGATGCTGCTGCCCACCAAGGTTCTCCACTCGGCCCAATCGGCGCTGGTTTGGCTATCGGTATCGCTGTACTCGGTGGCGGACTTGGTCAAGGAAAGGCTGTAGGCTCTATGCTTGAGTCGTACGGACGTAACCCTTCCGTTGGCGGAAAGCTCCTTGCTCCGATGCTCATCGGTATGGCGTTCATTGAGTCGCTTGTAATTCTTGCGTTCGTAATTGCGTACGTGAAGGCGTAACGAATTAAAGCGTTACTAAAACGTGAAAAGGCTCGTCTTTCGACGGGCCTTTTTTTATGGAAAATTCCCACCGGCGCATACCGAAAAGTTATCCACAGGATAATCACAGTTGTTAACACCCATAACTCATCTATATCAGTATGTTATGTGGTTATGGGTGATCTGCTTGGTGTGGATATCCACAGCTTCCCACACAGTTTTCCACAGATATCTACACAATTGTCCACAGCGGATCGGGTAGTCTTTCACAAGTTATCCCCAGATTTCTTCACAACCTGTGGAAAACCTCAGTATATAGCTGATCTGGCTGTTTTGTTTGTGGAGTTTTCGAGAAACGCTCCATATCAAAAGATAAGGGGGGCATATCCCGTAAAGATATGCCCCCCTTCTTAGAGCTTTCTGCCAGCAACGAGCTGGACTTAAAAGGACCTACTCTACTGGTGCTGAGACTCTAGCCAACGCTCAGCCGCGATAGCAGCCATACATCCAGAGCCAGCAGCTGTAATAGCTTGTCGGAACACGTGGTCCTGAACGTCTCCACTTACAAATACCCCTGGTATAGAGGTCTCGGCTGAGTCGGTCTTGTGGCGCAGGTAGCCGTTCTCGTCCATTTCAAGCTGCCCTGTGAAAAGCGAAGAGTTCGGAGTGTGCCCGATAGCTACGAAGAGCGCGTCTGCTGGCAGAAGTGAGTGTTCTTTGGTGTGGGTATCCTCAAGAGTAAGCCCCGTAACGCCATCCTTCTTAGTTCCCTCGACGGCGACGACATGCTTGTTCCAGAGAACTTCGATCTTCGGATTCTCAAGAACTCGCTTCTGCATGATCTTCGAGGCGCGAAGAGAGTCTCGTCGGTGAATAAGGTAGAGCTTGCTTGCGAAACGGGTGAGGAACGAAGCCTCTTCACAGGCCGAGTCTCCGCCACCGACCACTGCTATAACCTTATTTCTAAAGAAAGCGCCGTCACAGGTGGCGCAGGTTGATACGCCATAACCGAGCAATTCACGCTCATTTTTAGCCCCAATATACTTCGGCGCGGCTCCAGTAGAGATGATGAGGCTATCGCAGGTGTACTTGCCCGATTGCCCTTCCAGTGTGAAAGGTCGTTGCGAAAGGTTTGCTTTAACGATTGTATCAACTGCGACGGTTGTGCCGAAACGGGTCGCTTGCTTCTCCATGAGCTGCATGAGGTCTGGGCCTTGTACGCCTTCTGGAAACCCTGGGAAGTTTTCAACTTCAGTAGTTGTGGTGAGCTGTCCGCCCGCGAGAGGACCGTGGATAAGAAGGGGCGAAAGGCTCGCGCGAGCTGTGTAGATAGCTGCTGTGAGACCTGCCGGTCCTGAGCCAAGAATGATAACTTTATGGTGGTTGTTTGAAGTGCTCATATAAACTCCCTAGAAGTGGGCTCTAGTACGGCGTCCGAAGCATGCTTACGGTTGTTCGAAAAAGCTCGCCGGACGAGGCTCTAGTATAGAATTTTCGCTATGATTAACCAGAGTAGGATACAAAAATTACTCATAGCTAACCGGGGGGAAATAGCTCGCCGGATCAACCGAGCATGTCAGGGAATGGGCATTCAGACGGTGCTGGTGGTTTCCGACGCCGATAAGGGGTCGCTCGGGGCTTCTGAGTGCGATGAGGTTGTGGCGATAGGAGGACTCACAGCCGCTGATTCCTACCTGGATAAGAGTAAAATCATACGAGCCGCTCTTTCGACCGGATGCCAAGCCGTTCACCCCGGCTACGGCTTTCTCTCGGAAGATGCGGACTTTGCTCAACAAGTTATCGACACCGGACTGATATTTATCGGCCCATCCCCTGCCAGCATTAGGGCCTTGGGCGTGAAGACAAACGCTCGAAAGACGGTATTGGCGGCTGGTGTACCCATTACGCCTGGTAGTGAAGGAGCCTCGACTGATGACGAGCTAATCGCCGCGGCAGAAAGGATCGGATTCCCCGTTATCATTAAAGCGGCAGCTGGTGGCGGTGGTCGAGGAATGCGAATCGTTCGCGCGGCACCTGAGATGCGAGAGTCTTTGGAGCGTGCTCGCGCCGAAGCTGTAAAGAATTTTGGCAGTCCCGAGATCTACTGTGAAAAGTTCATTGAAGGGCCCCGGCACGTTGAGGTTCAACTCTTCGGTGATCAACACGGTAATGTTCTTCACTTCGGAACGAGAGATTGCTCGGCTCAGAGGCGTCATCAAAAATTGCTTGAAGAAGCCCCTGCTCCGTTTCTTGATCCCGATGTGCGCGAAAAGATCCATGATGCCGCGGTGCGAGCCGCGAAGAGTGTTGGATATTACAACGCCGGCACTGCTGAGTTTTTGGTAGCGGGTAGGGAGTTTTACTTTCTTGAGATCAATACCCGTATTCAAGTTGAGCATCCCGTTACAGAGATGGTTACGGGCTTTGACCTTGTGCAACTACAGATTCGAGTCGCGATGGGCGAGCGTTTGCCGGTTAATCAGTCTGAAGTCCTCTTTACGGGACATGCCGTAGAATTGCGAATTAATGCCGAAGATGTGCGCGAGAATTTTCGACCAGCGCTCGGTGTTATTCAATCGTGGAATAGAAATTCACCTATAACGATTCGAGAGGAGTCTGGATATCGGGAGGGGGACGCGATACCGCCATTTTATGACTCTCTTTTGAGCAAGGTTATCGTGCATGGATCAAGCAGAGCTGACGCTCTCTTTAAGACCTATCAATTTCTAAAGGGGTATTCACTTGAGGGAGTGCCAACAACGATACCGTTTTTCGCGTGGCTCCTCGCTCATAAAGAGTTTCAAGAAAATGGAATCGATATAGGATTTGTGGAGAGAACCTTTACCGCGGAGGGCGCCGACCTAGCGGCGCGCCTTTTAGAGGCGGACCCTGAACATCGAACGATGGATTCGGGAGCGGTGTTTTCTGAGCGGGTTCAAGGGGAGAATGCTCAAGCGTATGAGATTGTGCATGAGCAAGGAGGCACCTTTCTCGCGATACCGCTTCTTGTCGATGGCTCAAAAAGTCCAGAGTCTCAGTGGTGCCGATCGAACCGCAAGGTGGGCGCTATTCAGGGAGCTCAAGCTCGTCGCGAGCTGGCGCGGTGATAGATATCGGTTCGCCTGTTGAGGGATGCGCAAACGAAACGGTATCGGCATGCAGAAAAAAAGCCCGCCTCTCTTTAGTGCTGACAGGTAGCGCGCGAGTTGAACCATATAACGCGTCGCCAACAAGGGGATGCCCGCGATACGCGCTGTGAGCCCGCACCTGATGTCGGCGAGCGGGGGAGGCAGATACAGCTATCAATGAGCAATCAAGCGTCGGTAGCTGTCTAAGCGTTGTGAAGTCAGTTGTTCCTGGAAGCGCGCGAGCCCAGGGGGGAGGCTCTTTTTCGTAAACTTTAATTTTTTGAGCCCCGCGGTGCGGTGAGCCAAGAAAGGTGTGAATGGTCTGTGGAGATGTTGGGTGTCCCTCAACGAGGGCTTGATACGTTTTGTGAATTTTTCCTTCCAGGAGCGCCTCAAAAAGCTTGTTCCATGTGTCACGAGACCATGCTCCAACCACAATACCGCTCGTATCTTCATCGAGTCGATTAATCAGGCCGGCGTCCCCACGGTTCTTGCTTACCTCAGCGAGAAGAGGATGGATGGTAATAAGTCTGTCCGCCAGAGACTCGCCACCACCTTTAGGAAGCTGAACGGTATGCAGGCCGGGAGGTTTATACACCGCGAAGACCTCGCCATCATTATAGAGAAATCGAACCGTTTCCATCCTTGGGTCATAGTACAGGTAAAGTGCGGCACCAGCAAAGAGAGCCAAAAAAGTGTGATTTTTTCCGATGGTAACGATACGATACTGAGATGAAAGAGGGCACCATTCAAAAAAAGATGGATGTATTACGGGCTCAAGGTACTCCTGAGGTAAAAGATTTCCAGCAGTTTGTTTTGAGTTTTTATCGCTCTCGCGGACGAGAGTTTCCATGGCGCGCCACGCGCGATCCGTATGCCATCCTTGTCAGCGAGATCATGCTTCAGCAGACGCAAACGGATAGGGTGGTTCCTAAATATGAGGCCTTCTTAAAAGAGTTTCCCTCTGTCGAGGCGCTTAGCAAAGCGAGCGTGGCAGACGTTGTTCGAATGTGGATGGGGCTTGGATACTACAGGCGGGCGCTTAATCTTCACAAGGCAGCTAAGGTTATCTGTGAAGAGCGAGGGGGCGATTTTCCCACGACAATTCAAGAGCTGCGCTCTCTTCCGGGAGTGGGGAGTTATACTGCCGCAGCTGTCGGCGCCTTCGCCTTTGGCATCGCAGCGCCAATGATTGAGACCAATATCCGTTCCGTCTATCTGACATTTTTCTTTCCGAAGCGCCGGGTCGTTACTGACAAAGAAGTTTCGCAAGTGGTCGAGGAGACCCTCTATCGAAGGGACCCTCGGCGTTGGTTTTACGCGCTTATGGATCTGGGGGTTGAGCTGAAAAGGCTTGATCGATCGATTAATACACGCAGTAAGCATTACGTGAGACAATCAAAATTTCATGGGTCTCATCGACAAGTGAGAGCGGCCGTGCTGAAGACGATCGCGGAGAAGTCTCGACGGTTTGAGGAGGTACTTTCAGAGCTATCGTATCCTCAAGAGAAGATCGAGCTTGCGCTGACACAGCTGGAACGAGAGGGATTCGTTATTAAAAAGCGGAGCGGGTTGTTCGCGGTGCCGATGAAATAAGTTGATTCGCGCCGAACTATCCGAGAGCGCTCTTTTCAGAGCCAAGGTTGGCCGCGAGAGTTGAGAAGCGAGCCTTCCATTCACGGTGCGCGGAGAGGATCTTCTTCGCGTATTGTACGCTCTCACCGGGGGTTCTTGCGTTACCTCGAAGCGCAAGCTTTACGTTTCCTGGACCCCAGTTATAGGCGATGAGCATTCGCTCACGGTTGCCGTTAAACATTTTATCAAGGTACTTGAGGTACGCGATTCCCAGACGGAGATTCGTAGCGGGATCATGAAGTGCTCCTTCATGAGAGAGCGCGATGTTCTCACGCTTCGACACGTACCGACTTGTCTCAGGCATGAGCTGCATGAGCCCTTTAGCGCCTTTTGGGGAGATAGCTGATTGCTTGAACATGCTCTCTGAGCGAACCACTGCGGCTACAAAGAAGGGGTCAACTTTAGCTTTCGCGCTCTCCTCTACAATAAGGCGAGCAAGCGGTTCAGTGTTACCCTGTTGAGGGTTGTGGGCTCGAATGATTTCGGCAACAAACCTTGTTTGTTGGTTTCGCACTGAGGTAACTCGGGAGTAGGCTTCCGAGGTTGATTGCTCAAGGGCAGCCCGAGCGATGGATCCAAGATCGGATCGATCCTTTTGAATCAGGACTGAAACCAGGATAACGTAGGACGAGAGTCCGACACCGGCGAGTCCTATGCAGAGGAGCTCAAGGTATCGACGGGTCCGTTTTGTTTTTACAACTCGTTTCATAGCGGCTCTCGCCGGGAACTTTAAACAGCTGGCCTTACACCGGCCTGGTAGCCAACAGCTTATCGGCTACACAGTGCAGATGAAGCGTAGACCCTATTCGGTTCCTTAAACAAATATGCTGCTGTGGATTTTTCTGTGGATAATTGTCGTAATTGGCTGTAATAGTTTGATTCTTAACCTGGATTAAGGCGGTTAGATGCCCTAAAATGTCACCGATGAGCCGTTCTAAAACACACAAGATCGTAGTAGTTGGGGGAGGTCATGCCGGTATTGAGGCTGCCTACGCCGCTTCTCGCCTAGGGGTTCCTACCACCCTTGTATCCCTCCGAAAGGAAGGTGTCGGACAGATGTCGTGCAACCCAGCCATTGGCGGTGTTGGTAAAGGACACTTGGTTAAAGAGCTCGATGCCCTTGGAGGCCTGATGGGTCGAGCCATCGACGCGACCGGCATTCAGTTTAAAACTTTAAACTCCAGCAAGGGGGCTGCCGCCCAGGCTACCCGCGCCCAGGCAGACCGAGAGTTATATAAGGAGTGGGTTCAGCGTTACCTTGAGACCGTTCCAAACCTGACAGTGCTTGAAGGCGAGGCGGCATCGATAGAGGTTTCGCAAGGAGCAGTGACGGGCGTTCGTTTAAAAGATGGCTCATTTCTTGAGGCTCAAGGGGTTGTCCTGACGACGGGGACCTTCTTAAAAGGATTGATGCATACGGGACACTCCCAGAAAGAGGGTGGGCGTCTAGGTGATACCGCGTCAAACGACTTGAGCGATTCCCTTCGAGCGCTTGGGTTCCCTCTTGGTCGATTGAAAACGGGAACGCCGCCACGCCTTCGAAAATCGACGATCGACTTTACTCATTTAAAGGAGCAGCCAGGAGACAATCCTCCGCCACCTTTCTCGTTCACTACAGGAATTATCTCTCGACCACAGATTTCATGTTGGCAGACTTCAACGAATGAGGAGATTCACGATCTCATTAGAACAAATCGAGAACGAAGCCCGATGTTTAATGGGCAGATTAAATCGAGCGGCCCGCGATACTGTCCTTCTATTGAAGATAAGGTATTTCGTTTCGCCGATAAGAAGAGCCATGCGGTATTCCTAGAGCCGGAAGGGTTCACCTCAGACATCGTGTATCCAAATGGAATCTCAACATCTCTGCCATTTGAGATTCAGCAGGAGTTCATCCGAAAGATTAAGGGTCTTGAGAACGTAGAGTTCTTGGCGCCTGGATACGCGGTTGAGTACGATTTTGTGGATCCTCGAGAGCTCCTTCCTACCTACGAAACTAAGGGTGTTTCTGGGCTCTACATGGCGGGGCAGATCAATGGGACTAGCGGTTATGAAGAGGCCGCCGCGCAGGGGCTTATCGCTGGCGCTAATGCCGCTTTGAAAGTTTCAAACCGCGAGTCACTGATAATCACGCGCGGACAGGGATACATCGGAGTGATGACCGATGATCTCACGACGCTTGGGGTGGATGAGCCGTACCGAATGTTCACATCACGAGCGGAGTACCGGCTTATCCTTCGAGAAGACAACGCCGCGACGAGACTGTGCCCGGTTGCTATTCAATACGGGTTGTTGAGCGGTGAGCAGCGCCGACAGTTTGAGGCAAGACAAGTTTCGTACGATAACGCGATGCGTTGGCTGGCGAAGACTGTAGCGAAGCCAACAGAACCAACAAACGCGTGGCTTGAGAGTAAGGGAACCGCCGCTTTAAAAGATGGTTCGCCGTTGGCGCAGCTTATTAAACGCCCGCAACTCTCACTTGATGATGTCCTGGAGCATTTTCCGTACGAGGAAGCGCTTTCGGCTGACTTGAAGGCAGCGATAGAGATTGAGCATAAGTTCCGTGGGTACCTCGATCGCCAAGAGGATGAGGTTCGTTACCTCAAGAAAATTGAGAAGGAATCGATTCCGAGCGACTTCCCGTACGACGAGATTAAGCAGCTACGCGCGGAAGCGCGAGAGAAATTAAAGAAACATCGCCCCGCATCTATTGGTCAGGCGACTCGTATTCCTGGAGTGACGCCGAGCACTATCTCGCTTTTGGCGATGTACTTAAAGCGATACCGAGAGGGGAGCTTTAAGGCAGAGGCCGCTGGCTAACAAGGGCGCGGCCCCCCGAGATTATCGCACTGCGATTTTGTTGCGTGGAATCCCTGGAGGGCCGGCGGCCTCGCCGGCCGCAGGTACAAACACCACCTATCCCAAAGCACAAACCCGCAACATTCGTACCGGCGGCCGGCAAGCCGCCGGCCCTTCAAGACGGGCCGCAGGTCCCCAGAGAACGGCTACTTCTCCAAAACCTCGCGGCGCTTCTTAGCGTACCCTTCTTTAATATCTTGCCGAGCGCGACCAACTCCCAGCGCATCCGCGGGAACATCGCGGGTAATAACCGATCCTGCGGCGACAAGAGCGCCATCGCCGATCGTCACAGGGGCAACGAGCGCTGAGTTGCTTCCGATAAAGACATCTTTGCCGATAGTGGTCTTTGATTTCGTGTATCCGTCGTAGTTACAGGTGATCGTTCCTGCGCCGATGTTCGTTTCACGCCCTACTGTGCAATCGCCAAGGTACGTAAGGTGATTCGCTTTCGATCCATTATGCATGGTTGTGTTCTTCGTCTCGACGAAGTTTCCGACCCGCACATTATCTCCAAGATGTGAGTCCGGTCTAATGTGAGCAAACGGACCAACACTGGTTTCTTTTCCAATCGAGGACTTTTCGATGTGGCATCCAAGTTTAATAACCGAGCCAGCGGCGATGGTGGTGTCTTCAATAATAGCGGTGCCGTGAATGGTAACCCCATCTCCAAGAGAGGTTTTGCCTTTCAGTTGTACGTTCGGACCGATAATGACGTGCTTTCCAATCGTAACTTCAGGATCGATAAAGCAGCTTTTTGAGTCGATGAAGTTGACGCCGTTTTCAATGAGGAGCTCCATCTGCCGTTGAGCCAGGATGGAGTTGATAAGCGCCAGGTCTTGCAGATTGTTAACGCCAGCGGCTTCATCCGCGTTCGAAAGGGGGAAGGCCGCGACGGTTTGTCCTTCTTTCGCGGCTTTCTCCACGATATCGGTTAGATAGTACTCGCCTTGAGCGTTGTTGTTGGTGAGGCCTTCAACGGCTGGTTTAAGAAATGCCGAGTCAACGGCGTAGAAGCCAGAGTTCACCTCGGTTGTGAGCGACTCTTCAGGATTGCAGTCTTTAGCCTCGGTGATGCGAAGGATCTGACCTTTCGCGTCTCGAATAACTTTTCCGTATCCGTTTGGAGGAGGGGCTTGAAAGGAGATCATCGTAAGCGTCGACTTCTTAAAGAAGTGGTACTCAATGAAGTGCCGCAAGGTTTCCGCGGTAAAGAGGGGATGATCGGCGTAGGTGATAAGGATCGTTCCTTTAAAAGAGCCGAGGGCGGGAATCGCTGCCCGTACGGCATCGCCAGTGCCGCGCTGCTGCTCTTGAAAAGCGTAGTCGATGGAGTGGGCCCTGGCGCTGAGGCTTTCGGCAAGGTGTTGCTTTAAAATTTCCTGCTTGTGGCCGGTAACAACGATTGTCTTCTCCGGTTTGAGGGGGGCTACGGCGTCTAAAAGGTGATCAATCAGGGCTTTTTCCCTGGTACGGGTGATGGCCTTAGGGAGATCCCCTCCCATTCGCTTTCCTACGCCAGCGGCGAGAACGATGCAGCAGAGCTTTTCCATAGTGAGATACGGTACCACACGAAAGTAAGGACGGGTATGGCTTGGAAAGGGGGCGAGGGGGCGCCGTTGGTACCGTATGCTGACTTTGGAGGGCCGGCGGCCTCGCCGGCCCCAGGTACAAATGCTACCGATCGTTGTTTTTGCGCCCGTAACATCTTTACCCGCGGCCGGCGAGGCCGCCGGCCCTCCATGGGAATCCCCATTTTCGCGTTCGAGGGGCCGGGATTCCGGCGGCTCTAAAGGATTACGAGCGTCTCCCCGCAATTCCGATGATCGAGGCCCTTTTACCGATGAGGTATCCTTGGTATTGATATCCCGACTTATTAAGAGGCTCGTATGACAGTAAAAATCCACGTAGAAAACCCAGTAGTCGAGCTCGACGGTGACGAGATGACGAGAATCATCTGGCACATCATCCGCGAGAAATTGATCCTCCCATTCCTCGATATCGACATTAAATATTTTGACCTCTCGATGGAGAATCGAGACGCGACGAACGATCAGGTGACGATTGATTCCGCCGAAGCAATTAAGGAGTTTGGTGTCGGTATCAAGTGCGCGACCATCACTCCTGATGAAGAGCGAGTGAAGGAGTTCAAGCTGAAGAAAATGTGGAAGTCGCCAAACGGCACTATCCGAAACATCATCGGCGGCACGGTATTCCGTGAGCCTATTATTTGTAAGAATGTTCCTCGGTTGGTTCCAGGATGGACACAATCCATCGTAGTTGGACGGCATGCGTTTGGAGACCAATATCGAGCCACTGATTTCAAGGTGCCTGGAAAAGGCAAGCTCACGATGAAGTTTACGCCTGCTGATGGCGGCTCTCCGATTGAGTATGATGTATTTGATTTCCCAGGTAGTGGCGTCGCGATGGGAATGTACAATCTCGATGAGTCTATCCACAGCTTTGCTCGAAGCTGCTTCAACTACGGACTTTCGAAGAAGCTTCCGACCTATCTTTCAACGAAAAACACAATTCTTAAAGCCTACGATGGTCGCTTCAAAGATATCTTCCAAGCGGTCTTCGATGAAGAGTTCTCTGAGGCATACAAGAAGGCTGGTATCGAGTATCAGCATCGCTTGATCGATGACATGGTGGCGTACACTATGAAATCTCAAGGCGGGTTCTTGTGGGCGTGTAAGAACTACGATGGTGATGTGCAATCGGATTCCATCGCACAAGGATTTGGCTCTCTCGGTTTGATGACTTCTGTTCTCATGACCGAGGACGGGCGAACGATCGAGGCGGAAGCCGCTCACGGGACCGTGACTCGTCACTATCGCCTTCATCAGCAGGGGAAAGAGACTTCAACAAATCCAATCGCCTCCATCTTCGCGTGGACGACGGGCCTTAAATTCCGTGGTCAGTTCGACGGTAACCACGCTCTTGTAAGCTTCGCGACTGCTCTCGAAGAGGTGTGCGTTGACGCGGTAGAGGCTGGTCAGATGACGAAAGATCTCGCTCTTTGCATTCACGGCGATAACCTCAAGCGTGAGCACTACTTGAGTACTGAGCAGTTTCTTGACGTCATCGCTCAAGGAATCTCTCGTCGAATCGCTCACTAAAACGTGTCGCATAGAGGGGGAGAGCGCCAGGTTCGGTGCTCTCCCTTTTTTATGTGAAATTTTTAGGTGAGGTTTTTGAGGCGCAGTTCTTACTTAGCCTCTACAAGACCGGCAATCATGTGGGTCGGAGTTTCCGTATCCCATCGCCGCGTACCTTCAATTTTCGCGGTAATACGGCCGGTCTGGGGATCTCGAAACCTAATAGGGGTTCCGTTTTTATCAAGAAAGATCGTTGTTGGAAGATCGGACACTGAGAAGTAGTGCTTGAGCTCTCCTTTGGTATCCACAAGGACTGGGAACTTGAGCCCATGTCGCGCGGTAAATGCCGCAGCGTCTTCCGGGGTGTCGTCAGTCGCGATAGCGACGATCTCAAAAAGAGCTCCGTCAAACGAGGTATCTAAGTTCTTTAAGGATGCCATCTCCGCGGCGCAATCTCGGCACCACGACGCGAAGAAATGCAACATGATGACGTTTCCTCGGTAATCAACAAGAGATGTTGATGGCCCATTTGGTGAGGGAAAAGAGGTTTCGAGAATGTCTTGTAACGAACCGTCCTCATGCGTAATCGCCGCTCCTCCCTGAATCATGGAGCATCCCCCGGCCGCGAGAGCTAACGACGCTGCTGAGAGGAGGCTAAGAGATAGCGAGCGAAGAGAGAAAACCATGTTCATTCCTTATCGATACGAGACCGGTATTTTTGCGAGCGTTTGACTAGTCTTTCGTCCTACCGGATCTTGGAGGGATACCGTCACCACCTGATTCCTGAAAGAGTCCCCATCTACAGGGAGGTACTCTCCAATATAGTGGCCGGGAGAGCGCTCTACTAGCGGAATCTCACGGATTGAGGAGCCAAGGGAGAACGAGCCCGTCATTTCGGGGGTTCCGAGCACGAGAACCGTTAGCTTTTCGTTGGTTAATGTCCCCGATACCGCGTCATGCGCTGACGCGAGTATGTACGGGGGCGCTGTCTTAAGAAACTCGGGGCGCTTCTTGCTATCGAGCGGTTCTATCGCTTTAGCCACAACCTCTCGGGCAAGCGAGGTGATAATTTGATTGTCGAGCCCTTTAAGAGGCTCGATGACAAGGTTGGAGAAGCCTGTTGGTCCCTTGGTAATTCCTCGACTGTCGGAGTCAGAGGCGGTTGATTCAAAAAGAACCTTGCCGGTACGGGCTGATACCAGTTTTAGGTCAATGCCGACGCTTGAGACTGATTGAACAGCGTAGTAGCTCCTATCCCACGCGGTGACTTTTCCATAGAGGACGGCGTCACAAGAGAGCAACTTTGTGCAGATATCGTTAGGTTTTGCCGCGAATACTTTTTCCAAATCTACCCGCACGGGATTGCTCCCTGTCACCCCAAAGCCGTTATGAACAAACGCAGCTTCTACTACAGCTGGAGTTACGACATCGAGAGACGCTTTGGTGAGCTCTGACTGAACGAGTGATTGCACAAATTGCGCTGGGGTCTGCTTAAGTTTGGAAGATACAACGGAAACATTGTCGATCAGATAGTTCTCGTCAGTTTGCCTAAGAGCGCCCGACTCATCAACTTGAGCAAAGGGGAGAACGGCGATCCGGATCGGCTCCGACGGATTAAAGTGAACCGTGCTTTTATAGGCGCCTGAGCAGCCAGCCATGGACAAGCTCATTGTAGCGACGATTGAAAGGCGGAGTGAGGAACGTGTTCTCATGCGGTTACTTTCCAGATGGCAGCTGTTCAGGTTGGGAAGAAAGCCCTCCCTTTCCAACAGCGATCGCCGCTACAGTATTTAGTGATTTTGGAGGCTTGAGAGAAGAGGCGCGGACCTCTGAAATTTTCCGGTACGGACCACTGGGAGCTGGCGCCTCAAAGAGCACGATCTTTTCGGCGTCGCAGGGAGTTAACGTAGGAGAGCATCCAATGTTCTCATGGGCGGGATCGTTTGCGATGCGAGCGCACAAGACCGCCACGCTTTCGTCTGAGTTAGCAACGAGCCGGTTTGTGAGCTTGCAAGGAGGATCCGACGGGATATCTACATCACGACGTACAGAGTTTCCAAAGGCCGTTCTCAATTCGATAGCTTCAATACCTGATTCGGGTGAGGTGACTAGAGCTGAGAACTTACCGCAGTATTTTCCCGGAGAGACTTCACGCAGTGGGGTGCGACTAACGCCCCTTAGAAGGTACGCGAAGGAGTGCGGGGTTCCAGACGCGCATACTGTATAGGTCGCGGGGGAGCTCCACTGGGCGGTTGCCAAGGTAAGACCGACTTCTGTTCCTTCAGATTGAGTCGTTCGTATGCCAGTTTGATGAGGGGGCAGCTTTTCAACAACGCTCTTCGCGAAACGCTCCGCTAAGACCTCGAAAACCTGGTCGCCGCTGTTTTTAACTGAGGAGATGATCGCCTGAAAAATCTGACCAGATTGCAGGAGAAGTCCGCCGGACTCGTCTTCTGTGTGGTTCACGCGAACTAGTTCTTTGCTGGCGGTGTCTGATACGACGACGTCTCCCTGTAACTGGTTGTAGTACCCGGCTACAAAATTATTCTTTGAAAAGGAGGAGAGCGAAACTGTAGCGAATGCGTCGACAAGGTAGTCTTCCGAGAGGCGTTTTCGCTCAGGGCATTGAGGGGTTGAGCAAACGGCTCTCGTAACCCTATCCTCAACAACAACAAAGTTTTGATTGCGAAGCTCAGTTATAAGCGCCTCGTGTACTAGGTCTACGCGCTCCCGAGGTATGTCAGCGGAGTAGTCAGGTGGCAATACCGCGATGGTCGCTGGAAGGTACGCTCCGGGCGGAAGAGCTGATTTTACTGTTGAGCCACAAGCGGACGCCAATGCCGACACGAGTGCTAAGGTTGTGACGGTAGCGCGCGAAGACCCAAAGCGATTCATACTTCCCCCTAGTTCACGCTCGGTTTCCTATCGAGCAGGAGCTATTCTACGACTATGGTTCCTACAATTCCGTTGGGAGAGCCTTTCGATCCGTAGACGGTGAAGGCGTAGGAACCAGAGTCATGAAAACAGGTGCTTGCGAAGTCTTTGGGCGGAATGGGTTCCTTGGAGCGAATAACCCCATCTTCCCCAATTTTTAAATTTGAGGATGCGCAATGCGTTGTGTGTTTGCCGTAGGCAAGATCCACGGTGATGAGCGAATCCTTCGTATCGTTGAGGATGAAGGCGATGCCGTCCCCTTTTTTAAGGGTAATCTTTGTTGGCTGAATCCCAGTGTCTGATACGGTAATGATTTGACCATGGCCTGGGAGTAGTGGTGTCCCTTCCTCCTCAGCCTCAACGGACCCATATGTGGGAAGGTACGTGAGTACGGCACACAGCAGCAAGGACGGCAGGAAGAGGAATTTCCGCATAGGGTGAGAATTACCAGGGGGATGAAGATCTATCAATCCCGCAAAAGTCTTAAGGCTGACAATGAACAATTGTCTGGCAGGCCGCTGTCCGCACCTCGAGGACGAGAGGTTTATGAGAATGTGGTGTTGGGTCTCCCAGGAGCGTCTTTAAACCATTGTTCGAAAGAGGTGTGGGCTCTAGGAGCCGAGAAGCGACCGAGCCCCCTTTGGTTTTTTCAAGACTGGAGATCGATATCGCGCACGAAGGGGCTCCGTTTTCGATAGACAACGTCTCAGAGTGAGGAGCAAAAAAAGTTACGAGGGTATTCGATGAGATTGGCACCTCTGAGTTTACGCTAAGAAGAGCGCTCCCATCCGAGGCTGAGGCTACGAGGGACAATCCTGGAGGTAGAGGGCTCTGAAGGAGCTCTTTATGGGATGGCATAACCACGATCCAACGCGCCCCGCAGATTCGACGAACCTGGTCTACTGAGACCTGAGGGTGAATTCCTTGCTGAGATGACGTTGTTGGAATGTGGTCGAGGTTAATAAGGATGTCGTTAATAATCTTCGACCGTTGACCACTGTATCCATTAACGGTGTTGATCTTAAGAGGGGCAGTCCAAAGAGCGTAACGGGTGTTAAGAGTGGCAAACTGGCTCCAGCTTGGCGCGGGGTGAGAAGCTTTGGTGTCCCATACCGTTGACGGGATGAATACGACAGCTTCAGTTGGAGTGATGCGAGAAGCTAATGTCTCTAAGATGAGTGGCGGAGGCTGTACGGGATCGAGCGGCGGCGCCGGGATGTAATTTTCAAAAAGAGCGATTGCCGTGATGGCCGCGATTGTTATTCGAGGTGCCGGCCACCCGCTTTTTGAAATTTGAGTAAAGACCCATGCAAGCGTGGTAAAGGCGCCGAGAATAAAGATTGCGCCACATCGACTGACAGCTCGAATGGCGTCGAAACCTGGAACTGCCGCATAGAACAGCGAGAAAGGGGCGAAAGCGGGCTCGTGTTTGTTTGGATTGCCACCTGGACCGAAGGAGAGAACAAAGAAGGTCGCGACGATGGCGAAAAAAATGCTCGGAATAGTTTTATTACGAACGGTCAGGCGAAGGGCGAGAATAAGGACGCTCCATGCGGCGATGTTTACAACCCACTCGGACATGGAGCTTGAATCAACCTGAGTGGACGCAAGGCCAAGGGCAAGTATGCTCAAGCGAAGCCCGGAAGCTAGGGCGCGAGATTGTCCTCGGAGCGCAATAAGTGCTCCTATGCACACAAGACAGAGAGTCGCGTACCCGATGCTTAACGTTGCCTCACTGTGTGTCCACTGTGATGTGGCGCCAAAGATGGGATGAAAAGATGAGAATGCGAGATAAGAGAGGCCAGACGCCGAGAAGGCGTTAGCCTCGTATAGGCCTCGGGTTCCGAAGGTATCTTTAACCGCGAGGTACGCCGGAAGCGCGTATGCGATTGGTAGAGCGCCCAGACTAGTGGCAAGCCCCCGGAGAAATCCTTGTTTTACTGAGCACCGTCGCAATCCAACCTGCAGGATTCCCGCGATCGCAAGGCCCGAAGCCGCAAAGACCGCGTAATACACTGAGCAATAAAACGCGCATGAGACGCAAAGCCCCGCAACAAACCATCGAAAAGGAGATGTCCTGTTCGAGAGGGCGAGAGCCCATGAGAGTGGCACCCAAAATAGATAGATGAGTTGGGGGTGTCCTAAGTTACCCACAAGATATGAACAGTTGGTGAAAACTAATGCCGCGGCTATCGACGGGAACCACGCCAGGGAGAGGGTTCGGCACAGCGCGATAAGACCTAGTCCATTTGCCACCATCGCGAGGATGACCGTCATGTTGTAGGACAGTTCAAGAGAGAGTCCTGCCGACAGGAGTACGTGAATTAAAGCCGATGGAAGTAGAAAAGAGTCGCTCCATGCTCTTGAGACAGGATAGGGATAAAAGGCGTTACTCTCGAATGCGAGCGCTTTAGTGGGTTCAACGTGAAAGGATGAGGCTAGCCATACATAGAGGCCGCCATCTCCTTGAGCGCCTCCAATGATGTGAGAGTGGATAAGTTTAAAGAACTGGGGGTGCTGCAGCCACACCGAGCCGAGAAGCGTCAGCGCCGAAAGGAAAATGAGATATGATGCAGAGCGTCGTGTAGTCACCGTCACCGGAGAGGTTACCCCGGATACGGCAACGGTAAAATACCAACAGTGATAAGGTCGTTACACGAATGCCGCGGATCCGCGACTCTTGAGAGCGGATACGATGAATGAGGCGTCGACTTTAATCATGAGTGAGCTCTGCTGTACGAGGTTGGTGAGGCGATTTACCTCAGACCAATCTTCTTCCTGGTACGCGCACGAGAGCTGATAAAGGAGCTTTCGTTGTCGGCGAACGATCTCCTTGTAGGAATCTACGCGAGAAACGAGCTGAGTATCTTCAGGCGCAAGACGATTGAGCGATGCCGTAGCGGCATCGATGGCAGAGCCCAGCTTATTAAGGGCCGTAACCATTTTTGATACGTGGTCGATCGTCATATTCCCCTATCTGCCCTTTACCATGGAGTGCTTCAGGTGAAATCAAGAAGCTTATGTAACATCAGTGGGTTACGAGGAGCGACGCAACGGTCTGACTCATAACACGATTGAAAAAAGGTCTTTTCAGCACGTTACAACGGAGTGCAGGGGGCACATTCGACCAGTTTCTCTCCATAACCTCTCAAGACGATCCGATTTTGGTGAAGGTTCTATGCGAACACGAAAGATCCTCTATGTCCTTCTAGCGCTCCTCGCTTCCATCCCCATGGCGCATGCCCAGGAGCTCGCTCCGTATG
>CANLCB010000016.1 GCA_947488865.1 Deltaproteobacteria bacterium | reverse complement strand
TCGATACCGTTCGGCGATTCCGACGATTGTTTCAAGTTCATGGACTGCAAGGTCTGCTATCTTGGTAAGGCTATTCATTGTGATGGTTCAATCCTAAAATTATTCGGAGGTTCCTATGCTTACGGGAGACTTGGACACTCTCGTACGACGATACTGATTTTCGCGCGCAGCACCACCACAAAATCTTCCACGATTCAGAAGCGGAAGACATATCCCTCACGTTTCAGGGCTTGGTGGTGGGAGTATTTGTCCACACCGAGCCCCCTTAGACTCGCTGTCTATGTCGGGTTGGGTACCGAAGAAAATATAGTAGAGCGAAACGCGCTTTCGGAAGTATATGATTTTGGCTCGTGCCTTCCCCAAAAATGTGGGTAGTTGTTGTTAACGCCCTCTCGGGGCATCGCTCAAGCCGCGTTGCTTTTAATCCAAGCTATTAAGGAAAGCATTCAGATATCGCGGCGGTAATCTTGTCGCTGGTGTGCGCGAGAATATCGTTGTGGCCCGCTTCGGCTGATTCTATGAGCGAGAACGTTCCGGAGCCCCTGTACCCGTCGCGAAGCTGAGTGGAATGGTGAAATGGGATAACGGTATCGCGATGACCATGAGCGACAACAACACAGGTCTCTCTGAGTGTCGCGATATTTTCAAGGCTAGGAAATTGATACCACAGAAATGGTGAGAGGAAGCCCAGGTAGGGGAGTTCCCCCACGACGTCTTTGAGGCTTGTGTAAGGAGAGAGAAGGACGAGCGCCTTGGGGTGGAACTTCATGGCGATATGGGAGGCGATCCCGGTACCGATGGAGCTCCCGAGCACAACGGCGTCTTGTGGCTCTATCCTTTCCTTCCGGCGCATCAATTCGAACGCTGCCTCCGCGTCCGCGTACAATCTCTCTTCCGATGGCCATCCTGAGTTCCAACCATTGTAGCCTCGGTATTCCATCGCGTAGGTACTAATTCCTTTTGAAGCTAACCAGCGTTGCGCTCGCGTGAAAGCCGAGAGGCGCTCGGCGTTGCCATGGAAGATGAGAGCGACCCGCTTAGGGTCACCGGGCGCCTTCATCCGCCAAACAACAACCGGCGCCCCGTCACTGGAGGTTGTGGTGAGGACATCGATTCCTTTTGGTGGAGTAGGGAGAGGGCCCGAGAGGCGGGAATCGAGTAGTCCGGGGAATATCTGAAATTCCTGGGTGGCGACAAAAAATACAGACACCACAAAGGCGGCCAGGACCAATCGACGACCAACTATCAGCAGTCGATGAAGTGCCACGACTGACCTGCTCGGAGACGCGGTTCCTTCCGTCATAGAGTTGATATGTTCGTGAAGGGTGGACGTGTCGCCTAGTGTGTACGTGCGCAATGGTATCTCACTTTTATGGATGTTTCCGGCACGTTGCCAAAGTTTGGCGGCGGGATTTTTGATTTCCTTCTCTGTTAGCGCCGTAATCCCTACCTGGCGGGAGAGCCGATCCTCTACGGTAAAGGGCTTTTAGGACACAGTTTCTTTGGATTTTGTCATAACCGAAGGGGGTTAACCGAGCGAGGGGCTTGTAATGGTTTGGGAACCGAGAAAATCGGAGAGTGTGTCACGTAGCGCTGATCGCGCTGACGCTGCTTCCACGTCTCGTTCAGCGGAGCCCCGTGCCGAGGCCTCAGTACCTACGAGTGGCGAGGGGGTTAATACCGCGACCGTAATTCGCAGATTGCAAGGTTACCTGAATGATTCTGAGAAAGGGGCCAGCTCGGTCTTGCGAGACCCTCAGATCGGCGTCGTGGAGGACCTTGCTCGATTCTACGAGCAAGACAAGCGCAGAGGGTTTATTAAGTTGCCTACGGGCTCGGGCAAGACGGTCATATTCGTTGAGATCGCGGAGGCGCTAAACCTCCCTACGCTCGTGGTCGTTCCAAAGATCGGTATCGGCGATCAAACTATCGATAAGTTCCAAAAATTCGCGCCAGACATGAAGGTGTCATCTCAATTTGGCGGAGCCAAAGATGATTCGGGTTCGGTTGTGGTGACGACTTATCAGTATCTCGCCCAAGCTGTTCAAGATGGGCGCATTGACCTCTCTCGTTTTCAGTTCGTAATTCTTGACGAGGCGCACAAAAGCTTGGGGCCGGGAATGTTGGACGTTCTTGAACGGATTGAGGAGTCGACGAGGGTTCTCGGATTCACCGCGACCGATGCGTACAATGAAGAGAAAAATCTTGAAAATCTCCTTGGGGAGTGTATTTCCGACCTTCCCATAGCCAGCGCGGTAAAGCTCGGTATGCTCACGCCTATATCTGTCATTGTTGCCAAGACTGATATTGATATAAGCGATGTCGATATCAAAGCAAACGGTGAGTACGACGAACGACAACTCGAAAAGCGAATCATAGCTTCCGGTGTTAATCAGGCGTGTCTCGATATTTACAAGCAAGCGTTTGCTGAGAAGAGCGCCATTGGCTTTTGCGCGAGTGTCGCCCATGCGGAGGAGGCCGCGCGCCTCTTCAATGAGCAGGGCATACCAGCGGCGGCTGTTAGTGGCTCCCTGTCTAGGAAGGAGCAGGCTCGGATTCTCGATGAGTATCGGGCGGGATCCATCAAGGTGCTTTTCAACGCGGATCTTCTTATCGAGGGATTCGATTCTGAACGCGCGTCAGTATGTTTCAATCTGACCCCAACTAGTTCGTTGATCTCTGCGGAGCAGCGAGCGGGACGAGCTTTTCGTCTCAATCCAAATGATCCGAATAAGGTCGGATATGTAGTTGAGTTTGTGCTTAAGGATTCTCGGCGACAGTCTCCGACGATTTTATACTCGGACATCATCGGGGGAGTGGCGTGTCCTCCTCCCGCCCAGCAGGCTTCGGCGATTCGGAAGGCGGTTGAGGAGACGTTCGAGCGTTTGGAGTCTGCTCGAATTCAGGGCGTATCAATTCACGTCGATACTGAATCTGTTCTTGAGATCTCCGCTAGTCTCAAACCTGCTACAGCGAATATGCTTCCTCCCGAAGAATGGGTCTCGGTAAAGGATTTGGCCGCTTCGCTAGGCTCAACTCGCACAACCGTCATGCGGACCATGAGCGCTCTGTCTGATGAGGGGGAACTCTCGATTTCTCTTGAATCACATTGTGGAACCTTCCGCGGCTCTGATACGGGACGCATGGGGCTTTACTGTTCACCGACGCTCGCTGAGGCCATCACCGGTAAGCACAAGGCTCTTGAGGCTCCCGCTGGATGGATGACCGTGAGTGGAGTGGAGCGAGAGCTCCAAGTGTCCCAGGGACGAGCTTCCAAACTCATGACGGAAGTGGCGGGTTCGGACCCGAAGATGGTTAGTTTGTATTCAATCGGTAGGGGCGGTCTTCGCCGCTTCTACTCGCCTGAGTGTGTGGCCGAAGCCCGAAGAATGTTGAGCGTCAACCCCGAGACGTTGCCGACGTTCTCCATTAAGAACGCTATCGCCCGCTATAAGGTTCCCGAGTTCGTCATGCATCAATGGGTCGACGAGTTGAAAACCGACGGAGCTCTCTGCGAGGTCTCTAGGGTTAGTAAGACGGGAAAGACCCTCACGACGCTGCATCAATCGCCAGTTGTTGTGGAACGGCTTCGAGAGAAGGCTTCTCTGTTTCACGGCCGGGATCTAGCCGCTGGCGGAACCATCGAGCAGATCGCCCGAGACATGCAGGTTGATGAAGCTCAAGTCCAAGAGGCGTTTCAGGTACGAACCCGTGGGGCCCGAGATGTTTCTACTATCGGGATCGATCTGGAGTTGGAGAATCTGCTGAAGCAGACTATATCCGCCTCTCGGAGTGGCCCGCCTACGGGATGGGTGACTCGTGCCGAGTTGATGCGGGCGGCCTGCTCGACAGTAACCGAGTCAAAAAGGGCGGAGCTGGCCGAGCGAGTGGGAGAGCTTCGAGAGAAGTTTGGCGACGCCAAGGATACTAAGATAATGGTGAAGGCTGTCACCGATCGGGTGACGCGTGAGATTGATTTGCTTGAGAGGGAAGTGCGCCATCTATTCGAAAAAAGAACGGCCGCATTGGGGAGTGTATTGCCGCCATTTCATAGGCTTCATTTTAGATCCCAAAATGCGCTCGGAGGGGCGACACAAGAGTTTTATTCTCCACTCTTTGTTGAGCAGTTTTTAGCGCCGGAGCATTGGCGGGATCTCCCTCAGCCAAAGATCGACTAAGCGACCACCTGTGGTGTTTCCCGCGATAACCTCTGTGTGCGATAGTCTTCGGGACTATGCGTTACAAGCTTGGAATTTCCACCTGCCCGAACGACACCTTCATGTTTCACGCGCTCCTTGAGAAGCGGGTGCTATGTGAGGGGTTTGAGCTCGATATTGAGCTTATGGATGTGCAACAGCTCAACGAGGGGCTTGAGCGGGGAGATTTCTCGTTTTCTAAAGCGAGCTGTTACGGCGCCGTGTTGATGCGCGACCGATTCGAGGTGTGCGGCTCGGGAGCCGCTCTTGGATACGGGGTGGGGCCTCTCATTCTTGCGCGACGAGGGGCGCCAGCGCTCGATATGAATGCTCGCGTGTTGGCTCCGGGGCGCATGACCACCGCGTTTATGCTCTTTAAACATTTCTTCCCCTCCGCGTCTAAGGTTTCTCACGTGATCTTCTCTGACATCATGCCGGCCTTACAGCAGGGAGAGGCTGATTATGGGATTGTAATCCATGAGGGGCGGTTCACCTACCAAGAGAGCGGTTTGGAATTGTTTGCGGATCTCGGGGCGCTCTGGGAGCGAACATTCTCAGTCCCTCTTCCCCTCGGTTGCATAGTCGCCGACCGAACAATTTCTCAAGAGCATCGCGCCGAGTTTGTGTCCGCCGTGCGGCGCTCGATTGAGTACGCCTACGCTCATAAAGAGGAGACACTTCCGACTATGCGCAGATACGCGCAAGAGCTCGATGATAGCGTCATTTGGAAGCACGTTGATTTGTACGTCAACGAGTGGAGTCTTGATTTGGGCGATCAGGGAAGGGAGGCGTTCGAGATTTTTCAGCGGATCGCTTCGTCGTCTCGTTAAGGATAAAAAAACGGCGGCTCGAAGGCCGCCGTTTCGCTCGTTGCCCAGTTAGCTTGGGCGGATCGTGATGTGAGCGCCAGGTCGTGGCTTGCGGAAGGTATGACAAGCCGATCCTCCACGTTGGAATATCTCCCAGTACTTGCGGTTGTGCCCGCTGGAGCCTGGCGAGAAGGCGATTTCACCCTCTTGCACGTTGAAGCTTCCAGACGCCACAGTCGCCGACATTTGCACGTCGTTAATGGTGACCGTTACGCGCTGTCCAGGGTTAAGGTTATCAAGCTCTGAATCTCCCTCTCGAATCGTTGTCTTGAGATTTCCGAACGAGTCGATGTATCCCACAGCCGAGCGAGGAGGTGGTTGAATAACAGCGAGAGGGTCGAGACGCTCGATCAAGAACTCTTTCTCTCCACGAGCCGCCTGTCCTACGAGTTGAGGAAAGTTGTCACGAGAACGGAACTGGGAGCCGGCTACGTCCACTTTAATCTTCCAAAGCTCCTTAATCTCCTCTCGGACGAAGGACAGTGAGTAGCCTGAGTTAACCGCCATCACTCCTACTCCGCTATTGAGGATTCCGTAGAGGAACCCTTCGCCCTCGTTGTTGGTTCGAGCTTCGCGACGGTCCTTGCGGGGGGCGCAGTTCGCGTAAATGAGAGTGTCCCGGGGGCGGAGACGCTCATTCTGAAGTCCGAGCTGAGCGACGACGAATCCGGTCGAAACCGTGTCGAAGCTATTAACTGAGGTGATGTGCCAGTGATAATCGGCTGGAATTTGTGCTGCCATAGCAGACACAACCTCTGCACAAGCGAGGTCTCCCGGGGCGTAATCCATGACAAGGTGAATAAGTTTTTGCATTGCAACTACCTGTAACTACGACAAAACAAGTTTGCTTGGTTGAGGCGGCCCGTCCCGAAAACGGCAGTTTTCCTGATAGAACAGCCCCTGGACGGCTTTAGGGTACCAAAACCCAATACCTTAGTCGCATTTTGGGGCGATTTTTTTTATGAGTGTAAAAAAGTGGGGGATAGTTGGCAGTTAGCCCCTAAAAGTGCTATACCAGCCACCTAAATTATCGCACCCGCATCGGTCTTAGTGCTCCGAGCGATCGGATTTTTTCATACGAAAAACTGATTGTTCTAGGAGTGAATCGGGCGGGGAGGTCAAACTAAGACACTATGGAGTAAACATGAGTACGTCTAAGAACACAGCAACCGCGACACAGCCAACAACTGAGGCTGGCGCTCAAATCACTATCCGCTCTCTTATGGACGCGGGCGCTCACTACGGGCATCAAACGCAGCGTTGGAATCCAAAGATGCTTCCGTACATCTACGGCGCGCGAAATGGAGTTCACATCATCAACCTCGATCTCACCCTGAAGAAGTGGGAGATCGCTCGAAAGTACATCGTTGACCGCGTAGCTCTCGGTGGAAACGTTCTCTTCGTAGGAACGAAGCTGCAGGCTAAGGATATCATTAAGGAAGAGGCTACTCGATGTGGCGCTTTCTACGTTCACTCTCGTTGGTTGGGTGGTTGCTTGAGCAACTTCCAAACTATGAAGAAGTCGATCGAGCGTATGCGCAAGCTTGAGAATCTTCTCGCTGAAGCAAACATGGAGAATTCAAAGGTTCGCCTTCATAAGAAAGAGCGCCTTGATATCAGCCGTCAGCTTGAGAAGCTCGAGGCTAACCTCGGTGGTATCCGCAACATGAAGAAGACTCCTGACGTTATCTTCCTTGTTGACGTAGTGAAGGAGCAGATCGCTATCGCTGAGGCTAACCGCCTCCACATCCCAGTAGTGGCGCTTGTTGATACGAATGCTGATCCAGGAGCTGTTTCGTTCCCGATCCCTTCGAACGACGATGCCGCTCGAACATTGAAGCTTCTCATCTCGGGTGTCGCTGAGGCGATACTTGAGGGGCGCGCTATCTATCAGGCGCGTGTTCCAAGCGAACCCCAAAATGGCTCAGAGGGCGGAAAGCGCGGTGATGCTGGAAAAGGCGCTCACGCTTCTACCGTAACAGAAGGCGGCGCGGCTGTAGCGTAACGTTTCTGTTCGGACAGGCGCGCACGGAAGACCGGAACGGTCCCGTGCGCGCTTCTGTATGCACAACGAAAATTTTTGAAATTAATAAGGTGAGAATATGTCACAGATTACAAGTGAGATGATTAAGAAGCTTCGAGAGATGACTGGCGCTGGCATGATGGATTGCAAGGGCGCTCTGAGCGAAGCTGGTGGATCGATGGATAAGGCTATTGAGGTTCTCCGTAAGAAAGGACTCAAGGATATCGAGAAGCGTTCCGGTAAGACTGCCGCTGAGGGAACTCTTGGCGTGTACATTCACCCAGGTGATCAGGTTGTGTCTGTAGTTGAGCTTAACTGTGAGACAGATTTCGTAGGCCGTGGTGATGAGTTCCGCGCTCTCGCTCGTGACCTGGCTATGCACGTTGCGGCTATGAAGCCTCGTTACCTCTCTGTAGAGGATGTGCCAGAGCAGATCCTTGAAAAAGAGAAGGAGATCCTTCTTGAGCAGCTCAACGATGAGCAGAAGAAGAAGGCTGACAAGATCCTTCCAGGGAAGGTTGAGAAGTTCCTTGAGGGCGTAGTTCTTATGAAGCAGATCTACATCAAGGATGAGACTGAGTCGAAGACGATCAAGACTCTCATCGACGATATGAGCATGCGTTGTGGTGAGAAGGTAACCGTTCGCCGCTTTAGCCGACTTGAGGTTGGTGAAGGTGTTGAGCGAATTCAGGGCAACCTCGCGGCTGACGTTGCCGCAATGGTTGGAGACAAGTAACTCTCATCGTCCCGGCGTAATTCACTAAAAACGAAGTACGCCGGGAAACCGTCGTACTTCGTTTTTTTAGTTTTTAGTTAGTTGGAGAGTTCATGGCCCAGGTAAAGTACAAGCGAATCCTTCTTAAGCTCAGCGGAGAGATCCTCGGAGGAGAAAAGGGAACGGGAATCGAGGCCTCGATTATCAACGCGCTTGTAAGTCAGATCAAAGAGGTCAATGAGCTCGGGGTTCAGGTTGGAGTTGTTATCGGTGGTGGTAACATCTTCCGAGGCGTTCAAGCTGGCTCGCAGGGGCTCGATCGAGTGACCGGTGACTACATGGGGATGCTCGCGACGGCCATTAACGCGCTCGCCTTGCAAGATCGACTTGAGGCTCAAGGGGTTCACACCCGGGTCCTTTCCGCCATCGAGATGAAAGAGATCTCAGAGCCGTACATTAAGCGCCGAGCGACCCGGCACCTTGAGAAGGGGCGCGTTGTTATCTTCGCGTGTGGAACAGGAAACCCTTTCTTCACTACCGATACCGCGGCAAGTCTTCGCGCGATGGAAGTTGGCGCCGAAATCCTTTTGAAGGGAACTAAGGTCGACGCGGTATATGACTCAGATCCTAAGAAGAACCCAGAGGCCAAGCCATTCGGTAAGATCTCCTTCATGGACGTGCTTCAAAAGGGATTGAAAGTGATGGATGCGGCTGCTATCTCCCTTTGTATGGAGAATAGCCTCCCAATCATGGTGTTCAATGTGGGAGTTGAGGGGAATCTTAAGCGTATAGTGCACGGCGAGCAGGTTGGAACTCTCGTTGAGGGGTAAATTCACGGCATTTCAAGACAGGAGAATCTATGAGCGGGAAATTTGATGATTACAAGGCGCAGTGCGCTAAGGCGCTCGATCACTTTAAGAAAGAGTTGGGGCGACTACGTTCTGGTCGCGCAACCCCAGCGCTCTTGGAGAGCGTGCAGGTAGAGTACTACGGTTCTAAGGTGCCGTTGCAGCAGCTTGGTATGGTTGCCGCCCCAGAGCCTCGAATGCTTACGATTCAGGTGTACGACGGTTCCGCGGTAGAGGCCGTCGAGAAGGCGATTCACCAATCAGAGCTTGGCTTGAATCCTTCTCGTGAAGGTTCCCTCGTTCGAGTGGTTATCCCAGCTCTTAATGAAGAGCGCCGGAAAGACCTCATTAAGAAGGTCGGAAAAATGGCTGAAGAGACGAAGGTCAGTCTCCGAAATCTTCGCCGTGATGAGGTGGAGGGAGTCAAGAAACAGGTTAAGAACAAAGAGATGTCTGAGGACGATTCTCGTCGCGCTCAGGATGAGATTCAGAAGATCCTTGATAAGGTCATCGCTGACGTTGACGTCGCGGCGGCCGCCAAAGAAAAAGAGCTCATGGAGGTGTGAGGAGTCTTCCTCGCGCTCCCTTTAAGGTGTGCCCTTTATGGCGAATTCGGACAGCGACGCGACGGTAGCTCCTTTGAGGAGCGCTTCGTCCACGACGCCACTCCCAGCGGTTATTCCACGGCATGTGGCCATCATCATGGATGGGAATGGGCGATGGGCGAAGAAGCGCTTCCTTCCTCGTGTTGAGGGCCATCGAAACGGCGCTAAGAGCGTGCGCATGGTTGTCGAGGAGGCGCGCCGATTAGGAGTTCGCCATCTCACCTTGTTCGCTTTTTCAACGGAAAATTGGCAGCGACCTCAGGACGAGGTCGGCGGGTTAATGCGCCTCTTCGTCAACTACCTGGAGTCCGAGCTCGATTTGCTCCTGCGCAACGGTATTAGGCTTCGCGCGATGGGAGATCTCTCTCGGCTTCCGGACGGTGTACGTGAGCTGCTCACGCGAAATGAGGAGAAGACGAAGGATCTGTCGGGTATGGACCTGATCTTGGCTGTATCGTACGGCGGGCGAGATGAGGTACTTCAAGCTGTAAAGAAGATTGCTCGCAAGATCAAAGCTGGCGAAGTGGATCCAGAGACAATCACGGAGCAGATGTTCGCTCAGTCTCTGTACCTGCCTGATGTGCCGGATCCCGAGCTCCTCATTCGAACGAGTGATGAGACTCGAATTTCCAACTTCTTGTTGTGGCAGTTGGCCTACTCGGAGATCGTTGTTTCTCCGGTGCTCTGGCCTGATTTTACGATTGATGAGTTTTATAGGTGTCTCCATGTCTTCGCTGGACGCAACCGCCGATTCGGAAAAACCCAAGAGCAGATCGACAGTGTCTAATCCGCTGCTCTCCGCTTTTACCTTTGATCACACCGGCTCTCTGAAAGATCGACTTCTCACGGCGTTGATAGTGCTGTCAGTCGCGTTCGGCCTGACGGTCATCGCCCTGATGGTTCCGTATGGGCAGCTTTTGGCGGTTACGTTCGCCGCGGGCGTGGCGGTGATGTCGGTGTTTGAGGTGGTGCGGCTTTTCGCGCGAGATGAGGCGACCTTGGCATATCGTCCGATCGCTGGCGCGCTTACCTTTGTGGTTCTCTCTCTTCCATCGTTGGTCGCCACGCTCTCCGCGGTGGATCGAGTAGTGCGGGGGCAGGGGGCTTCCGAGCCTCTCCTTGTCGCTACCGTTATTAGTGGAGTGTCTTTAATGGTTATGCAGGTGCTCGCGGGTCGTGAGCGTCTGGAGGATGGCGCGCGATTTAGTGAGCGTTTTACCCCCGCGTTTCTTCTGCTAGGGATCTGCGCTCCGCAGCTTGTGGTGGCTAGTTCGTTGCCGCTTGGTGTGAATCTGTTCTGGTGGATAGCTGGTCTGGTGGCTTTGAATGACGCGGGAGCGTATTTCGTTGGACGATCTCTTGGAAAAACAAAACTTGCGCCAGCTCTTTCGCCCAACAAGACGGTAGAAGGGAGTGTCGCGGGCCTTGTGATTGGTGTGGTCGCCGGGGTTGGTTTCGGGAAGTTGATTCTTGGGGGCCTCTGGAGCACTGGAATGCTCGCTTCCGTGGCGCTCTTGGCTACTCTCGCCGCTCAAGGTGGAGATCTCTCAAAATCGTATCTAAAGCGGTTGCGGGGAGTGAAGGACACTGGGGCCTTCTTTCCTGGTCACGGAGGTATCCTCGACCGATTCGATGGAATGATCGCCGCCGCGCCGGTGGTTGTTGTTGCTCTCGTCCTCTCTGGAGTGCTGTAAGATGGCGACTCGTCAGATCGCGATACTCGGCTCGACAGGGTCGATTGGAGTATCTGCGCTCGAGGTAGTAAAAGCTAATCCTGATCTGTTCTCCGTCGATCTGCTGGTGGCAGGTCGCCAAGGAGAGCGCCTCGCTGAACAAGTTCGGATGTTCAAGCCCCGGGTGGCAGGTCTTTCGGACGCCGCCGGATTTTCGGCACTGTGTCAGGCCCTTGGTGTGGCGGCTGGCGCAAGCGCCTGGGGAGATACCAAACTTGTATGCGGCGAAGCGGAGATCCTATCGGCTATCGCTGAAAGTTCGGCTCCTATTGTTGTAGCGGCCGTTGTTGGTATGGCTGGCTTGTCGGGGGTCTTGGCCGCGATCGATTCGGGTAAAGATATAGCTCTCGCCAATAAAGAGTCGTTGGTCGTCGCCGGAGAGTTGGTTCGAAAGCGTGTTAGCGAAAAGGGCGTAAAGCTTATTCCGGTGGACAGTGAGCACTCGGCAGTCTTCCAAGTGTTGCAGGGAATTCAACCGGGGGATCTCGACTCAGTGATTTTAACAGCTTCAGGTGGGCCATTCCTCCACACTCCTAAAGAAGCTTTTCGGGGGATTACGCCTGAACAGGCGCTCAAGCATCCTAAATGGAATATGGGGGCGAAAATCTCAATAGATTCAGCGACAATGATGAACAAGGCCCTTGAGGTTATCGAAGCTCGATGGCTCTTTGATGTTCCTGAGAAAGAGATCGAGGTTATCGTTCATCCGCAGAGTATTATTCACTCTATGATCCGGCTTATAGACGGCACGGTACTGGCTCAGCTTTCCGTGCCCGATATGAAGGGCCCTATAGCGTACGCGTTAACCTATCCTGAGACTCGGGCTCGACGGGTTATGGAACGGCTTGATTTTACGAAGGTACAGGAGCTTACGTTCCTTCCGTTGCAGGCGGATAAGTTCCCTAGCATTGAGCGGGCGCGCCAATGTTTGCGAGGCGCTAATGGAGCGTCGGCGGTAATGAATACCGCAAATGAGGTTGCCGTCTCTCTCTTTTTGGCTAGGGCTCTCTCGTTTGAGGGGATTTATAGTCTGATCGGTGAGTCTCTCGAGCGCTTTGGTTCACGATCCTACGGAAGCTTAGAGGAACTCTTCGCTTTGACGGATGAGGTAACAGAGTGGGCTCGACAATATGCGACGAGTATTCGACACTAGGTAGATATGGGAATAATTCTTGCGATAATCATCCTTGGCGTCCTCGTATTTGTTCACGAGCTTGGGCATTTCTTGGTGGCGAAATTTTTCGGCGTGGGCGTTCTTGAGTTCGCGCTCGGCTTCGGTCCAGTGCTGACGAGGATTCAACGCGGAGAAACGACGTATACCATACGAACCATCCCTCTCGGAGGTTTCGTCCGAATGGCTGGTGATGATCCGACGATGATGGAAAACGGGGGAGTCGCCGATTCTGAGGTCGGGGGCGCGTCTCCTATCGAAGGAACGCAGGAAGAGTTGACTCCGGCGCAGCAAGCGATGGTGAAGGACACCAATCGTTGGTTCCTGAAGAAGCCGTATCTTCCTCGATGCGCGATCGTGGTCGCCGGGCCGCTCTTCAACTTCATTTTTGCCTGGTTGCTCGCCGCTGGTACTTACTTTGTCGTAGGTCTCCCAGTTGTTGGTGAAGGTCCAGTTACCATTGGTAGTGTGCAGCCGGGACTTCCCGCTCAGATCGCGGGAATCCAGGAAGGTGATCGCATCGTTACTATCGAGGGGCGTCAAGTTAAGAGTTTTGGCGAGCTGGTTGAGATTGTGCGAGGCTCGGGTGGAAAAGAGCTTGAGTTCGTTCTTGAGCGCCCAGTGGGGGAATTTGCCAAGCAAGAGCCCTCGGCTCGAACCTATCAGCCGCTCACCGTTAAGGTAAATCCAAAGGCCGGTGTTACTGAATACGATGTGCTTGAAGGGAACTCGAATAACGCGACCTATCGGGTCGGTATTACCCTCGCTGATGATAATGTTACCTACAGGCCTGTAACCCTTTTGCAGGCGGGCCACGCGGGGTGGTTACGAGTTGAGATGCTCTCTCTCCAGACTATTAGGGTTGTAAAGGCTCTTGTTACTGGATTGCTCGCTCCGCAAAAGGCGATCGGAGGTCCGATCGAGATCATTAAGCAAACCGCGGCCAGTGCGGATAGAGGACTTATGTCGGTCGTCACCATGATGATCTTCCTCAATGTAACCCTTGGGGTAATGAACCTTTTGCCGATTCCTGTGTTGGATGGAGGTCACCTGACGCTCTTCACCATTGAGTTCTTGCGCGGCAAGCCTTTGAGTCTTCGCTTTCAGGAGTACGCGACCCGTGTTGGAATGACCTTGTTGTTGTGTCTTATGGTGTTCGCTATCGGTAATGACCTTCGCAGAGTTTTCTTTTAGAGAGACGTTGAGGAGTCGTTGTGAACAACATTCTCGCGGTCGACACCAGTGGGTCTTTTTGTAGCGTAGCCCTCTCTTCTCATGGAAAGCTGTATTCGCTTACTTCTGCTGGCTCTGGGGACCATTTCGAACAACTCTCCAACACGATCCGAGAGGTTTGCGGTGCCGCTTCGCTAGATCCCTCTCAGATAGCGGAGATGCGAGTAGGTTTAGGACCGGGATCTTTTACTGGTCTCCGAATCGGCATGAGCTTCATCAAGGGGCTCGCCTGGTCTGTGCGTGCTCCTCTAATTGGTCTCTCGTCTTTTTCTGCTATAGCGGCGGTGTCTTTCGCTCGTTCGAATGCCCCTAAGAGGGTTGTTGTCATCGCTGACGCTCGGCGGGACGAGGTGTTCGCCGGATCCTTTCTGCCGGGGGCTCACGTCCATATCGAGCCGTGCATAGTTCCGCTTTCCGCATTAGATTCTGAGCCTTGGAGCGTTCGAGAGGAGGGGGTTGTTGTTGTTTCCCCTCAGCGAGATTTTGAGGTTCCGGACCTCCCCATGAAGAGCGAGGGTGAGGCTGCTCGAGGATTATTATTGCTGCCTGTTGAGGCTGGTCAGTCCTTCGTCGTCGGAGATCTCGCTATGATTGAGCCTAGTTACATCAGGGCTGTAGCGGCTAAGACGATTGCCGAGCGCAAAATAGGGGCTTGACGGCATTCGGGGGCCCTGGTAACCATCTGTAGGTGAGGTTGCGCCTTCGAGCGTAGCCCAGCGCGTCTATCGCACCTATTCGTTTTCGAGTTTCGCGCACTCCTCTTATTTTTCCCGAAAAGGGCAGTTTGAAGACTTACGTTGGATAAGCGTATGTCGAATGACTCGAACGGAATGAGAGCTCCGCGACTTACCGAATAGGCCGTTTCAGGACATTCAAGGCTATCAACTCTCCGAGTTCGTTCTTCTAGTAAAACTCCCCCGGTTACGACCGTAATCAGATAAGACGAGTAATTGCTAGGATGCCGTTCGGCGAGATGCGTTGAATTAATGTGTTTAACCCATAACTTTGAGTACTTCATGAACCTCAATGAATTAAAACGCCTCAAGTCTGAAGAGCTGATGAAGTTAGCTGCCGAGTTCGAAATCGAAGGCGCTAACACCATGAGGCGGCAAGAGCTGATCTTCGGCATTCTGGCCGCTCAGGCAGAGTCCAACGGTAGCATCTACGCGAGTGGCGTTCTTGAGTGTTTGCCAGATGGCTTCGGGTTCTTGCGTTCACCGGATTACAACTACCTTCCAGGTCCAGATGATGTGTACGTGTCGCCCGCTCAGATCCGGCGATTCGGTCTAAAGACCGGTGATACCATTGAAGGGCAAATTCGTTCTCCTCGGGAGAAAGAGGGCGAGCGTTATTTCGCGCTCCTCAAGGTTAACTCTGTTAACTACGATCCGCCTGAGGTTCTCAAGACCAAGATTCACTTCGATAACCTTACGGCGCTGTATCCAAATGAGCGTCTTAAGTTGGAGACGAAGAGCGGCGCTCTTTCCACTCGCATCATGGATCTCTTCTGCCCAGTAGGTAAGGGGCAGCGAGCGCTCATCGTCGCTCCTCCACGAACTGGAAAGACAATCCTTCTTCAAAACATCGCGAACGCTATCACCGAGAATCACCCAGAGGTTGTTCTTCTCGTACTGCTCATTGACGAGCGTCCAGAGGAAGTGACTGACATGGCTCGCTCCGTAAAGGGCGAGGTAGTGAGCTCGACGTTCGATGAGCCTGCTCAGCGTCACGTTCAGGTGGCTGACATGGTTATCGAGAAAGCCAAGCGTCTTGTAGAGCACAAGCGTGACGTCGTGATCCTTCTTGATTCGATTACTCGTCTTGCTCGAGCGTACAACACTGTGGTTCCTCCGAGCGGTAAGATCCTCTCCGGTGGAGTTGACGCGAACGCTCTTCACAAGCCAAAGCGCTTCTTCGGCGCGGCGCGTAACGTGGAAGAGGGCGGAAGCCTCACTATTATCGGAACCGCGCTCATCGAGACGGGAAGCCGAATGGATGAAGTAATTTTCGAGGAATTCAAAGGAACAGGTAATCACGAGATCGTGCTCGATCGTAAGTTGGCTGAGCGACGTATCTATCCAGCGATGGATCTAAAAGCGTCGGGAACTCGTAAAGAGGATCTCTTGCTTGAGAATGATGTCATGCAGAAGGTGTGGGCGCTTCGACGAGTGCTCAACCCACTCAACTCCGTTGAGGCGATGGAGTTCCTCGTCAGCAAGATGGACGGAACGAAGAGCAACAGAGAATTCCTCGACAAGATGAAGGGCTAATGGGTGGAGCGCTTTCGCGTATGACCCTAGAAGATCGTCCTATCAGAGTTCTCGCGGTTGATGACGACCCTGAAGGGTTGTTCGCCCTTGAGCAGCTTCTCCTGTTGAGAGGCTATGAGGTAATCACCGCTTCGAGTGGAACAGAGACTTTGGAGAAGGCTCGCAATGAGAGCCCAGATCTGATCCTTCTCGATGTGGTAATGCCAGAGCCTAACGGCTACGAGGTCGCCAAGATCCTTAAAAGCGACGCGGAGCTTCGGTATGTTCCCGTCGTTCTCCTCACAGGAAAAGATGAATTAGAAGATATCGTTCATGGGCTCGATCAGGGCGCTGACGACTACATCTGTAAGCCATACAACTCGCATGAGCTGCTTGCCCGTATTCACGCCACCATTCGGATGCGAAAGGTATACGGTGAGCTAAAAGAGGCGAAGAATGCTAATCGTCGGCTTCAAGCTCGCATGGCTGATGAGTTCTCGTTCTCGAATATCATCGGTCGAAGTCCCGTTATGCAGGGGCTCTATGACGTGATGGCGAAAGTTGTAGAGACTGACGTGCCGGTGCTTATTACTGGCGAGTCGGGAACCGGAAAGGAGCTCGTAGCGACGGCGCTCCATGTGAATGGTCCGCGAAAAGATAAGCCCTTCGTCGTGCAGAATTGCTCGGCGTTTAACGAGAATCTTCTTGAGTCTGAATTGTTCGGTCATGTGAAAGGCGCGTTTACTGGCGCTAATCGCGATAAGGAAGGGCTCTTTGAGGTCGCTGATGGTGGGACGTTCTTCCTTGATGAACTTGGCGAGATGAGCCCAGCCCTTCAAGTTAAGCTGCTCCGCGTGCTTCAGGATGGAACGTTCATGCCTGTTGGTGGTGTAAAGCAGAAGCGTGTTGATGTTCGAGTCGTCGCGGCCACCAATCGAAATTTGGAAGAGATGGTAAAAGCCGGAACTTTCAGAGAGGATCTGTATTACCGCCTTAACGTGGTTAATTTGCGACTGCCTCCGTTGCGCGAGCGTCAGGGAGACGTTCCGCTCCTTGTTGAATTCTTTTTGAGCAAGATGGCTGAAGGGCAGGGGCGTGTCCGTAAGCAGATATCTCCAGAGGCAATGAGTGCCCTTGAAGCGTTCGCTTGGCCGGGCAACATTCGCCAGCTTGAGAATGAGCTGCAGAGAGCTCACGTTATGAGCGGGAAGGACGAGGTCCTTACCTTGAGTTGTCTCTCTCCGGCTCTTTCGGGAGCTAGTGCCGCGACGGCACCGGCGGTCGCTGTTACGGACGGCAAGTTGAAAGAAGTTCTCGAATCGGTAGAGCGCGACATGATCGTATCAGCGCTCAAGCGATGCGATGGTAACAAGAGCGAGGCCGCTCGCCAGCTTGGAATCTCGCGCTCAAACCTGATAGCGAAGGCTCAAAGCTTTGGGATCGAGTAGTCACGCTATGCGAGCGATTCTGATCAGTTCCGATTTGATGTTTATTTCAAAGGTAAAAGAGGTTGCTGCCGCTACCGGCGCGCAGCTCTCAACGGCTCGCTCCCTTACGGCGCTTGATAAAGCGGTAAGCGAGAGCGGAGAGACGGGAGTTCTAATGTTGGACCTCGAAAAGAGCGGGGTACCCCTCGATGCTCTAGCTCCCGTTGTGCGAGGGATGATCGAACAAGGATGGCGGACGGTTAGTTTTTTCTCTCATGTCCATGAGGAGGTGTGCGGAGAGGCTCAATCCCTAGGTCTGGGCGAGGTGATGCCTCGCTCGCGCTTCGTGAAGCTGCTGCCAGAGCTCTTTTCCCGCTGACCATCAGCGCCGAACCGTTGTTTTATCGACAAGCTGCCGAATCGCTTATCTTAGTCGCATGGTCGTTTGTACAACGTCAGTTGTAACGAATTTGTATCGATTTGTCGCGGGAGGGCATCTCATAAATAGAAGGTCGAGCTGTTGTCGTTGGTTGGACCTTGCGGTTATCGGAGCCCGTGAGCGGAGTATTTTTCTCTCAAGCAACACGGATGTGGTGTCGATGTAGTCTTCATGATGTTTCGACTATCACTCGTAGCGTGGACTGATAATGACCGAACTATCGCACATTCCTTGGTACGTTTTAGCAATTCCGTGCTGCGCGCTCGTTGGGGCGTACATCGTTAGCAAGATTTTAAGGCTTTCTCTTTTGGTTTCCGTGTTGGGAGGCGCCGCTCCATTGGCGTTACCTTACACTGACCTTTCATTCTCGCCGCAGCTGGCGGCTTTGAAGCCACTTGTTCAGATGGGAGGCGCGTGGGGACTTCTCCTCTGCTCGGCCCTTGGTTGGGTGTTGGTGCGAGGCGCCGTAAGGTCGACATCAGGGCCTCTGATCATTGTCCGTATCGGATACTTGATGCTTCTCTGCTCGGCGCTGGCGGTGGTTGGTCTCCTTATAGCGGAGCCAAAGCTGCTTGATTCATACGCCCCAGGATGGCGAGGCGCGGCTGGTATTTCGTTACTGTGCGCGACTCTCTTGAGTATGTCTTTAGCTTTCGTGAGAGTTTTTAAAACCGCCGCGCTGCTCGCGCTGTGGTCCTTTGCCTCGTTGGTGCTCGCCAGTCAGATATTCTTCGAGAAGATGCCTAACGATCTTATCAGAGAGGATCTGCACAAGATTGAGTCATCGGTTAACGGAGGTCTCGCGCGGCAGGCCGTGAGGCGGCTTGGACAACTTTCCGATGAGTCGTCTTAGCGCTTTCGGCTTTTGAGTTGCGCAAAGATGAGAAGTCCGGCGCCGGCTACTAGAAAGGCGCCACCACCGGTAATCACAAACTCGTAAAAGCTCATGCGAGAATGGAGTCTCTTTAGTTTAAGGGAGTCTTCGGGCTGTTGAGATTCTTGAGAGTCTCGCGCAGCGCTCTGTATCGCCGCTTCATGACGGTCACGTTTGTTCATTCCAATGTAGAGATTTCCAGCTCCTACGAGAAGGAGGAGGATGGCGGCGATTCGGATGGGTGTGAACCAGGAGCGATGTTGCATAGCAATCCTCAAGGATATCTCTACTATAACGACGTTGAGAGTGATTGGCACCCCCCTCCGTATCGAGCCGATTTTTGTTGGACGCTCTGAGTTAAGCTCTGGTGTCCAGGGGGATTCGCTTGGTAATAACGTCGTATGAGTGATGTGGCTACCGAGGCTTCTCCGATGCCGGCTGCTCTCCCAGTTAAGAGGGGGCGGAAACGGTCTCTTCGATGGTTGGGGGTGTTAGTCGCCTTGGTCGTCGCCTGCAAGGTTTTGCCCCTTTATTACTACTACTTTGACCTCAAAGTTCGGTGTGCTCGTGCTCTCCAGGACGCGGAGATCGAGTCCGACGAGGAGATTCGCCGAGAGCTTCTGGTGGTCATTGACCAGTACGGTATTCCAGCCACTATTCGAGATATTCAGATTCGTCGTGAGGGAGGGCGGATACGGATTTCGGTGCCTTATGAGGAGAAGTTCCAGCTATCTATCTTTGGAAAGCCAGTTACCCTCTTTTCTTTTAGTTTCAGTCCCTCGGCAGAAAGGGTATACAGGTAGTTAAGGAAATATTTGGTATGACAGCGAAGTATAAACCCGTTCCCCGTGAGTGGCAGTTAGTGATGGACGAGGAGACTATTTCTCGGGCCATTTCTCGCATGAGTTTTGAGATCCTTGAGAAGGACAGGGATATTAAAAATCTCGCTATCGTGGGTATTCGCACAGGAGGTGAGTACCTTGGGAAGCGGCTTCAGCAAGAGATTCAGAGAATTGAAGGCACGGAGGTTTCGTACGGGGTTATTGATATAACGCTGTACCGGGATGACCTTTCGAGCTCTCAGTCCCAGCCAACCCTGAGGGGTACGGACCTTCCGTTTAGAATCGCCGGCTCTCGTATCGTCCTAGTTGACGACGTGCTCTTTACTGGGCGCACTATCCGTTCTGCGCTTGACGCGATTATAGACTTTGGGCGGCCTCGCCGGGTCGAGCTTGCCGTGCTCTGCGACCGTGGATACCGCGAGCTTCCTATTCAGGCGGATTATGTTGGTAAGGTGATTCCGTGTCAGCGATCCCAGCTGGTCCGTGTTCGACTGAGCGAGATGGGCTATCGCGACGGGGCCTACTTGATCGAGAGAGAGGAGCGTTAATTACTAGGCTCCGTGAGTACGGGGTTCTGAGAAAGGCAGATGTCTCTCAGGGGCTCGCTCTTTTGTTTTCTGAACCCATCAACCCCTAAAAAATACTCAAATAAGTGCGCCCTAGGGGCTTGTAAAGTTGCTGCCGCTAAGGTTAACTCACGACTCGATGGTCGACCACCTGTTGGGAATACAAGGGCTTTCGAAGAGTGATTTATATCGGTACCTCGACACGGCACACTCGTTTGTTGAGGTTTCAGAGAGGGACATCAAAAAAGTCCCAACACTTCGCGGAAAAACAATCGTCAATGTCTTCTTCGAGCCAAGCACTCGAACACTTTCAAGCTTTGACATAGCTGGCAAACGCCTCTCGGCTGACACTATTAATGTCAGTATCGGGGCTAGTTCGGTGAAGAAGGGTGAAACCCTCATCGATACTGTGCGCACCCTAGAGTCGATGAACCCGGACGTAATCGTCATGCGTCACTCCGAGAGTGGCGCACCACACTTCGCCGCAAAGCATCTCGCCAGAACGTCCGTCGTGAACGCCGGAGATGGAGCTCACGAACATCCTACCCAAGCGCTTCTCGACCTGCTTACTTTGAAGCAATACTTCGCTACAAAGAAGCGCGGCATCGAGGGGCTAAAGATAGGATTCGTTGGTGATGTTCGACACTCCCGCGTAGCTCGCAGTAGCGTGTGGGCGCACCTCACGTTGGGGAATGAGGTCAGGCTCATCGGGCCGAAGACCTTGGTTCCTGAGGATTTCGCGAGAGGCGCGTTTGGCACCGATACGATCAAGGTGTATAGCGATCTCGCAGAGGGGCTTAAAGATCTTGATGTTGTGGTGTCTCTTCGTATGCAGCTTGAGCGGCAAGAAGAGCATTTCGTTCCTAACCTTGATGAATACAGTAAGGAGTACTGTATCAGCGAGCGTATATTAGCTCGACAGGCTCCTGGCTGTGTGGTGCTTCATCCCGGTCCTATGAATCGTGGCACTGAGATCTCTGGCGAGGTCGCCGATGGTCCACGCTCACTCATTCGCAATCAAGTCACAAATGGAGTAGCGGTTCGAATGGCGGTTCTCTACCTGCTCGCCCGAACCGTTGGCGCTCCGGAGGAGGTGTCTCATGGCTAAAGCTCGGCCAGTAGTTATTCACGGCGGAACCTTGATCGACGCGGCGTCGGATCGAGATGGTGCTTTTGACCTTCTCATCGAAGATGGAAAGGTTAAGGCGATTGAGAAGCCAGGTGTGTTGAAGGAGCACTCTGACGCGGAGCGGATAGACGCGCAGAATAGGTGGGTAATGCCAGGATGTATCGACCTGCATGTGCATCTACGTGAGCCAGGCGAGGAGTGGAAAGAGACTGTTCAGACAGGAGCTGAGGCTGCGGCGCTGGGAGGGTACACCTCCATTTGTTGTATGCCTAATACGAAGCCGGCGAATGATTCGGCCGAAGTCACTCGATATATCTTAGAGAAAGCGGCTGCGGCTGGAGCTTCTCGCGTTCTTCCGATCGGCGCGATCTCGATGGAGCGAAAAGGCAAACAGCTCGCCCCTTATTCCGAATTAGCAAAAGCTGGTTGTGTGGCGTTCTCTGACGATGGAGATCCTGTCGCTGACGCTGGCCTCATGCGACGGGCGCTTGAGTGGTGCCTCATGTTAGGTCTTCCGCTTTCATGTCACGAGGAAGATCGTAACCTCAGCTGTGGCGGATGCATGAATGAAGGTCCTCGTTCCCTTCGTCTCGGTTTGAAAGGATTTCCCGGTATAGCTGAAGACGTGATGATCGCTCGAGACATCGAGCTCGCTCGCTATACGAAGGGTAAGGTTCACATCTGTCACGTCTCTACCGCGCGAGGCATTGAGCTCATTCGTCGCGCGAAGAACGACGGGATTAATGTTACCTGTGAAGTAGCCCCACATCACTTGGTATTGGATGATAGCTGCTGTGAGACGTACGACACTTCTTACAAAATGATGCCTCCACTCAAAGATAATGAGGATATCGCTGGTCTTATCGCTGGTGTTAAGGATGGAACTGTTGACGCGATCGCGAGCGATCACGCTCCTCACGATAAAGATAGTAAGCAGGTTGAGTTCTCCCGCGCGACCGTGGGTATCTTGGGACTCCAAACGAGCCTTCCTCTGTTGATAGAGATGTGCGCACAAGGACAGATATCTCGGCGCAGGATGGTGGATATATTGTGCGCGGGGCCAGCTCGAGCGTTCGGACTCTCGTACGGCAGAATTTCAGTAGGAAGTGAGGCGGATGTGATTGTAGTAGATCCGCAGCGACGATGGCGGTTTGGTGAAGAAGAAAATCGTTCAAAGTCAAAGAATAGTCCGTTCCTCGGGCGAGAGCTCCTTGGTCTCTCTCTTCACACTTTTGTGGGAGGGCGTCACGTAGTCAAGGATGGTCGCTTGGTGTCGGAGCTAACGTCGAACCCGCGGTAACAGAGAGAGAGCGCTATGAAGAGTGAGAAGACGCAACAGGCGGCGGTTGAAGCACGGGGTGAGGTTGGTTACCTCGCCCTCGCGGACGGAACAGTCTTTAAGGGGCGTTGCTTCGGAGCTTTGCGCGGCACCGACAATCCGGTGACCGGAGAGGCGGTGTTTAACACCTCGATGTACGGCTATCAGGAAATTCTCACTGACCCAAGTTACGCTGGACAGATCATGTGTTTCACGTACCCGCATATCGGAAATGTAGGGTGCAACGAGGAGGATATTGAATCTTCTCGGGTCTACACGGAAGGATTGATAGTTCGAGTCGCTCACAAAGAACCATCAAACTTTCGGTCCACGACCTCGCTGCAAAGCTATCTGACAAAAAATAACGTCATGGGCCTTGAGGGGATCGATACGCGGCAGGTTGTGGCGCATCTCCGCGATCACGGAGCGCAAATGGCCGTGATGGCTGGCGGGGAGGGGGTAGATCCTCAAGATCTTGTCGTTCGCGCTAAGGCGCTCGGCTCGATGGAGGGGAAGGACTACGTGAAGCAGGTTGCCTGTAAAGAGATTTACACATGGGACAAGCTCCCATGGAGCCTGCAGGGTGGAAATTCTCGCAAGCTCTCTCAGGAGCAGTTAGTAAGCCGTCCGCACGTCGTCGCGATTGATTGCGGCGTTAAGCACAACATCCTTCGACTTCTCGTCGACGTTGGTTTTCGGGTAACAGTTGTTCCCGCTGGAACAACTTCGACTGAGATAATGGCTCTGCGTCCAGATGGGATTTTCCTGTCGAATGGTCCTGGAGATCCGGCGACCTTGGACTATGTGGTTAAGCCGGTGAAAGAGATGCTGGGCAAAATTCCGATGTTCGGTATTTGCCTTGGCCACCAGATCCTGGGGCAGGCCCTTGGCGGAAAAACGTACAAACTTAAATTCGGGCATCGCGGAGGAAATCATCCGGTACGTGATGAGACCACCGGAAAGGTTGAGATCACCGTTCAAAATCACGGGTTCGCTGTTCACAAGGATAGCCTTCCCGAGAACGTTTTCATCTCACATCTCAATTTGAACGACATGACAGTGGAGGGGTTGGAGTCGAAGGAGGCGCGCGCGTTCTCGGTTCAGTACCACCCCGAAGCATCTCCGGGCCCACACGATTCACGCTACCTCTTCAAGCGATTTCACGATCTGGTAATGGGGGGCGCTCGATAGCGAGTTTTTATGCCAAAACGAACTGATATTAAATCAATTCTTCTTATCGGCTCCGGTCCGATCGTTATCGGTCAGGCGTGCGAGTTCGATTACTCCGGTACGCAGGCGATAAAGGCCCTGAAGCAGGAGGGGTACAAGGTTATCCTCGTTAACTCGAATCCCGCAACGATAATGACGGACCCTGAGTTCGCTGATCGCACCTACATTGAGCCGATTACGGCGGACTTCGTCGAGGAGATTATTAAGCTCGAGCGACCTGACGCTGTGCTTCCGACCATGGGTGGACAGACGGCGCTCAACACGGCGCTTGAGCTTGAGGAGCGAGGAGTCTTCGAGAAATACGGATGCCAGTTAATTGGCGCTAATGTTGAGTCGATAAAGACCGCCGAGGATCGAGATCTCTTCCGCAAGGCGATGGACGAGATCGGTCTGGATTCCGCTCGCTCTTGTATCGCTACCTGTATGGCGGACGCTGAAAAAGCGGCGAAGGAGTTAGGGTACCCGCTTGTATTGCGTCCATCGAGAACGCTTGGAGGTACTGGCGGTGGTATCGTGTACTCGCCTGACGAGTTGCACCGAAAAGTGGCAATTGCCCTCTCCGCGAGTCCGAATCACGAAGTGCTCATTGAAGAGTCTCTCCTTGGATGGAAAGAGATTGAGCTTGAGGTTATGCGAGACCTCAAAGATAACGTGGTAATCGTATGCGGAATCGAGAACTTCGACCCGATGGGAGTGCACACAGGTGACTCGATCACTGTTGCTCCAATTCAAACACTGACCGACAAAGAGTATCAGCTTCTTCGCGACGCCGCGATTAAGGTGATGAGACGCATTGGCGTTGATACTGGTGGCTCGAATGTGCAGTTCTCGCTTAACCCCAAGGATGGGCGGATTATCGTTATTGAGATGAATCCACGAGTGTCTCGAAGCTCGGCGCTCGCGTCGAAAGCGACTGGATTCCCGATCGCTAAGATCGCGGCGAAGCTCGCGGTGGGCTATACGCTCGATGAGATATCAAATGACATCACCAAGGAGACACCGGCCTGTTTCGAGCCATCCATCGATTACGTTGTAGTCAAAATTCCTCGATTCAACTTCGAAAAATTCCCTGCGGCCGATCCATCGCTTGGGACGCAAATGAAATCAGTGGGAGAGGTGTTGTCGTTCGGACGTACCTTCCAAGAGGCTTTGCAGAAAGCTATGAGCTCCATGGAAATGGACACCTACGGTTTCGATCGCGCCAAGCTGGCGAAGGACCTTGGTCGGCAAGAGCTGCTTGAAGCGACTAAGAAGGCCGCGCCTCATCGTCTTTGGTTGGTGGGAGAGGCTCTTCGCGCTGGTTTCTCAGTGCGCGATCTTTATCAGGCCACCGCGATTGATCCTTGGTTCCTTGGTCAGATTGAGGAGCTGATTCAATGTGAGTCTTCTCTCAAGGGGAAAACGATCGAATCCTTGTCGGCTGACGCGCTTCGTGAGCTTAAGTCTTTAGGATTTACGGATCGCCGCCTCGCGCAGCTCACCGACACTAAGGAATCAGTTGTGCGGGCATATCGAAAAAAGCTGGGGCTCAAGACTTCGTTCAAGTCGGTCGACACCTGCGCGGCTGAGTTTGTGGCTCACACTCCATATCTTTACTCTTCGTATGACGCTGGTTCAGACGCTCCTCCTACTGAGCGAGATAAGATCATCATTTTAGGGGCTGGTCCTAATCGAATCGGTCAAGGAATTGAGTTCGACTACTGTTGTGTGCACGCGGCAATGGCTCTCAAGGAAGATGGCTTTGAGACGATCATGGTTAACTGCAATCCAGAAACGGTATCGACTGACTATGATACGAGCGACCGATTGTATTTCGAGCCGCTCACGGTCGAGTCGGTGATGTCGATCGTTGAGCGAGAAAATCCAGTTGGAGTGATTGTGCAATTTGGCGGTCAAACTCCTCTGCGGATATCGGGAGAGCTGGCCGCGCTTGGAGTGCCGGTCATCGGAACCTCGGTAGATTCGATCGATGTCGCTGAAGATCGAGAGCGCTTCTCGGCTCTCATCAACAAACTGGGATTGCGCCAGCCGCAGTACGCTACCGCCCGGTCCGCCGAGGAAGCGCTAGCGGCTGCTCGCAAAGTTGGATTCCCGCTTATGATTCGTCCATCTTTCGTGCTTGGTGGGCGCGCGATGCGAGTCATCTACACCGAAGATGAAGTTCGTAGTTATATGCACGAGGGTGTTGAGGTGTCTCACGATCGCCCAGTGCTCCTCGATAGATTCCTCGACAGCGCGATTGAGGTTGATGTTGACGCTGTTAGCGATGGTGATGAAGTGCTTATCGCTGGAGTGATGGAGCATATCGAGCCTGCCGGAATCCACTCAGGAGACAGCTCTTGTTGTCTGCCGCCGCAAACGCTCTCGCGTAAGGTCGTTGATGAGTTGAAACGTCAAGCTAAGGTGTTGGCGAAGGAATTGGATGTCGTAGGGCTCATGAACATTCAGTTCGCGGTAACGCAGGCTGAGGAGATCTATATTCTTGAGGTGAACCCTCGGGCGTCCAGAACCGTTCCGTTTGTGAGCAAGGCGACCGGCATTCCGTGGGCTAAAGTGGCGTCACGAGTTATGGCGGGAAAGAAGCTCAAGGAGATTGGGGTGCGAGAGGTTGAGCCGGTTGGATACGTATCGGTCAAAGCTTCGGTGTTTCCATTCAGCAAGTTCCCAGGAGTGGACACCGTACTTGGTCCAGAGATGAAGTCCACAGGCGAGGTAATGGGGATTCACACGAATTTCGGAGGCGCCTTCGCCAAGAGCCAGTTCGCGGCAAATATCACCCTTCCAAAAGAGGGCAAGGTGTTTTTGAGTATCCGCGATCGCGATAAAGGCGCTCTTGCTCACATTGTGAAGCGACTTTCTAACCTTAAGTTCGATATTGTCGCCACAAAAGGTACAGCGGCGTCGGTTCGTGAGCTCGGTGGGAGCGTTGAGGAGGTTAATAAAGTCCGAGACGGATCTCCGCACATCGTTGATATGCTCGGCCAAGGTGAGATATCGATGGTAATTAATACTCCAGAGGGGTGGCAGCCGGTGATGGATTCAAAATCGATTCGTATTGTGGCAAATGAGATGCGAATTCCAACCTACACCACGATCGCTGCGGGGCGCGCTGTCTCTGACGCTCTTGAGATGGTGAAGGATCGAAGTTATCTCTCGGTACGCGCGTTGCAGGATTACCTCTCTCTTCTTGGTGGGGAGGGCGAGGCTGATCGTAAGGCCGCCGGTCGTTAGTTCTGAATCTTTTCAGGTTCGGCTTGTAGAAGTCGTTGGACTTGGTTCGCTGCGTCTAGGAAATCTGGAAGTATGGCGCGGATGCCTTGGCGAATGGCGTTGTGGTCATTAATGTGACCAAGCAACCCGAGCCTTTCCTGTAGTATTCGCAAACGGTCTCTCGTGCAGCAGAGCCAATCTTTAAGGCGATTCAATTCTACGGCTTCTTCGGTTTGTGGTTCAGGTAATTGTTCGAAATCTACGATGTGCTCGATTTTGTATAACGGGCGCCCGGCCTGAACCACTCGGAAGATGGCGGATCGAATGATCTGCGTGCTGATCGTGGTGCCGTCTTGGCTTGCTAGTTGGAGCACACTGTGGGCGTCTGTGAGTGCTTGAGTGCTTGATGTGACTATGTCTCGGTAGAGTTCGTGATTACGCGAGGAGATTGCTCGTTGAACCTGTTCGTAGTCGTAGCGCTCCACTGAAGGAACGGTAGGGGGCGACTGTTGCGCCGAATCTCGCGCGGTTTCACTCGTAGGATCGGGACCGTGGTGGCTCATGGTGCTTTTACCTGGGCGATATTGTACCTCGTCCGTATCGCTAAGCCAGAAGCCTGGGGTGTTTTTTGCAAGAGGTAAGTCAGAGCTGTAATCCGAGGGGCGGAGTAAAGTTCAAGTAATCCAAGCGGTTGCGTATGGGGCGTGGTAGGAAGGAAAGCGGGCCTCGAAATCGCCCTTAGGGAACAAGCGTCTAAGTGAGATTGAGCATAGCCTGGATGTTTACAGCACGGACCCGCTTTGATAACCTGTCAAGATAGTTCACCTTTCCGTTGTCGGTCACGAATTGTGATCGGCCTGGAGAGTTAATCCGCAGAAAAGAGGGAATAACCGATTCTTATGAATTGAGAATCGAGAGCGCGTACCGCTCCTTGTTGATGTCTCCTTGTCTGTGTCCGCGCTTGAGGGAGTTTGTAAAGTATGGCCCGCATCACTGTAGAAGATTGTCTTGTTCAGGAAAATAATCGTTTCTCTCTCGTTCAGCTTGCGTCCAAGCGAACCAAGCAGCTTCTTCAGGGCTCTTCTCCTCAAACAACTGATCGTAGAAACAAGTCTGTTGTTACAGCGCTCCGTGAGATCGCTGATGGAAAGGTTCGCTTCATGACTCCTGAAGAGACTCAGGTGTATGAGGAGGAGAAGGCTCGAGAGGCTGAGGCTGCTCGACAGGCTCAGGCCGCGGAGCGTGAGCGTCGTCCAGAGATTGGCGCTGGTCTCTTCTCAAATGGAGGCGATACTCGCGCGACTGATTTCCTTCGCGATACTCTTTCTAAGACTGGTCCTATCGCCGCTGGCGATGAGGATGACGAGGAGTAGTCTTTATTGGTAGGAATACTTGGCTTTGATGAATAGAGCGTAGGTGGGTTCGCCTGTATGTCGTTTGAGCAACTGGCGGACGCCCTAAAAAAGTATCACCCCAACCCAGACCTCGACGTACTCAAGAAAGCGTACGATTTCGCCGTAGAGTGCCACAAGGGGCAAATCCGAGCCTCCGGAGAGCCGTACTTCACGCATGTCGAAGAGACGGCCCTGTTGGTATGCAAACTGAAGCTCGACGAGCCATCAGTTATCGCGTCACTGCTGCACGATACCATTGAAGATAGTGATGTCACTCGGGAGGACCTGCAACGGGAGTTCGGGCCAGGGGTGGCTGATATCGTTGAGGGAGTTACGAAGCTTACTCGAATAGAGTTCGAGTCTCGCGAGGAGAAGCAAGCCGAAAATTTTCGAAAGATGCTTCTCGCGATGGCGAAGGATATTCGCGTCGTTTTAGTGAAGTTGTGTGACCGCTTACACAATATGCGAACGTTGAAGTACTTCTCAGAGGAGAAGCAGCGACGTATCGCGATAGAAACTCAAGAGATTTACGCGCCGCTGGCGAATCGTCTCGGTATCCATTGGCTGAAATCAGAACTTGAGGATCTTTGCCTCTTCTACCTTCGCCCCGAACTGTACAAGCAGATCGAAGAGCACATTCAAAAGAGCGCGCCTGAGCGTGAGGCGTATGTCGATCGCGCGACGGTTGAGATTCAAAAAACCCTCGCGGAGGCTGGAGTGTCAGCCTCGGTTAAAGGACGTGGGAAGCACTACTATTCGATTTGGCAAAAGATGGAGAAGGATAAGCTCTCCTTTGAGGATGTGTATGACATTCTCGGGTTTCGAGTAATCGTTCCCACCGTTCGAGCTTGTTATGAGTCCTTGGGGGTTGTCCATTCATCGTGGAAGCCCGTTCCTGGGCGGTTTAAAGATTTCATCGCGATGCCCAAGCCAAATATGTACCAGTCGCTTCATACGACGGTGATTGGCCCTGAGGGGCAGCGCATCGAGATTCAGATTCGGACGCCAGAGATGCATCGCATCGCGGAAGAGGGAATCGCCGCGCATTGGCGATATAAAGAGGGGGAGACCACCCCAGCTTTCGATTTGCAGTGGGTCAAAGAGCTTGTCGAGACTCAGCAGTATCTAAAGAACCCTGATGAGTTCATCCAGTCGGTTAAGGGAGAGCTGTACCCCGAAGAGGTTTTCGTATTTACCCCGAAAGGCGATCTTATTCGCCTCGCGTATGGGTCAACACCAGTAGATTTCGCGTACGCGGTACATACTGATGTGGGGCATCGAACTGTCGGCGCTCGCGTCAACGGACAGATGGTTCCCCTCGATCACTCACTTTCAAACGGAGACACGGTAGAAGTTGTTACCTCCAAAACGCACGTTCCGAGCAAGGATTGGCTGCGATTTGTTCGGACCTCAAAAGCTAAGCAACGCGTTCGCGCATTTCTAAAAGCGGAGGAACACGCCCGCTCATTAGCTCTTGGAATGGATCTTCTGTCGAAGGATCTTCGTAAGGTGAAGATGAGTCTCAAGAAGCTTGAGAAGGACGGAACTCTTGGTAAGGT
>CANLCB010000015.1 GCA_947488865.1 Deltaproteobacteria bacterium | reverse complement strand
CGCAGGAGAGAACCTTTTATGCGCAACTGTTCAACTTCTCTCTACAAGAGGAGTAGTTCTTCTACCCGAGTCCTAGAATATCGAGTGATTATAGCTAGCCTCCTCCTGCTAGTCTAAATTTAATGGCGGCGCTCATTCGCCTTTTTTTGGGGGTATCGGGGACCCTACCCTTTAACACATGCGAATTTTCTGGGAGGCCGCCGGCCCTCCAGAATTCCACGGCGCATATTTGGGGGGCGATTTTTCAACGCAACATTATTGGAGGGCCGGCGGCCCTCCTTCGACGAGCTCAGGACTGGCAGCCGGCCGCGGGTACGAATGTTGCGGGTTCAAACAAGAGGATCGGAAGCATTCGTACAAGCGGCCGGCGAGGCCGCCGGCCCTCCAGACTTCCACGGCCCATATTTGGGGGTCGATTTTTCAACGCAGCATTGTTGGAGGGCCGGCGGCCTCGCCGGCCGCGGGTACGAATGTTGCGGGTTCAAACAAGAGGATCGGAAGCATTGGTACAAGCGGCCGGCCCTCCAGGAATCCCACGTCAAAACACCGGGTACATTCCTTGTAGAGAGAAGCTGAACGAGTAGCGGTAGTAAAACCATTCGTGCAGCTTCCCCGTGCCTTAGAAGAAAGGCTTAGAAGAGAGCTTTCCGACACTCATTGAATACGAGTTTAGGAGCCAGGTCGTGGTCACCCAGGTTCTCGTCTTCCTCAATAAGGCAGAACCAGTCGCCGAGGGCCTGCTTGATTCGCTCATCCCCAAGAGGGGCAGTTTGAGCGGTGAGCCTCACAGCCAGTCCTAAAGCGTCTCCCAAAATGACAGGGAATTGGTAATGCTCCGTCAGAAGATTGATTAGCTCGAGCACATCCTCCCGTGATCGGGCGATGAATGGTGGAGCGGCTAGCAATGAGCCTCTCCCTTCCGCATGACTATCCCTCTTCCGGTCTCGCCGCGAGACGAGTTCTTTGAGGTCCTCGAAATCGAATCCGCCTCCCTGGTCGATGAGCCTACGAATCTCTGCTTCTAGCCACTCTCCGGGCATACTGACGTCGGCCACGGAAGTTCTCCTTGCTGCTTGAAACGGGGGCAGTGCAATCAAAAAGCGATTGTCAAAACGCTGCGCCGTTCCTCAAAGTGCACCAGAAGAATAGAGAGGTTTACCCTCGCTTCCCTGGGATTCCTTGAGGAATGGCGCAGGAGAGAACCTTTTATGCGCAACTGTTCAACTTCTCTCTACAAGAGGAGTAGTTCTTCTACCCGAGTCCTAGAATATCGAGTGATTATAGCTAGCCTCCTCCTGCTAGTCTAAATTTAATGGCGGGCGCTCATCCGCCTTTTTTTGGGGGTATCGGGGACCCTACCCTTTAACACATGCGAATTTTCTGCGAGGCCGCCGGCCCTCCAGACTTCCACGGCCCATATTTGGGGGTCGATTTTTCAACGCAGCATTATTGGAGGGTCCTAGGATTCGAGGGGCGCGCAACGCGGGATTTCTCTCAAGGAGCCTTTTTAACTGTCTTGAACTGGTAGGACCTCGCCGCGATCATTTATCCGGAGCTTATCCATCTTGTATTTTAGAATTCGCCGACTAATCCCCAACATCTCCGCCGCTCGCGTTTGAACGAAGTTAGCGCGACGAAGCGCCTTCACGATCATCTCGGTCTCGAACATTCTCTCAGCGTCTTCGAATGCTAGTCCTGACGCGAAATTTTGAGGCCCCACAGGCTCACTAGAAGGACGCTCTCGAACTCTTCGAGGCAGATCTCGCTCATCGACGCAGTCATTAGGAGCGAGCGCCATTAAGCTCTCCACCACATTGCCGAGCTCTCGAACATTGCCCGGCCAGTGATACGACATGAGAGCGGCGATAGCCTCCTTTGAAAAGGTCAATTCGCGTCCGCCATACTGCGGTGAGAGTCGCCGAACGAAGTTCTCAACGAGCGGCTCGATATCTTCATGCCGCTCACGAAGCGGAGGAAGTGTCACATGAATTACATGGATTCGATAAAAGAGATCCTGTCGAAATACTCCCGCTTTGACCTGCGTCTCCAAATCTTTGTTCGTCGCAGTCACAATGCGAACATCCACACGGATCGGCTTTGAGCGACCTACTCGATAAAACTCGCGCTCTTGAAGGAAGCGAAGAAGTTTCACCTGAACTGAGGGGCTCAGCTCTCCGATCTCATCAAGAAACAATGTGCCGCCGTCCGCCAGCTCAAATTGACCAAGCCTTCGCTCAACGGCGTGAGTGAACGCCCCCTTCTCATGTCCGAACAGCTCCGATTCAATCAAAGACTCAGGAATCGAGGCGCAGTTAAGAGCAATGAACGGTCCGCGAGAACGCCCGCTTCTCTCGTGAATTTGACGAGCGACAAGCTCCTTACCAGTGCCCGACTCTCCGGTGATAAGAACAGTGCTATCTTTAGAGGCAATTGTATCGATATCAGCGAACACCTTCCCCATCGGTCCCGACCGCCCCACCATCGGACCGAAGTCCGCGGCGATAGTGCCTTTTAGAGACCCACGAGTCGCGTACTCGGGAGTGGAATGATTTCCGAGCGATTCAAAGATGGAAGCCTTCAACTCTTCTACGTCGAACGGCTTACTGAGATAATTACAGGCACCAGACTTGATAGCCTCTACAGCCCCCTTCACATTACTCGCCCCCGTGAGCATGATTACGGGAATCTTCAATTCAATCTCTCTAAGCTTCTTGAGAAACGAGAGCCCATCAATATCCGGCATCATCACATCGAGAAGGATGAGATCTGGAGCAGCGTGTCCGTCCAAAAGCTGCAACGCATCCTCGCCGCAGCTGACGCTTTCAACATCGAACGAGTCTCGCAGGAGCAGCGCGAGTGAACTACAAATCGTAGGCTCATCATCAACTACGAGGACTTTTCGCTTGTGTTCTGTCATAGGAAGGATTGGGGTTCGGATATACCCTTATTAGGATGCCCCGAGGGTGAAACCAGAATCACCCCTTGCCAAGTCCGTAAAGACAGCAGCTTAAACCAATAAGTCCAATACCTTATCCGGTCGTACGCAGGCCGCTCGCGATCGCGTTCGTAATCAGAAGCAGATGCTCCAACTTTTCTGGAGCCTTAGAGGCGCGCCATTCCTTGAGCAACGCCACCTGCGACTCATGCAGTACCTTCAACGGCGGCTCACGCAATGAGAGCGTTTTACACATACGAGGACGGCGCTCAGAGAACGAGCCTCCTAGCAACTCAGCCACGCATCGCCTACTACGAGAGAACTCCTCTAAGATATCCGTCATGAATCGATCGCGAACGCCCACGTCGTCACACAACCCAGCGTACATCTGCATAATCTCGGCCGACGCGCTGTGAAGGGAGGTCTCGATATTCAGGAATAGGTAGCGACCAGGCGCCCACGTCATTACCTGATCACGCAGAATATCCCAGCCGGCGGAATCGGTTTGACGTAATTGCTCGATCGCGCGCCCTACTCCGTACCAACCTGAAAGAAGAAATCGCGACTGGTTCCAAGAGAAAACCCATGGAATGGCCCGGAGGTCTTCAAGCGAGGTCGCCCCTGTCCGGCGGCTCGGACGGGAGCCGATCTTACTCGACTCAATAACATCCACAGGAGTTGCTGTTCGGAAGAACGGAACAAAACCTTCTTTACATATCAGCGCCCGATACACCTCCGCGCTTGAATGAGCGAGCCCCTCGATGATTCTTCGAACATCTCCGGTGGCCTCGTTCGATTGAGGGATCACGCCATGCCTCACAGCTCCAGCGAGAAGTACCTCTAAATTGTAGGACGCGGTTAGAAGATTCGCGTACTTTTGAGAGATGGTCTCCCCCTGCTCCGTAACCTTTATTCCAGTGGCAAGACTTCCCTTCGGTAACGCGGCGAGGAACCGATCCGTCGGACCAGCGCCTCGACTTATGGTACCGCCCCTACCATGGAAAAACCGCAGCGAGGTCCCACAACGCTCCGCTGTTCGCAGCAGTTCCTCTTGGGCGCGCTGAAGGGCCCAGAAGCTCGCGAGAATCCCTCCGTCTTTATTACTATCACTGTAGCCGATCATCACATCTTGAGGGACGCCGGTATAACGGCGAGAGCGCGCGATGAAAGAATTCCGGAGAAACGCTTCAAGAATAGCGCTACTTCCCTCAAGGTCATCGATCGTTTCGAATAGAGGCACGATCGGCAACGGGCATACGAGCGAGTTTTCGTGTTGCTGAGTGAACGCTCCCTCTCGAGCAAGAAGCGCCACAGAGAAGAGGTCTTCGGGCCTTCTCGTCATGCTCACAATGAAAGATCCGAGCCCCGCGCCACCACATACGGCACGATAGTCGGCCAATGTGGCGAATACAGCTCGCAATTCGGTAGCTTCGGAACCAACTCCTTGGGTTGCGGCTACGAACGGTCTTGGACTCTCAAGCTCACGAGCGATTCGCTCACGCTTCTGGTCTGAAGACAATCGTTCCCAATACCCGAGCTGAGATTCTGAGGCGTCGACCAACTGACCGAGAGCTCGCTCGATTACCGCGCTATTTTGCCGAATATCGAGGGCCGCGAGATGAAATCCGAAGGTGTGCGCAACTTGAATAGCCGGCGCGAGATCCTCAACAGCGAGCCGCTCCGCGCCAATCGCTCGAAGTGAGCGAGACACCAATATCAAATCTTCAACAAGCTCTTCCCCGGACGAGTACTGCCACGACTCCCGCGCTGTGGCCAATTCAGGGATTCTTGACACGACGAGATTAAGGAACTGCCTCCACGGCTCAGCGGGATTTCTCTGCAACGCGACGTTAGCCACGGAACTGCACAGGTCTTTTAACTCCTCGAATCGAAGAACGAACTCGGAAGGAAGCGCGGACACATCTCCGGCAAGACTTAACGCGCCCGCCAGCTTTTTAACGGAGGCGCGTTGAAGATCAAGCGCGTGCTGTCGCAACGAGTAGAGCGTCGAACGCGTTACTTCAGCGGTAACGAAGGGATGCCCATCTCGGTCTCCCCCTACCCAGTTACCGAACGACAATCCTGGAAATACAGGACCGTCGCCCATCACCGATGACACAACTCCTTCCCGCTTACATGCGTGAAGGAATCGTTTGACCATCAATGACACTACGAGCGGAAAAACCTCGGCCAGGAAGTGGGTCACATTGCGCAACTCTGAGAATACATCGGGGCGATTTACAAACACGCCGCCAGTTCTAAAGATCCGCTCAAGATTAGCCTTAATCTCCTCGCGAATAAGATCGCGCTCTGAGGAGGAGTACATCTGATTCTCTAGGCGTACTTGTAAGAGGTACAGATTTCGATAGTGCTCAAGCACCGTGGCGCGCTTCGCCTCTGTTGGATGCGCGGTAAGAGTCGGACAACATGATATCGAGCGCATTCCCTCAAGAATTTGCTCCACGCTTCGCTCCTTTAAGAGCGCAGGCAAAACCTCGCGCCAACGCCCACGCTCAACCCGCTTGCCAGATCCAACATCCTCACGCCGGCGAGCCTGGTTCGCGGTGTTCTCTTCAACGGAGTTTAGTATCTGAAACGCGAGAGAATAAACCTGTACAGCCTCTGGGGAGAGAACCGTTCCATCGACTGGCTGAGAAGACCACGGCACGACTTTGGCGAGATCCTCCTCACCGAGCTCTGTGAGAGTCTCTTCAAGGCACTCAATCAGAAAGCTGAGATCCTTATCCCATTTGTAAAATTCGAAACCGTAATCAGCCATATGACTAGAAATGCTAGAAGGAGGGAAAACCGAACACTACCATATGTGTATGCCGCCCCAAGGTACGAAGCAACCACAACCTAGGGGCAAAATTCAGAACGATGATTGGGGATAGCCCGGTTACACACCAGCGGGATGCGGGCCAACCAAAAGACTTACGCCGTCTCCTTGGCAGCCTGCGCTTTTTCTCTCGCAAGCACGTCAAACCAATGGTCGTACACATCCTTCAAAGACTGTCGGAATGAGATAGTCGGAGCCCATCCACACAAACGAGACGCCTTCTCATAGGAAGCGTATAGGTCAGGCACTTCAGGTCCGCGCATACGTGTCGGATCCTGACGAATCTCTACCTTCACTCCCGAGATATCAATCAAAGTATCAAGGAGTTCTTGGATTGAATGAGATTGACCCGCTCCAAGATTAAAAACACCGCTTTCAGTCGTCGCGATGCTCCGATACGCCCGAACGATATCCCGTACGTCTGAGAAATCTCGTCGGGCCTCTAGATTTCCAACCTCTAAGATTGGGCTCGTCAATCCATGAGCTACTCGCGCGAGCTGCGACGCGAAGTTTGACGCTACGAAGCGCGAATCTTGCCCTGGACCGATGTGATTGAAAGGACGAACGATCGAGCACCGAGCACCGCCCTGACGGTCATATCGCTCAACCACAAGCTCTGCCATTCGCTTGCTCAAGCTGTAGTTGTTCATCGGGCGTATGGGGGATTCCTCATGAATCGGGAGCTCATGCGGCTTCACCAATCCATACACCTCAGCGGAGCTGACCAAGAGGAGAGCTGCGTTATTTCCTAGCAACTGACACTGCCGAGCGATAGTCGCGGTACCCGCGACATTCACCATCAGTGTTTGTTCAAAATTGCTTTCAGCCTGAGGAACGAACGCTATAGCGGCGAGGTGATACACCACCTCGGGGCGAATACGTTGAATCACCTCCGAGGTTGGTCCAGGGTCTGTAATATCAAGCGCGAGGGTCTCGCACCCCGCGACAGAATTACCCTCATTCGTTGTCGCTATGACCTCGTCACCACTCTCAAGGAGATGGTTGACGAGGTACTTACCAACAAATCCGCCGCCACCTATGACGAGTGCTCGCATCGTTTATACGCTCAGGTGCCTTGACGATTACTGAGAGAGACGCTCGAGGTCAGAATCAACCATCATGCGGATCATCTCTTCGAAGCTAACCTTCGGCGTCCATCCAAGCTGTCGCTTAGCCTTAGCTGGATCCCCGATGAGAAGATCTACTTCAGCAGGACGAAGGAATGCTGGGTCGAGAACTACGTGCTTCTCCCAATCAAGACCTACACGGTCGAAGGCAACCTGAACAAGCTCCTTAACTGTACGAGTCTCGCCAGTCGCGATTACATAATCATCTGGAGTCTCTTGTTGAAGCATAAGCCACATAGCTTCTACGTAGTCACCAGCGAAGCCCCAGTCACGACGAGCGTCGAGATTTCCAAGGCGGAGCTCCTTCTGCAATCCAAGCTTGATTCGCGCAACACCGTCAGTCACCTTGCGGGTTACGAACTCAAGACCACGGCGAGGTGACTCATGGTTGAAGAGGATGCCGGAAACCGCGAAGAGATCGTAACTCTCACGGTAGTTAACGGTGATGTAGTGCCCGTAGACCTTCGCAACACCGTACGGAGAACGTGGATAGAAAGGAGTCTCCTCAGTTTGAGGCGTCTGTAGAACCTTGCCGTACATCTCTGAGCTTGACGCTTGGTAGAATCTAATCTTCGGATCAACAAGACGGATGGACTCCAACATGCGGGTTACGCCAATAGCGGTAAACTCCGATGTAAGAACTGGCTGAGCCCAGCTCGTTGGAACGAAGCTCTGAGCCGCAAGGTTGTATACCTCAGTCGGCTGCGCCTTCTTCAAAGCTGAGATGAGGGAGTACTGATCGAGCAGGTCGCCTTGGATAAGCTCAATCTTGTCCATGATGTGAGCGATACGCTCATATTTATCTACGGACGCTCGGCGAACCATTCCGTAAACCTTGTATCCTTTCTTTAAAAGGAACTCCGCCAGATAGGATCCATCTTGTCCGGTGATACCTGTAATGAAAGCTACTTTTCTGTCCATAACTCCTATCCCTTACTACCTTAAACTAATTCGGTTCGGTTGCCGCGCTTAAGCTCCTCAACCACCTTGCGAACTTCTTGGACGTTATCTCTGGATACAACTAAGAGAGCATCGCCCGTATCGATAACAACGATATCTTTCAATCCGACAGCGGCAATCAACCGGCCGCTCGACTTTATAACACACCCGGTGCTGTCAATAACAAGAGCATCCCCTCGAATCAAATTCTTGTCGGCGTCCGCCTGGAAACTCTCGGCCCATTGTGTCCAAGACCCCACATCATTCCATCCAAACTGCTCCGCATCAACTACCAAGCAGTTCCTCGCATGCTCCAAGATCCCGAAATCTATGGAAATTGACTCAAAGGACCCAAAAATCTCCGCCACTTTGGCGTCTACGGCAGCCCCAGACTCGAGGAGACGAGCTATCTCCATCAGACCTTCATGCATCTGAGGGAGGTACATCCGGAAGGCTTCAAGGATTATATTGGCCCTCCAAATGAACATACCGGAGTTCCACGAATACCCCCCTTCCTCAAGGTACTTCTCGGCTCGCTCAAGACTCGGCTTCTCAAAGAAGCGATCGACCTTGAAGGTCCGCCCCTCAATCGGGGTTCCGCGACGAATGTACCCATACCCCGTATTAGCCTCTGTTGGAGGGATGCCGAGCGTTACAAGAACGTCCGACGAACGGGCATGGGATATGGCCTCTCCAAGCGCCGCTCGTAGCCGTACTTCATCTTTGATGGCATGGTCGGCCGGCAGCACAACTAAAACAGGATCGCGGTCTTTGGACTCGACTTTTGCGTACACGGCGGCAAGACCAATACAGGCCGCCGTATTCTTGGCGAAGGGTTCACTGACTATTTTCGCGGCTGGAACATGCTCTTGAATGAGCCCGTGAAGGCTTGGATTCGCGACAACCCGCACGTTCCCCTCTCCCACGAGTGGCACAATGCGCCGCACCGTAGCTTGTATAAGACTCTCGCCATCCTCGCTAATCGACAGGAACTGCTTTGGACGGGCGGCTCTGCTAAGAGGCCAAAAACGACTTCCCTGACCACCGGCTAAAACAACAACGAGAGTATTTTCTTCTTGACCGTCACTCATCTCTCTCACCGAATATCCAATTCACCTAAAAACGCTACCAAGCCCTCCCGCCATTTCATCGGGGCTCGTCCAAGCACCTGCCGCATCTTGGTTGTATCAAACGCCGAATAGACCGGACGCTTCGCTGGCCTCGCGAGGGCGTCCGCTGTAGTAGGCTCAATCATCGCCTGTCGACGACCTTCAAAATGACGGGCGCTCAAAGCGCGAATCTCTAAAGCAAAATCATACCAGCTCACAGCTCCCTCACAGGAACCATGCAAGGTTCCACCAACGGGCAGACGAGCGCAATCGAGAAGAGCCTCAGCGAGCCAACCTGCCCATGTGGGAGAGACCCATTGATCGTCGACGACTTTTATAACTTCCCGCTCTCCCATCAACTTCAGCATCGTGTGAACGAAGTTCACTCCCTTCACGCCGTAGAGAGCTTGTGTCCGAACGATAAGCGCTGACTCTCCAAGCACCTCTCGAATCGCCTCCTCTCCTTCCCACTTGGAGCGCCCATACACACTCACGGGATTTACGGGATCAAACTCTGAGAGAGGGCTGCCAAGAAGACCATCAAAAACATAATCCGTTGAGACATGAATAAAACGGGATGAGTGCTTGGCGCAGGCGAGCGCTATGTTTTTCGCCCCGTCTCGATTAATGCGAAATGCCTTCTCCGGCTCTTCTTCAGCTTTATCAACGGCGGTGTAGGCGGCGGAGTTGATAACCACATCAGCCCGAGCCGAGGCGACAACCTTCATCACCTGATCAGCTTCGGTAATGTCGACCTCTTTCGTCACAGGAGAGACGACTTCAAACTCAAGATCCGCGGCTCGCTTTTTAAGCTCGTGTCCGAGCTGCCCCGCTCCTCCGAAGAGCAAAATCTTCACTCGGCACCTCAGCGACTGGCGTAGTTCTTTTCGTAATAAGAGAGGTACGCGCCACTCTTGATCTCACGCCACCACTCTTGGTTCTCTTGATACCAAGCAACGGTGCGGGCAAGTCCCTCCTTGAACGGAGTGCTTGGAGTCCATCCCAATTCATTCTTGATCTTCGTCGTATCAACGGCGTACCGACGATCGTGCGCGGGGCGATCTCCAACCCTCTCAACCAAATCAGCGGGCTTACCCAAGATTTCAAGAATCATGCGAGTAACTTCCTTGTTCGTTAGTTCCGCCTCCGAATTGCCGCCGATATTGTAAACCTCGCCGGCGCGTCCCTTTTCGGCCACTCGAAGCAACGCGTCACAGTGATCCGTAACAAAGAGCCAGCTACGAACGTTCATACCATCTCCGTACAGAGGAAGATTCTTGCCTTCCATGGCGTTCGTGATGAACAGAGGAATTAACTTCTCTGGGAAATGATAGAAGCCGTAGTTGTTTGTGCACCGAGTTACAGATGCGTTGAAATTGTGGGTCTTGCAGAACGCCAACACCATAAGATCCGAAGCCGCCTTCGAGGCCGCGTATGGACTTGTTGGGTCGAGAGGTGTGGTCTCAACAAATGCCCCGGTTGGTCCCAGCGAACCATACACTTCGTCAGTTGAGATGTGTACGAAGCGACCAACCTTGTGTTTATAAGATGCGTCAAGCAACGCCTGAGTGCCCATGACGTTCGTGCTTACAAACTCACGAGCCGACATGATGGAGCGATCAACGTGGCTTTCAGCCGCTAAATGAAACACTAGATCGAACTTCTCACGCTCGAAGAGAGAGTCGATCGCGGTGGCATCAGTGATGTCAGTCTTCCGGAAGGATACGCGGCCGCTCTCAACGAGATCGGCGATGTTCTTCAGGTTGCCGGCATATGTCAAAAGGTCGAGGGCAGTGATCTGCCAAGACGGGCGCTCCTTGGCTACATAGTGAACGAGATTGCTGCCGATAAATCCCGCAGCTCCGGTAATGAGAACCTTCACAGGAATCCCTCTATTATCTGATAATCGTTTCCTAGAATGCCTTGCCAACGGGAGCCCGGCTAATTAGTGCCGTCCTGTTGTTGGGCTATGCCTACGCCTTGTCTAATACTTCCTAACCCACCAAAAGTAAAGACAAACAGGACTTGAGCGTTATCCGGATTAATGGTCTCTCCGTACCCCAAATCAGCGCTCCAGCACTTGCAAGAGTTGATAAATCGAATAAGCCCTCGGCTCTCAATCATCTGGTTTCCTTCAGCATCGTAGCGTGCGTATCCGCCAAGCCTTATGCGGGGATGCAAAGCGACCTCCGCGTTAGCCTCAAGCTGGTTCACAGAGTCCTGAACGAAGGTGTATCGAGCTCGTAAAACATCCTCACGATCATCCATAAGCCCGAGGGAGAGCGCATAGCTGTGCATCTGACCATCCTGGGTACCGTAGTTTGCCTGAAACCCAGTCGAAAGATACGAGGACGGAGAGAGCACCAAGGAGGTATTAAGGTCTGAAAACGCGTCGACATTCGGATCCACATCCTTTGTGGCCTCGATGTAGTCGTACGTCTGACGCATAGAGAAGAGAGCTAGCTGCCGAATCTCCCCTTCGCGTTTGTCGATAGTCGTATATGCAGGCACGGTCATCGTCCGGCCGAAGTCGAGCATTGAGCTAGCTAAGTCGAAGACCGGCAAAGTTTCGTCTGAAGAGGACAACTCCTCGACAGCACGTACCCGCTCGATCGGCTCATAAAAACGACCGTACAACCGCGAGGTAAACCCATACCCAAACAAGCTACGCTCTCGGAATCGATCCAACTGATCGTAGAGCGGATTGTAATCCTGATCAATGTCGGGGATGTAGGCGTATGACACATTTGGCTCGATGGTATGCTTCAATCGAGAGAGCTCACTTCGCTCATTTTTAGCTCCCAGATTTACAATCTTCGAGAACCAGTTGTCCCGGTCCACGTCGTAGATCCGCTCAACTCCACTTGACATGCCGTATCCAAAGATCGGCAAAGTACGAGACGCCGACGAACTCAACTCAGTCGATCCATCAGGAAGTGGCGTAGCCGTCGATGGCAACATGGTCTCGCTGTTGGTGTAATTGGTCTGGTGCAACTGCGCCGAGAATTGCCCCTTCAAGTAATTCGAGACGTGAAACGGGAGGCCCACAGTTGGGTTCACATCCGTGCGCCATCCATCGTACCCATCCTGACGAACGAAATCGGTTGCGGTCGCCCCGGCACCCGTGACGACTTTAAGTCCGTACGGATTAAAGCCCCACGGTCTAAAGGTCACACCCGACGACGCGGAAAGCTCAGGGAGACGCTGCGTTTGAACATCCTGCTCAGTTAGCAGCATCTGGTTGTACTCAGCTCGAGCCTCAGCGTTGATAGCGTTGAAGGCCATCCCACGCAGGACAGCCGTAGAAACGAGGAACTGCGACTGCTTATCGCCAATGCTCGGCTCAGGTATTTCCTGTAAGAAAAGATTGTCACTCGTGTAGCGACCGTCCGCTACAAACTCCACCGGCAACTGCAACTTCCTGTTCGGCTGCCATCGTTGCTTCCAGAAACCAGCCGTTCGGTTTGTGTCGATTGTGGGGTCGTACACACCGTCAATGTTCAACCCACGCAAGCTGTCACCACGCCACGTCTCGTTAGAATACACAAAACCGGAGGAGAGTTGGCTAGACTCTGAGAACACCCGCTCATAGGTGAGCTCAGATCCGTAGCGCGACTGGGTCGCGATAAATGGGGAGAGAGTAAAATCACTAGAATCGTCGATGATCCCGAGAATCGGCTGGCGATACATGAATCCGTTCTGATTACTTATTCCCCATTGAGGCGGAAGAATTCCAGAAGCTCGCTCATTCTTAACGGGGAGCGTGAGATACGGAGAATAGAATATCGGGAGCCCCTCAAAATATACGGAAGATCCATACGCGTGAGCATACCCTTCCTGAGTCAAAGAGCACGAGCTCGTACGCATCTCCCACGGCTTCGCGCCATCAGGGCAATGACAGGTCGTTAATGACGAATCCTCTAACTCAAACTCAAACTCAGCGACCTTTCGAGCCTTATCTGAATGAACAAGATATCCCCCATCCTCAACTTCGAAATCTAAGTTGGTAAACTCCCCAGTCTCTGACGGCACAATAAGCTTCGCGGCGTCAGCGTTAAAAAGGCCCGCGCCGCTACTCACGACCACGTGCCCCTTTACATCGCCCTCGCGCGTCTGAGTGTCAAAAGTGCCTTCGTCAGCCTGCACCTGCACGCCAGAGTCAGAGATAATTACTCCACCTTTTCCTACCACTTTATTTTGATTGCGATCGAACTCGATAATCGGCGCGCGAAAATCCACCCCGGGGCTCTGAATACCGCTCGTTTTTGTGGCTTTTTTTACAAACGCTTGATCGGCTGCCTGCTGCTTCGACGAATCTGACATAAATGTCGACTGTCGATCGGGGGGAGGAAGTTGAGCGGTTGCGGTCTGAGACCCGAACGACATGACGACGAGTAGGGACTCAACCCCAAGCCGCACCAATCCTGTTAAGGAGCTTGAACTGTTTTTTGATCTAACCACGAGTAGCCTGCGCAACCAACTGAGAACTGCCCCAGACTACATAGAGGATAGAAGGGGCGAAAGGGGTCTAGTGGACTAGATTCCGAACCCAAAGTTCCGAAGAATCAACCCAATCTCCTCACGCATGGCAGTACGCGGAACAATCCGATCGAGCATGCCGTGCTCCAAGAGGAACTCCGAGCGCTGGAAGCCCTCAGGAAGCTTCTGCTTGATGGTTCCCTCAATAACTCGAGGTCCCGCGAATCCGATCAGAGCGTCCGGTTCGGCGATGATAACATCCCCAAGCATTGCGAAAGAGGCGGCTACTCCACCAGTCGTAGGATCCGTCAGAACTGAAATATACGGGAGGTGCGCCTGACCGAGCTGGGCGAGAGCTGCACTCACCTTAGCCATCTGCATAAGGGAATAGAGACCTTCCTGCATTCGGGCACCGCCCGACGCCGAAACGATGATTACCGGGCGCTTCTCGTCACGGCCTAACTCAACAAGCCGAGAGAGCTTTTCTCCCACGACGGAGCCCATGCTCCCGCCCATGAAGGAGGAGTCAAACACGCCCAACATGACTGGAATGTTCAAAATACGGGCACGTCCCGTAATTACAGCCTCCACGGAGCCTGTCTTCCGCTCGGTGTCTTTCAGGCGGTCTTTGTACTTCTTCTTATCTTTGAAATTCAGCGGGTCCGTCGAGCGGAGATTAGCGTCCAGCTCAAGGAAGGAATGTCGATCAACCAACAAAGGTATACGTTGGCGAGCCGTCAGCCGGAAGTGATGGGAACACTTTGGACACACACCGAACGCGCGTCGCAGGTCTTTCGTGTACAGAATTGCCTCGCACTTCGGACACTTAGTCCAAATATCGTCCGGCAACTGTACAGGCTCACTAACCTCGCCGATCTGCTTCGGAGCTTTGCTTCGTGTAAACCAACCCATGGACCACCAAAAGAAACACTTCAGTACTGCAACACCCCCCAATTCACTCGGGGAGGCACGTTAGAGGCGACAAGGTAGCAGATAACCACAAGGGAGGGCAATCTTGCGAGATAGACTAAAAAGGTGAGAGACTAAGCGAGCTTAGGGTTTCTCGATGACCAACACGGGGACACAGAGGGCGAATTTAGCCGTAGTCACCATGGCCATTCCGACACCACCACCAACTGAACCAACCATGTCGCACACCACAGTAAAAGCCATCGCCGAGCGCCTGAACTCCCTACTGGAGATAGACAAATATGCGGACCTCGCTCTCAACGGCCTTCAGATAGAGAGCCCGATATTAGAGGTTCGCAAGGTAGCCCTCGCCGTAGACGCGGGACTCTCCATTGTAGAGCAGGCGGCTGACCACCACTGCCAGATGCTCATCGTCCATCATGGGGTCCTATGGGGACAGTGCGCAGCGATTGTGGGCCCCTGGGCTCGCAAGCTTCAGGCCTGCATGACGAGAGGCATATCGATTTATGCGGCTCATCTTCCACTTGATGGACACATGGAACTCGGCAACGCCGCTCAACTTGCCCAGGAACTAGGACTAGAGAATATAGCGCCAGAATTTCCCTACAAGGGAGCAACCATCGGAGTGCGTGGACAACTCACCACCCCCCGCTCCGCTCAGGAGGTCGCGTCACAACTTTGCAAGTTTGAAGGAGCCCTGCAACCGCCTCTCGTTCTCCCCTTCGGCCCTCCGATAATCAAAACAGTCGGGATCGCCACGGGAGCGGCCTCTACCTTATCGCCCGAGTGCGCCGCGAGCGGCATCGACCTCCTCATCACCGGAGAGTCTAAACAGGAGGCTTACCACCTCGCGAAAGAGCATCAGTGCTCAGTGATTTGCATGGGTCATTACGCGAGCGAAACCTTCGGCGTACGAGCCCTGGAGCGTGTACTCCAACGTGAATTTCGTGTAGAAACGTGCTGGATAAGTGAACCAACAGGAATCTGAAGTTATGCGTCAATTAAAAGATCTCGCGGTCGCCGGAAAGAGAGTTCTCATTCGTGCCGATCTAAACGTGCCACTCAACGAAAAATTCGAGATTACGGACGACAACCGAATCAAGGAATTCCTTCCAACTCTAAAGCACATCCTCTCACAGGGCGGACGAGCGGTTCTTATGTCGCACCTTGGCGAACCGTCCGGACGTGACGCGGCGTTCTCCCTTAAACCAGTCGCCGGCCGACTTGGAGAGCTCTTAAACACTGACGTAATCATGGCACCTGATTGCGTTGGCCCAGAGGTGACAAAGCTCGCCAATGACCTTAAGGACGGACAAGTTTTGCTCTTAGAGAACCTCCGCTTTAACCCAGGTGAGAAGAAGAACGATCCAGAATTCTCAGCCCAGCTTGCGAAGCTTGGTGAGGTGTTCGTTGGCGACGCGTTCGCGACAGCACATCGGTCACACGCCTCCATGGTTGGAGTACCAAAGCTCTTCCGAGAGAAGGCCGCTGGCCTCCTCATGCAGAAAGAGGTCGACTACTACAACAGCGCGCTCGAGAATCCTAAGAAGCCATTGTGCGTCGTAATCGGCGGATCCAAGGTTTCCAGCAAATTGAACGCTCTCGTCAATCTCGCATCCAAGGCCGACAAGATGATTATCGGTGGGGCGATGGCAAACACCTTCCTCGCGGCTCAAGGACTTCAAGTAGGCCGATCTCTGTTTGAGCCAGACCTCGCCGGAAAGGCTCTCGAGCTTCTTGGTACGCTCGCCCGACGAGATTGCAAAGTGTATCTGCCGGTGGACGTAGTAGTTGCCCCATCACTCAACAGCAAGGGTCTCGGACGAGCAGTTCCTGTTCAGGAGATTCCGGCGGATACCATGGCTCTCGACATCGGACCAGCTACAAGCCTCCTTTACCGAGAAGCGCTTCACACCGCTGAGACGATCGTCTGGAACGGCCCAATGGGCGCGTTCGAGAACGAGGACTTCGCGAAGGGAACATTCGACATGTGCGAGTCGGTGGCGAACTCACATGGCCTGACAGTAGTTGGCGGCGGCGATACCGACGCAGCTATTCACCAAATGCAGCTGGGGCACAAATTCAGTTTCATTTCGACCGCGGGTGGAGCGTTCTTGGCGCTTCTCGAGGGGAACTCCCTACCAGGTATTAGGGCACTCGAGAGCTAACCCTCTAAAGCCGTTCCGAAAATAGCGATTTTCGCTTAGAATCGCGCTTAAAGCCGTGGAGCGGGGTATTCCCCTGCCCACGGCTTTTCACCAGGCGTAAAATCGGAATGTGAGTTTTTAATCATAATCATCTCCAAATCCATGCTATAGGGATAAGCTCTGCGATGCGGCGAACCCGACGTCCGGCATGACGTCATGTAGGAGAGCTCCTGTGGTAGAAGAACTACAGAAAGGATGGAGAAAACCTTCACCCGACGACGGGGGCGGCTCTCTTGATAAACGTTCTCGCAGAACCAGACCTAGACCGCCGTTGACGTTCCAGGTTGGAGCCCCGATTGAAGCGGTTAAAACAGACTCTCCACCTTCCCAGGAGCTAACAAGCTCAGACTTCCAGCATCTTATCCATATCAGCTCAGCGTCAATTGCCTGCTTCACGTTCAAGAGCCCAATTCCATGCGAAATCTCTTCGTCCGAGTTCGCCCAAGCTCTGTATACCACAGAGTCTAAGTGCCTTGAGGGAAACCATCGATTCGCCGATACCGTCGGCGCTGAGCATCTTGAATCCATTCTCAATCATTCGATCTCCGAACTCCTCCCTCAACAGTTCGGATACGACGATCTGTTTAGGGAATGGCACCAACGTTCTCTGAGCGGAGCGGGATTTGAGGTCGAACTCCTGGACCGCAAGGGGCGACCTCTCACACATCACGCCGCAATGTATGGTCGCATCGACAACGAACTCCTTTATCGCGTCTGGATTATTTTGCGAGACATCACACCATTCACTCGGGCAGTGAGAGCGCTTGGCCGGACCGAAAACCATTACCACAACCTGCTCGATTCTCCGGATGTGCTTCTTATGCGCGTCCTCGCCGATGGCACGATCGACTACGCCAGCGATGAAACACGCCGAATACTGCGGATAACTTCCGGTCGATTAAGCTCAATAGAGCAGATTCTCGAAAAGATCTCACCACCGACAGAACTCCCCGCGCGCCAACAACTGACCACCCATCGAGTGTCCGGCGATGTAACACCACTGACGCTGTCACTGAAACTGAAAACCAGCGGCAATCGCTTAATTCCATACACCCTGCGTCAAGTCGCTCACATCAGCGGCACGGGAGAGCTCGATTATTTCGACCTTTTTGGCTATCCGAATACCCCCAAAAGCTCTACTGACGCCTCAGGAACAATCCACGATCTTAACAACCAGCTCATGGTGATTCAAAGCCAACTCGAGCTAGCCCTTAACGAACACATGACCGACGGTAAAGCCGCTCATATACGCCAAGCCCTCGCGTCCGCAAACATTGCCGCTGCAATGACGGCGCAAGCACTCGGTCGCTCTCCTCACGATCCACAAACAAAAGACAGAATCTCCGCGACCGAACTCTTAGCGTCACTTCAATCCGTTCTGACCCCCCTAGTGCCTACTGACATAGAGTTAATCGCGATTCCGTGCGCCCCCGACTTGATACTAGCCGGGCACATACACACACTTCATCAAATCATTACCAACCTCGTCATTAACGCCCGAGACGCGATCACACAAAAAGCAATCACACAGCGCGGTCAGATCGTCTTATCCGCCCGCCCGTCGAACCGGCACGTGGAAATATCCGTACGCGACAACGGCCCGGGCATGTCCTCGGAAATCTTGAAAAAGATTTTCACTCCTTACTTCACAACAAAGTCCCCATCACAAGGAACCGGCCTTGGACTTTCCATGGTCAAGAGCCTTGTCGAGGAATGCGGCGGGCACATAACGGTATCGAGCTCCGTTGGTGTCGGCACCACCTTCAGCTTCACACTACCGCTAGCGTCTCCACACATCGAAACGAGAAAAAATTCGCTACCTCTACAAAAATCATCCGAGGCACTGTCGATACTGGTGGCTGATGACGAGACCGCGGTACGAGACACCATCATCTCAGCCTTAACTCTCAGAGGACACGCCGTGACCTCCGCGCGAGATAGCAAAACACTTCTCGCATGTCTTCAGTTCGGAGGGGTAAAGCCAGATCTGATAATAATCGATAACGGAGTCGCCTCAACCAGTGAGGACGACGTGCTCAAAATCATTAGGAACATAGCTCCCAGGACACCCATCCTCGTTACAAGCGGCGATCCTTCATGCGCGGCGGCCTATCGAGCCACGCTGGCTCCATACGCCTTCATCGCGAAACCGTTCGGGCTGCAGGAGCTGTACGCTCGGATTAGCGCTATGGTGCCGACTATCTAATGACTTCAATCTCATCTTGAGAGCTTGGAGGCGGCGCGTCAGCCTTACGACGATTCCCTTGCGCGGCGGATTGTTTAGCGGCCCGATCCTCCGCCAATTTCTTCGCTCTCTCCTTCTTCTTCGCCTCAATCTCCAACTTCTTCTGCTGTCGACGCAAGTCCTGCTCTCGCTTTTGCTGCATTCGACGAAGCGTCTTCTCGTCAAGCACTGGCGTTGGTGTTGCCGGAACTATCTGTTGGCGATATTGATACGGAACCTCTTTCAAAGATTCAACGAAGTGGATGTTACCCGATCCATCCATGTAACGATAACGCTGCGCGAACGCGGCATCAGCGCAAAAAGCGAGGCTAAGGGCGACAAAAAGAATCGTACAAGGAATGCGTCTCATAGTGCCCCCTAGTGTACCCAAGGAACCAGGAGCGCGCATTAGAAAATCGGCGTTCCTATCACGCACCAGAAAACTCAGAATAGCGATAAGGACTTACGTCGAGGACTCGCCACGCAATCGCTCCACCAACTTGGTAGCGAGCGACAACGGCATTCGCCCAACCTTCGCCACTTCTTGAGGATCGGCCTGAGCCACACCATCGACGCTCTTGTAGAATCGAATGAGACGATTGCGATGCTCAGGCGAAACTCCCGCAACGGTATCCATGACAGATTGAAATACTCGCTTTGAGCGTTTCTGGCGATGAAAGGTAATAACAAATCGATGCACTTCGTCACGCATGCGCGCTAAGAAGCGAGTCACTAACGCGCCCTCGTCGAGCTCGATTGAGTCAGTGGCGTAAGGAAGAAAAACCCGCTCGGGCTTTCGAGCGATCTCAGTCGAGGTTACAGCGCTCTCGGTGCGCATCTTAGCAAGCGAAATAATATCTACCGAAAGCCGCAAGTCATCTCTCGCTTGAATCGCCTTAGTGAGCTGTTGGGCGCCTCCATCGATCACGAGCAAATCCGGAAGATTCCCCTCTTCCATCCCTCGCTTAAGCCGCCGATAGACAACTTCATAAATCGCAGCGAAGTCATCTTGCTTACCTTGCTGACTGATATTGTATTTTCGATAGGAGGCCTTATCCGGAACACCATCAAAAAACACAACGATGGCCCCCACGACCTCGGAGCCCTGAAAGTTCGAGATATCCACACACTCGACTCGACGGGGGAGCTGCGACAACTTGGCCAACTTCGCGAGCCCTTCCGCGACGCCATCCCAGCTTCCTTCTCGACTATACGATCCAGCGAACGCGTGCCGAGCATTAAGCTCAGCGATAGAGATCAGCCGCGCCTTAGAACCCCGTTGAGGGGCGTGAAGAGCTACCTTAGATCCACGCTTGGCGCTTAACCCCGCCTCGATGAGTGAAGCGTTTTCCAGATCCTTTTGTGTCAGGATCTCTGGCGGAATCTCTCGGCTTCCCTCATAGAACTGCTGAATGCCGCTCTCGATAAGCTCTTCATCAGAAACACCAACATCTTCAAGGAGGAATGTTTTTGTCTCGGCCAATCGCCCACCGCGCACGTTAATAACGCAGAGCACGGCGGAGCTACCCTCTCGCACTAATCCAAACACATCCCGATCCTCATCACGGAACGAGACCAGAGAGTAGCCAGCTTGATATTGCTTAAGAACCTCAACTCGGTCTCTCCAGGCAGCGGCCTCCTCAAAACGGAGATCTTCAGACGCTGCCTCCATCCGAGCGGAAAGCTCTTTCATTATCGGCGCGGTTTTTCCCTCTAAGATCGAGATCGCCTGCTTAACAAGAGCCCGATATTCTTCTGGGGAAATCTTATGGCAACAGGGAGCAGCGCACCGCTTGATTTGGTACTCTAAACAAGGACGTTGTCGGTTGTATAAAACCGTGTCGGCGCATGAACGGAGCGGGACCACCTTTTTGATGACTTCTAAAAGATTTCGAAGTTCACTACTAAACGCGTACGGCCCAAAGTATCGAGCTCCGTCGTCCTGCCGTTTTCGCACCATCTCGATTCGGGGCCATTCGGCGTTCTCATCAACACGCAGCGAAAGGTAGGCTCGATCGTCTTTCAACCGGATGTTGTACCGGGGCTTGTACTTGGTGATCAGATCTCGCTCAAGAAGGAACGCCTGCTCCTCCGTCTGAGTCACAATAGTCTCGAAACTGACGACCCTACTGAGAAGGTATCCGATCTGATACCGTCCGTCGCCTCCCGTAAAATAGGTGCGAACTCGAGCTCGGAGGTCTTTCGCCTTACCGACGTAAATGACCTCTCCGTGCTCGTCCTTCATCAGATACACGCCCGGCATTGTCGCTACGAGAGCAACCTGTCTCTTCAGAGACTCAAGGCGAAGTGTATCAGCGGACGAGGACATTACTTTATTATACCTCACGCTCACGGAGCTTGCGAAGCACCGCGACCATGAAAGCATCCGATGGCACTACAGAAAGCGCAACTTTAAGGACAGCGAAGGCACCCTGGATCTTATCACTCATACCGGCAAGCTTAACCGCGTCTTTCTCGGTACATACGAAGGTCTCGCCTGGATGAGCCTCAACCAGCCGAGAAACCTCCTCTTGAGAGAAAGCATGATGGTCAGGAAATGAGTGTCGACCAGCCAGTGAGAAACCAAGCTGCTCCAAGGAGGCATGAAAGCCCTCAGGATTGGCAATTCCAGAAAACGCGCGAATACTCCCCACGGACACCGGCCGGTCATCATTAAGGAGGAAGACGCCGTTGTTTCGATAGTACGCCCTGAATGCTGTGAGCCCCTGCGGAAGAACCTCAAGGATACCTAGATCAATCGGCGGGACCTCCGCATCAGAACCGTACACTCTACGATACGACACAACCGCGAAGTCAGCTCTCTTTAGAGCCCGGTCCCGATTCTCTCGGAATCGTCCGAAGGGAAGTAGGTTTCCATCCCTAAAATCTCGCGCCGCTTCGTCACTACCAGCGAACAGCGAGACAATATCGACATCACGCCGAAGCCGCCTATGTTGGAATCCATCATCGAGCACAATGACATCACCTGCCCCATCTCGTTCAATACAGCGCGCCCCCGCTGACCTAGACCTCGCTATATAGACCGGAACTGAAGATGTTTTCGCCATAAGGAGAGGCTCATCGCCAACGTCATAGGCGGTGTCTCCTTCAGCAATACGGTGGGGCCCCTTGAGCGCGCCTCCATACCCACGAGAAAGGATAACAGGCTTCATACCTCGAGATTGAAGCTGCTCGACCAAATACAAGCAAAGCGGAGTCTTACCATTCCCTCCAACGGTTACATTACCGATGCTTATCACTAGAAGCCGACTGCGGTATGAGCGCAGCATTCCATGATCGAAGAGATAATTTCGCGCATAGGTGACCGCCCCGTACACGACGGAAAGACCTCTTAGTATTGCGCCTGAAATTCCCTTTGGTTTACTCATGAGATAACAACGACACTACTCGTTTGGCGGCGCCACGGTGCCGCTCCCATACCTTATAACCTTCCCCTCCGACCCGTTGAAGCCCCTGTTCGCCAGAGACCAGGCGTTCGATCAACAAGCGCACGTCCGCTTGGGTGGCAATCTCAAGGATCCCACCTCTCGAACGCATCTCTTCGACAAGCTCTCGGATGACGGAGATGTGAGGGCCGACCACTACGGGCACGCTGTACATTGCCGGCTCAAATGGATTGTGCCCCCCAAAGTCCACCAGAGTCGCGCCAACGAAGGCGAGATCCCCGATAGCGTATGCTTCCTCAAGCCGGCCCATGCAATCAAGGAGCGTCGCGGGAGCTGTTCCGATTTCACATCCTGCAGAGACACGATTCGCCTCAATACCAGCCTGCGCTAAGGCGTCAGCGAAATACCCCACCTTCTCCATGTGCCGCGGGGCCACGATCAGATTAAATGCAACTCCTGAACGAAGAAGCTCCGCGCAGACCGGAAACCACACGCTCTCTTCACCAGGCCTCAAACTTCCCAAGACAATCGTTGGCAAACCACGACGATTTTCCGGAAGCAAATCACGTTTCGCCACTTCTCGGGTATCACCAGAGGTATATCTTGGCTCCGCATCGTACTTTGTATGACCCGTTACATGCACACGGTCTGGATGACCCCCCAAGAGGATATACCGCTCCCGCTGTGCAGAACTTGGTACGCAGATATGAGTGAACCTCTCCATTATCGGACCAAACAGGGGCGTCATGCGCTTGTAGGCGCTCACAGTATAATCGGAAACGCGGCCATTCACGACGCTGCACGGAATACCACGTCGCATGAGTGATACGAGAAGCGTTGGCCACAACTCGGTCTCAGCCACTACAAAACGCTTCGGTTTGACCCGGGCAAGAGCTCGGTTGACGCACAATGGAGCGTCAAAAGGCAGGAGTCGTGTATCCGCCACAAACCCTTCACCGCGGTCCAAACCAGTGGGAGAGGTAGAGGAAAGAAGCACCCGCTCACTCGGATGGGTCCCTCGCAACTCCCCTAAGAGAGGAAGAATACCCTGCACCTCCCCGACTGACGCGGCGTGAAACCACCAATCAGGAGATTCTACCGATCCCCAATTCCCTAAGCGCTCGCCAAAGCGACGACGACCTCGCGCAGAGAACAGAAATCCTCCCGCGACAAAAGGTAAAACCGCGGTGACGCCTACGGTGTAGGCTCTATACAGCGCGGAAGTGGTCATCGGCTCTCTTGGTGATCCCATTGAGCGCATCCTCAACTTGAATTCGAAACTTTTCCCCATCTCCATCGGCGGGCACCGACAAAGGTTCCCCAAAAACCACAACTCCACGCGAGAACGGCTTCGGAATGATCATAGTATCCCACGACGGCAACACCCAACTATACTCAGCCGAGTACGTCACGGGACGAATCGGCACGCCGGACTGCTGTGCCAATGCAAGCACTCCTCGCTTACACACATATCGAGGCCCCTTTGGCCCATCAGGAGTTATGCCTATCGTTCCTCCTTCTTCCAAGCGACGTACCAGCTCAAGCGTGGCAGCGACACCTCGACGGGTAGACGATCCGGCTACCGACTGGATTCCAAGCAACTTAATAGCCCATGCTATGAGACGACCATCTCCATGTTGGCTGATGAGCATATAGAGTGGACGCTTGGTTTTGAGCGCTCGATACCAACCCGGCAACATAAGCATCCGACCGTGCCAAAACGCATAGATCACCTGCCGGTCATCTTCGGCGTCGACTGGACCAACAACTTCCCACCGCATAGTCGCGTACAGCAAACGGATAACGATCGCCGCAAGAGCGCCGAAAACGTACGTCTTAAATGTCTGTCCGATTCCCCCACGAGCCATCCAGGAGAGTCTAACCGCGCGATGGTAATTGCGTCAAAAATTACCTTCGACAGGTGGAACATACCGCCGTCGCGTGACTTTTTAGGAGCATCCCCGCCGGCAATCGAAACGATGTCACGTAAACGCCACTAGCGCCGGGGGGTAGGACCTTCGGACCTCGAAGAGGAATTGCGAGCCCTTTTGAAGATTCAACAAACACCGCGACTTCACGAGCCTCTATACCACCAACGTTCGTCACCCGGGTGGATATCAAACGATTGTAAGCCTCAGCTCCCTTGGCAACCATAAGGGTGGATAGGAGCCCTGTCCTCAATGTCGTCAAACGCGAGGGAGGATAAGTTTCAACTTTCTTTCTCTTCGCCGCATGAGCGGTAGGCGTTAGCATCAAGGCGAGGACGGGCATTATAAAACGAACCATACTTCCTGTTCGGAAATAGCAGGAAAAAGTGACGGTTATAGGAGTTAGAGAGAGAAAAAGGGAGACCTGGGGTAGGAGTACAAAAACATTTGCTTATGTAAAACCTACCCCCTAAGTCTCTCTGTCGCACCACGCCTCAATAAGGAGCGGTGCGGGGTTGTTAAAGACGCTGTCATTTTAACTTCAGCGCCGTCCAGTTCGTGAGGAACGCTGCTGAGCCTCGTATTCCTCGCGAACGATCTTGGGAATGATATTGTTCGGCGGAGGCGCGGTGATTATCGCACCCGACTCACTCCGCAGTCCAGTATCAACACCAATCACAATGCCCGTCCCAGCGATCTGCTTCACAGGGGCGGAAGAAACCTTGGAACCTTCGCTGGAGGATTTCTCCTCCTTAGCTTCAGGCTCCTCGGTTTCAGCTGAAGGCTTCGCCTCTTCCTTGGGAGAAGAAGTGACCTTCGTTCGCTCATCCTTGAGCTCTTTCACGGTAGCGTCGAGCTTATCAAGCCGATCCACCACCTTTCCGAGAGTGCCGATGGTAGCCTGAGCTACTTCGGCGGTCCTTGCGTTCGCGGCATCTTGCTGGGCCAATCTCCGATTGACCTGCTCAAGCTGCTTTGCGCTCGCGTCAGCGACACCTTTGGCGATAGCCTCTGGCATCTTAGTCAAAGCCTCAGCGGCCTTCTCAATCGCTGCCGTCTGAACCTCTACAGGATCAGGCGGCACCACCGGTTCGGTGTAGTTGTTCGCAACGGCGTTCGCAACGGCCTTAACCGCTTGACCGCCTGTCTTAACAACGGCCTCTACACGCGCCTTAGCTCCTAGACGGTTCTTATTCGTCAAAAGGTCCGGCAGGTAAAGACAGCCCAAAATCGCAGCCACCACCAACAGTACTACAGCGGGCATGGTAGCCCTCCTTTCTCGATGACCCTTCAGGGTAAAAAAAGAGCAGACCGAATTGGTCCACAGAACCTTAACTCCTACCCCTATTGGTCATGTGAATGAGCTGAACGCGATCAACAGAATCAAACGCGTCGCACAATTTGGTAGTAACAAAAAGTAATCCGTTTGTTTACACAAACTGACTCCTGATCCGACTTCGAGGCACTTTCTGAATCGTGCTCGGAAAACGGGGGGCTTTTGCGAGGCGAACGGAAATAACAGAGCGTTCTTAGAAACTATGTTCGGCTTTAAAGCGGCCTGACAGCGGGATTAGTAGGAATATCGAAATTATCCAGGAGGCGGGAATTAGGGGTAAAATGGGAGACCGGGGGGTAGGAGTATAGAAACCTTAGTTCTCAAAAAAAACCTCCCCCCTGTTCTCACTAGCGCCGCATCCATGTTGGCTGCCGCACGAAGTTGTTACAAAGGTCGTCATCACGTTCTAAGCGTCAAACCTCAACGAGACGTTAAGGGTTGGCAGCTTCGCGAAGGACGAGTGGCACAGCGGGAACGGACGGTACCGTTACGGACTGCCCTTGATCTCCGCGGGGTGTAACGCCCTTGGATTTATCACTCTTCAGTTCTTGAATGGTGGAGTCGAGCTTGTCAAGCCGCTCCGCCACCTTGGCCAGCGTGGTAACAGCCGCCTGAGATATCTCAGCGACTTTGGCGATTGCCTCATCCTGCTGAACCAATCGGCGATTGACATCCTCCATCTGCTTGGCGTTTGCCTTCGCGACCTCCTGAGAGACCGTTTCGGGCATTTTAGCCAGGAACTCACTGACCTGGACCATCGCCTTCGTCTGCACCTCGATGGGTTCAGGCGAGACGACGGGCTCAGTGTAGTGGTCCTTCACCGAGCCAGCGAACGCTTCAAACGCCGCGACTCCGGTCTTGCCAACGGCTTCGACAACGGACCGTGTCTTCTGCCGATTCTGCCGCGTAATCACATCCGGCAGGTACGCAGTGGCGACAAAAGCAACTACCCCGACCAACATCATCGACTTGAGGGACATGACAGTTCTCCTTTCCGGGAGAGTTCGAGCACAAATCTGAGCAGACCAACGCGGCCTGCCCCGACCTCTAAAGGGTAAAAAAGAGTAAACCAAAGCGGTTTACAAAACCTTAACTCCTACCCCTATTGGTCATGTGAATGAGCTGAACGGGTTCAACAGAATCAAACGCGTCGCTCATTTTGGTAGTAACAAAAAAGCATCTGGTTGTTTACACAAACTGACTCCTGATCCGACTTCAACGCACAATCTGAATCGTTGTCGGAAGGCACCTCGTCGCAAATGCCAAACACGCAAACCCCTAAGCGAAAAAGCTTTAGTAGAGATACAACCGAGCCAAATCGTCTCCAAAATCGATAGGTGGAAAGATCAAATGTGCATTGAAAGAATTTGAAAAAGGGAGACCTGGGGTAGGAGTGCAAAAACACTTGATCATGCAAACCTACTCCCTAAGTCTCTCGATCGCACCACGCCTCACGGAGGTGCGGTGTGGGGCATCCGCAACGACTAAAACTTTCATTTCAGCGTCGCCCGGTCTGGGAATACCGCTGAGCCTCGTACTCCTTACGAACTATCTCAGGAACGATACTGTTGTGCGGAACCGGGGGAATTGTCCGTCCATACTCATCAATCAAGACCCCGTTAACGAAGCGCATGCCGCCGTTCTTCACCTTCGGCACAGCGTTCACTGAAGGCCCCAAGCTTGAAGACGCCTCTTGCTTAACTTGAGCCTCCTCAGTCAGAGCTCTAGGCTTCACCTTCTTACTTTCAGCGAAAGGAACCTTCGCTCGCTCTTCTGCCTCCTTTACCAAAGAAGCGGCTTTCGCTCGCTCCTCCTTGAGCTCTTGAACGGCGGTATCGATCTGGTCCATCCGATCAATCACCTTGCCGAGCGTGGCAATGGTAGCCTGAGCGACTTCAGCGTTCTTGGCGTTAACAGCATCCTGTTGTTCCAAGCGTTGATTCAAGCCAGCAAGCTGCTTCACGCTCGCTTCAGCTACCCCCACGGCAATGGCCGCCGGCATCTCCTCCAAAGTCTTTGAGACCTCGAGAAGAGCTTTCGTCTGCGTTCCTGTAGAGTCACGGATCAATACCGGTTCGGTGTTGTTGCTCTTAACGGCTTCGCCTTTAGGCTGGATCCCCGGCACAGCTGACTTTACCACCACCTGGACTCCAACCGGACCTGAGCGACGGCTGTTACCCGTCAGCAGATCTGGCAAGTACAGAGCAGCCATAATCACCATAATCACGGCAAGTCCACCAACGTTCCACTTCAACATGGGAATCTCCTTTCCGGGAGAGTATGAACACAAAAATGAACAGACCTATGCGGCCTTTTCCGACCTTCACAGGGTAAAAAGAGTAGACCAGGACGGTCTACAAAACCTTAACTCCTACCCCTATTGGTCATGTGAACGAACTGCCCAAGTTCAGCCGAGCTAAACGAGATGCTTACGATTGTAGTAACAGAAACTTCCTTGGTTGTTCACGAGAACTGACTCCTGATCGGACTTCGAGTTGCTTTCTGAATCCTCCTCGGAAATTGCCCGGGTTCACATAGCGAAACCCGCGTGCAGGGCAAAAACTATTTGAACGAGGAACGTCAAACGACGCTTAGCATCAAAGGCCATGTCAAAGGGGGCGAGCTGTGTAGATAGGAGTTCAGAAGGGAGACCGGGGGGTAGGAGTAAAGAAACCTTATATCTCAAAAAAAACCTCCCCCCGTTCTCACCAGCACCACATCCGATTAGGCTGCGGCGCACAGTTGTTAATAGCGCTTCCATCATCACCTCAACGTCGACCACATCGAGTGGAACGCTGAGGATTCGCGGCTCCTCTCAAAACAAGAGGAACCGAGGAAGCTGGAGGAATGGTTGCATTGCCCGAAGGAGCGGCAGACGCTTCGGAGCCGGAAGAGCTATCTTCCGTATCCTTAGCATCTGACTCATCAGTTTCAGCGGTCGGCCTCACTTCTTCCTTGCGGAAAGACGTTACCTTGGGTCGCTCGTCCTTGAGCTCTTTCACGGTAGCGTCGAGCTTATCAAGCCGATCCACCACCTTTCCGAGAGTGCCGATGGTAGCCTGAGCTACTTCGGCGGTCCTTGCGTTCGCGGCATCTTGCTGGGCCAATCTCCGATTGACCTGTTCAAGCTGCTTAGCGCTCGCGTCAGCGACGCCTTTGGCAATAGCCTCCGGCATCTTGGTCAAGGCTTCAGCAGCCTTTTCAATCGCTGCCGTCTGAACCTCTACAGGATCAGGCGGCACCACCGGTTCGGTGTAGTTGCTTGCGACGGCGTCCGCAACGGCCTTGACCGCTTGAACGCCAGTCTTAGTGACGGCTTCCACTCCAGCCTTGCCTGTCAGCCGGGTCTTCTTCGTCAGAAGATCGGGCAGGTAAAGGCCGGCCAGAAGCAGCAGAATCGAACCACCGATGAAACGCATCATGATCCACCCCACAAGAACGAAATGACCAGAAAAACTGAACAGAACAACGAAATCTATTCAGCAACCACCTCAGGGTAAAAAAAAGCGCAGACCGAATTGGTCCACAGAACCTTAACTCCTACCCCTATTGGTCATGTGAATGAGCTGAACGCGATCAACAGAATCAAACGCGTCGCACAATTTGGTAGTAACAAAAAGCAATCCGTTTGTTTACACAAACTGACTCCTGATCCGACTTCGAGGCACTTTCTGAATCGTGCTCGGACTGCTGGAGATTTGAGCCCTTAGAAACAGGCGTTAACGAGCTATTTAGGAAATTTGTTATCGCCTCGGGGCTCTATCTCTTAGCCAGCGACCACCGCTTCCGCGACAGGCTCTCGGAATTGCAACGCGTGGAGCCGTGAATACTCGCCGGCTTTCTCAAGAAGCTGCTCGTGAGTGCCTATTTCAACGATGCGCCCACCACTCATGACGACAATGATGTCAGCGTCACGAATTGTGGAGAGACGGTGCGCGATTATGACTGTTGTTCTTCCCTTCTCCAACGCCTCAATCGCGTTTTGAACCTCTCGCTCAGCACGGTTGTCGAGCGAAGCGGTCGCCTCATCCAGGATAAGGATCGGAGCGTCCTTCAGAATTGCGCGAGCTATAGCGATACGTTGGCGCTCTCCTCCGGAGAGAGTCATGCCCGCTTCGCCCACAATCGAGTCAAACCCCGATGGAAGGTTCATAATGAAATCATACGCGAACGCGGCCTTCGCCGCCTCAATCACCTGCTCACGGGATGCTGTCGGATTACCGTACGCGATGTTGTTGTAGATTGAGTCGTTAAAGAGGAAGGTGTGCTGACCCACCATGGCGATCTTCGAGCGCAGCTCCTTAATCGCAATATGTCGAAGGTCGACTCCTCCGATTCTCACCGACCCTTGCGAAGGATCTATAAATCGAGGAATGAGATCCACCAACGTGGTCTTGCCCGCTCCCGAAAACCCTACGAGGGCTACCTTCTTCTCCTCAGGAATCACGAGCGACACATCATTGAGAGCGATACTCGGCTCGTCCCCGACGTTGCGCACTGGATATTCGTATTGAACGTTCGAGAAGGTAATATCGAATCGAGTTGGCGCGGCATTCGGCGCGACAGGGTCAGCAATTGATGGTTTCGTATCAAGGATTTCAAAGATACGCCCTGCGCCGGCAAGCCCTTGCTGCACAGTCGCGTTGACCCGTGTCAGCTTCTTGAAAGGTTCATACATCAAAAAGACGGACACCAAGAACGCCATGAAATCGCCCGAAGAGCGTACGCCTGAGATTACCGTGTATCCTCCGTACATAAGGACTCCGGAGATAGCCAAGCTCGCGAACACTTCGTTGATCGGCCCAGCCGCGGCCCGGACGCGCTCTGATTTAATGAATGTTCGAGTGAGTTCGTGATTTCCCTTTTCAAACCTCGCCTGTTCAAAATCCTCACGACCGAAGATCTTTACGACACGATGCCCCTGCATGCTCTCTTGGAAGAGCCCAGAAAGCTGTCCGATGGCGTCCTGCCCACGCTTCGCGAGCTTTCTCATCTTCTTTCCAAGTTTAGCGATAGGAAGACCCGCCAGCGGGAAGAACACCACCGCTATTAGCGAAAGCGTGGGATCGAGATACACACACGAGCACAACAGAACGACAAGACGGATAATGTCTCTGATAATCGCCGCCGATGAATCTGTTAGAAGCGTTCGCATCAGAAGCACATCACTCGT
>CANLCB010000014.1 GCA_947488865.1 Deltaproteobacteria bacterium | reverse complement strand
TTATCGGGCAACTCCTCCAGCGTGGAAAGGGGCAGGTACTTTCGCCTGATGTTGTGTCGAACCTTAAGCAACTTACCAAGGGAGTTTCCCCTGAGTCCGTTGAAGAGGAGACAGGCATCTCGAAGGAGAAGCTCCTTCTTGTCGCTGAGTACTTGGCTGACGCTGATGCCTCTCTTGTTCTTGCGGGTGGACCTGCTGCTAACACAGCTAATCCACTTCCTCTCCAGGTTGCGGCGAATTTCCTCAACTTGATGCTCGGAAACGTTGGAAAGACTGTGAACCTTGTCTCGATGGCTAAGCCCGAATCCTCTGCGCAGGAACTCGCAGCTGCAATCGATGAGATGGCGAATGAGAAAGTTGATGTTCTCATCACCTACGGTACTAATCCTGCGTTCACGTTCCCAGACAGCTTCGGTTACCGATATGCGGCAAGCAAAGTTGGTCTTAAGGGAGAGGGGACATCCAAGAAGGCGGGGATTGTTATCGCTCTCGCAAGTCACTTGGATGAGACCGCCGAGACCGCTGATTACATCCTTCCACTTAATACAACTCTTGAGGATTGGGGATATGTTCGTCCAGTCGATGGCGCTATCAGCTTGATTCAGCCTTCGATGCGACCAATCTTCGATACCCAGAGTGTTGGAGATGTCCTTCTTTCAATCGCTTCAAACGCCTCGAAGAGCGTTGCTCCATCAGGAGTTGATACATTCCAGGCTTATGTGAAGAACAAGTTCCTCGCCGCGACAGCTAGCCAGGCTGGTTCAGACACAGAGAAGTTCTGGATGGCTAGCCTTGAGAAGGGTGGTTACTTCCCAGAAGACGCTGGTAGCGGCTCTGCTCGGGGCTCAGTAAATCCAAGCGCGTTCTCACTGTCGTATGGAGTTGGACACTCACACATGAAGGATGGGGAGCTTGCGCTTTATCCATATCCTTCTGTTAAGACCTTCGACGGTCGTGCGGCAAATCGTCCTTGGATGCAAGAGCTTGCTGACCCGATCACTCAGGCTGTTTGGGGCGCATGGGCAGAGATTCATCCAGATACGGCTAAGAAGATCGGTGTTAAGCAGGGCGACGCTGTAATCCTCCGTACGAATGACGGAGAGGTTCACGTTCCAGCATACGTCACAGAGCATGTTCACCGTGGAATCGTAGCGGTTCCTCTTGGTCAGGGACACTCGGCCTATGGTCGTTACGCTAAGAGCGCTGGTCAGGGAAGTGCCTACTCGCTTCTTCCTAAGACTTTGGCGACAGGCGTTGAGGCTCTTCCTCTCACAGGAGCCGCTGTTGAAGTGGTGCGTGGTTTGGGTAGTGGTGACCTCGTAACTGTCCAAGATTTCGCTGACCAGTTGGATCGCGGACTTGCTCAGACGACATTCATCGCTGGTGCTGGAGCCCATGCTCTTGGTGCTGGACATGCTGGCGGTCACGATGGTGGACATGGCAAAGGCTACGGTTCTCATGAAGAGCCTAAGCAGATGTACGAACAGCGTGAGCACCCTCTCTATCAGTGGGGAATGACCGTTGATCTTGCGGCCTGCACAGGTTGTTCAGCATGCGTAGTAGCCTGCTCCGCGGAGAACAACATTCCAGTTGTTGGAAAGAAGATCGTCTCCCAGGGTCGTGAAATGTCGTGGATTCGCATCGAGCGATACTACGATTCGATCAAGACTGAGGATGGCGGCGAGGAGCTCAAGGTGAGCTTCCTTCCGATGATGTGTCAGCACTGTCAGAACGCTCCGTGCGAGCCGGTATGTCCAGTCTACGCAACCTATCACAACGAAGAGGGTATGAACGCGATGGTTTACAATCGTTGCGTAGGTACTCGTTACTGCTCGAACAACTGTTCGTACAAGGTTCGACGCTTCAACTGGTTCCAGTATGAGTGGCCTGAGCTCCTCGACTGGCAGGTTAATCCTGACGTTACAAAACGAACCGTTGGAGTGATGGAGAAGTGTACCTTCTGCGTTCAACGAATCGTTGAGGCCAAGGATGTAGCGAAGGACCTCGGTAGATTGGTTGAGGATGGAGAGATCAAGCCAGCGTGTGTGCAAACCTGTCCAACACAGGCGCTCACATTCGGAAACTTGAAGGATCCGAAGAGCAAGGTGAGTCTCGCTGCTAAGAATGAGCGTGCGTACAAGGTGCTCGATCACCACCTTAATACGCAGCCATCGGTGAGCTACCTCTCCGATATTCGTTACAAGGCTTAGGTTTAAGAAAACGTCGGTGTATGGAACAAAAACACAACGAAATTAGCAGAGAGCAAGACCCACCAGTAACCTACGCGGAGGTCAATGACACTGTATTGCGCATGATGGAACCACCAGGGACTGGTTGGTTCTTGTTGCTCTTCACCTGTCTTTTCCTCCTCGCGATTGGAGCTGCAAGCTGGTTCTACCAGATGTGGAGCGGATTCGGAGAGTCTGGTAAGAGCCATCCAATCGGGTGGGGTACCTACATTACGAACTTCGTATTCTGGGTAGGTATCGCGCACTCCGGTACTCTCATCTCGGCGGTATTGTACCTTTTCCGAGCTCACTTCCGTCAACCGATTTACCGACTCGCTGAGGCGATGACGGTATTCGCGGTTATGACAGCCGGACTTTTCCCAATCATCCACCTTGGTCGTCCTTGGTACGCTCTCTGGCTTATGCCGTATCCGAATGAGCGAGCTTTGTGGCCGAACTTCCGTTCACCACTCCTTTGGGACGTATTCGCGGTTTCAACGTACTTCACGATTTCGGCGACCTTCTTCTTCGTAGGTCTTATCCCGGACATCGCTGCCGCTCGTGACCGCGCGACAACAAAGTTCCGTAAGCTCCTCTATGGAGTGACTTCTCTCGGCTGGCGCGGAAGCCACGTTCAGTGGAAGCACTACTCAGCGGCGTATCTGATCTTCGCGGCTTTCGCTACTCCACTCGTAGTATCCGTACACTCAGTGGTATCGTGGGACTTCGCGATGAGTATCGTACCAGGATGGCACGCGACGATCTTCCCTCCATACTTCGTAGCGGGAGCGATCTTCTCCGGTGTGGCAATGGTGGTAACGTTGATTATTCCGCTTCGTAAGGCATTCGGCCTTGAGCGGCTTATCACTCCATTCCACTTCGACGCGATGAGCAAGTTGATTCTCGTGACATCCGGAGTAGTAAGCTACTCCTACATCACAGAGTTCTACACAGCGTGGTTCAGCAACAACACATTCGAGCGATTCCAGTTCTGGTTCCGTCCGTTCGGTGAGTTCTGGGTGGCTTTTTGGGGAATGACTTTCTGTAACTGTATTTTCCCGCAGCTTCTTTGGATTAAGAAGCTTCGCGTGAACATCCCGTTCCTGTTCATTCTCTCGATCTTCATCAACATCGGAATGTGGTTGGAGCGATTCAATATTATCTTCCAATCTCTTACTCGAGAGTTCATCCCCGCCGCTTGGGGTGGGTACAACTTCTCGTGGGTGGAGGTTGGTATCACTGTAGGGGCGTTTGGATGGTTCGGTATGTGGATGACGTTGTTCATCAAGTACTTCCCATCGGTCGCGATTACCGAAATCAAAGAGGTAATTCCGCCGCCAATGCGACGTCCATCACACGGTCATAGTCACTAGGAGGAGAACAGATGGTAGAGTCATCATCTAGAGCAGTTGTTGGAGTATTCACATATCTTGACGACGCCCTTGAGGCGGTTAAGAAGGTGAAGGCCGCTAATTTCGATTATCGTCTTTATTCTCCAGTGCCTCGGCACGAGATTGAGGATGTCACATACCCAGAGAAGAGCCCTGTCCGCACAGTTTCGCTTATTTCAGCGATGACGGGATGCGCGGCAGGATGGACCCTCGCGATTATGTGTTCGCTCGACTGGCCGATGCGTACAAGCGCAAAGAATATCGCGTCGATACCGGCGTTCTTCGTTCCTGGATATGAGTGGACGATTCTCTTCGGAGGTCTCGGAACGCTCATGGCAATCTTCGTATTCTGCAGAATCCCAACAGTTCTCCGAACTGCTGGTTATGACCCTCGCTTTTCGCACGACAAGTTTGGTGTAGTTGTCGCGTGCGCGGGCAAAGAGGTTGATGATGTGAAAAAGCGCATGATGGATTCAGGCGCTGACGAGGTTGACGTTAGAGAGAGTTTGTAAACTGGGAAGAGGGGCTCATGAAGTTGGCTCGGATCGGAAAAATTAAGGCGATGTTCGTAGGCTCGATGGCCGCTGTTGTGGCCGCTGGCTCTGCGCACGCGCTTCCATTCAACGATGATATGGTGGACGTTCAGATGCGTACTGGCACAATCATGCGCCAGAAGGCGCCTGGCGCTGTCGCTATCGGTATGTCGGATTACTATGTCGCTTCTCCAGCTGATGCTGAGAAGTTGACGAATCCGTTGAAGGGAGACGCGGTGTCCACCGCGAATGGAAAGCGATTGTTCGCGGTGAACTGCTTGCCGTGTCATGGTGACATAAGCAAGAAGCCATACGCTCCAGGAGCTGTGGGCGCTAAAGCTCTTCAGACTCCGCCGGATCTCACCGCGGATATGTACAAGACCCGAACAGATGGCAGCATCTTTTCAACCATTCACTTCGGTATTCGTTTGATGCCGGGTCATGGTTGGAAGCTCTCTCCAACAGAGCACTGGGATATCGTCAATTACGTTCGTAGTCAGCAAGGTATTAAGTAAGAAGGGGAAATAAGATGTCGCACGTTGAAGTTGTTCCGGTGAACATCGACAGTGTTATCGAAGCTGGTCCTATGAAGACTAGCGCGAGCACCTACTCGAAATTGTGGCTCATGGTGTTCGTGGGCGTGTTTGTTTTTGCTGGTAATCTCATGTTCGGAGACCCAGCGACAACTTGGGGTGCGTTCTATGTTAACGCGGTATACTTCCAAGGTTTAGCTCTCGGCGGTGTGATGACAACAGTCATCATGCAGATCGTTCGCGCGAAGTGGGGAGCTCCAGTGCGTCGCCTCGCTGAAGCGAATGTGGCCTACCTTCCTGTAGCGTTCGTTATGTTCCTCACCACCTACTTCGGAAGAGAATACATCTTCTTCTGGGGGCGAGCTCCAATGCCAGGCCGAGAGTTCTGGATGCAGCCATGGTTCGTGTACACACGTTTCTCGATCCTCTTCTTCGTTTTGTACCTCCTCATGACCCGCTTCGTGCTCATGTCGCTTCGCAGTGACGTCGGCCTCGCTCATGATAGGGCTAAGGACAAGACCAAGTGGCAGCTTCCAATCCACAAGTTCCTCCTTCGTGGATGGCAGGGTGCTGAGCGAGAGATTATCCCGATTCAGCGTAAGATGTCGTACGCGGCTCCAGTAGTAGTGATCTTCTACATGGTAGTGGTTTCGCTCTTCGCGTTTGAGATGATAATGGGAATGAACCCAACGTGGTACTCAAACCTCTTCGGCGCGTTCATCTTCGTGAGCCAGATCTACATTGGTTGGGCAGGTCTCGCTCTCATGACTATGTACTTCTCAAAGAAGTATCCAAAGTTTGGCGCGCAGATTCATCCGCAGCAGTTCTGGGATATGGGTAAGCTTAACTTCGGATTCTGTATGTTGTGGGGCTACATGTTCTGGTCTCAGTTCCTTCCGCAATGGTACGGAAACCTGCCAGAGGAGACTCAGTGGCTTATCCTTCGTACCCGTGAGTTCCCTTGGAAGGGGTTGGCTTGGATTGTGTTCCCAATGGCTTTCATTATCCCATTCATTACGCTTTTGAGTCGGGATCTGAAGAAGACTCCACTTACCTACGGTATTGTGTGTCTTATCCTCATGTCGGGTGTTTGGCTTGATCGATACCTCATCATCATGCCAGAGATGAGCCCGCATTCGATTCCGTTTGGAACTACTGAGGTTGGGATTTTCGTAGGATTCTTAGGGGCTTACCTCCTTTGTGTCCGTAGTTTCCTCAGCAAGTACCCCTTCGTACAAGTTTCTCATCCGTTAAGTCACGGAAGTAGGGACTGGTAGTGTTGAGTTTACCCTGGGAAGCGTGATAAAACTCACGCTCCCTAGGGTAAGTAAGATATTTGGTTGTGATTTATGGCAGTTCCTAAGAAACGTACCTCCCGCTCAAAGCGAAATATGCGCCGCTCTCACCACGCGCTCACACGGACCTTCGCTATCGTATGTCCGAAGTGCGCTGAGGCAATTCTTCCGCACCGCGCTTGTCCTTCTTGTGGCACCTACCGTGGTAAAGAGGTTGCTGCAGGTAAAGTAGCCGCTTAATTGGGTGACTTAGAACAAGTGAGCTCCCTAACCGAGACTCAAGGCAAACGTGTGCTCCCAATAGCGGTTGACGCGATGGGAGGAGACCACGGACCGAAGGTTGTAGTCGAGGGAGCTATCATGGCTGCTCGCCGCGACGGCATAGCCTCGGTTCTCGTCGGTAATCAAGAGCAGATAGACCCATTACTCGCTCGATATCCAGAGAGCGAGAGACAGCTCATATCAGTTCATCACGCATCGCAGTTCATCCAAATGGATGAATCTCCCGGACTGGCTATACGCGGGAAACCCGACTCTTCCATCCGTGTGGCTTTCGAGCTGGTATCGGCTGGCAAGGCGTCAGCTGTTGTCAGTCCTGGTAACACCGGCGCGATTATGGCCGCTGGTGTGTTTGTGGGGGGCACTCTTCCTGGCATCGCTCGCCCCGCTATCGCTTCGCTTATTCCAAAGGGAGTAGGGGCTACTCCAACGGTACTTCTTGACGCTGGCGCTAACACAGGTTGCCAGTCGTTTCAGTTGGTTCAGTTCGCCCTCATGGGCAACCAGTACGCGAAGGCGGCTCTTGGCATTGAATCTCCGCGCGTCGCGCTGCTCTCAAATGGTACAGAGGTATCAAAGGGCAATGACATCATCAGAACTGCCGCTGTGATGCTCTCCGAGTTGGAAGGCATTAATTTCACCGGTTACGTTGAGGGGCGCGATATCGCTCGCGACGTCGTGGATGTCGTCGTTTGTGACGGTTTCGTCGGTAATATCGTTCTCAAAGCGATGGAAGGGAGCGTTGGTCTTGTCCTCGACTCCATGAAGGTAGCGATGGAGAAGAGCCTTCGCGCCAAGTTTGGTTTGTGGCTCGCTAAGCCGATTCTTAAGAGCGTTTTTAAGGACAAGCTCGACCCTTCCGCGTACGGTGGAGCGCCACTGCTTGGTCTAGGACACATTGCGATTAAGTGTCACGGTTCGTCAAACAGTCGCGCTGTTATGAACGGTATCCGAGTTGCGCAAAAATTTGTTGATGAATCGGTGCTCGATCAATTGAACACCGCGCTTGGTCACCTCGATTCAAAGATCGGCCCCGTCGATAATGACGGCGCAAACGGTTGGTCGCGTGTATTTGAGAAACGCGCTGGCCGTGGACGAAAAGAAGGGAAGGCCGCGGGAGAATCTAACGGAGGAAAAAATGAGTGAGACAAAGAGAAAGATCGCATTAGTAACTGGCGCTTCCCGAGGTATCGGTCGAGCTATTGCGATTGAGTTAGCGCGCACAGGGGCGTTCGTTATCGTAAACTACTCATCTTCTCCTGAGGCCGCTCAAGAGACGCTGAATTCAATTCGTGAAGTCGGTGGGGACGGCGAGATCTTAAAGTTCTCTGTTCAGGAAAGCCAGGCTGTTGAGAACGCTTTTGATGGCATCAAGTCACGCCACGGGCAGCTTGATATCTTGGTGAACAACGCTGGTATTTCAAAAGACGGACTTGTTCTCCGCATGAAGGACGAAGAGTGGTTGACTACTCTCGCGGTTAATCTGAACGGTTCTTTCTTCTGCGCTCGTGCCGCCGCTCGCTTGATGCTCAAGTCTAAGTGGGGCCGTATCATTAACATCAGCTCCGTAGTGGGAGAGATGGGTAACGCGGGGCAGGTTCCATACGTTTCCTCTAAGTCTGGAGTTATCGGAATGACGAAGGCGCTCGCTCGTGAGCTTGCGTCCCGTAACGTGACTGTAAACGCGGTGACCCCAGGGTTCATCGAGACAGACATGACCGCGGCTCTTGATGATAAGCTTCGCGCTGAGCACATGAAGACCATCCCACTTGGTCGGTACGGTCAAGGAGAGGAAGTTGCCAAGCTTGTATCGTTCCTCGCGTCGGATAGCGCAGCCTATATCACCGGTCAGGTAATCGGCATTAACGGCGGAATGTACATGTAGGTCTTTATAAGGCTTATAGCGTCAAAAGGCGGCCCTCCATGGAACGATGGAGGGCCGCCTTTTTTGTTGCCGTTTGATGAGTGGTGTGCGCGGAGTCTCTCAAGTGGAGCGATAGGGAGACGATACCATTTAAGTCTTTAAGGTGTGATTTGTAGAGGAATGATTGGTTCGCGCCAGAAGACCCGGCTGTCCTGATAGCCGGATAGGAGAAAACATCACAGTTTCCAGGTTGTGACGCTTGGGAAGCTGAGTATACCCTAAGTGTACAACTCTTTCGTATGGAGTCGTTATGAGAAACCTCGTCGCGTTGATTATTATCTGTTTATGCTATCCCCTGAGTGCCTCAGCCCAAGCGGCGTCGAGCACGGTGATCTGCAAGAAGAGATCCAATGGTGCTATTACGCTCCGGACTCGTCGGTGCTCGGCAAGCGAGACAAAGGTAACGAATATAACGGCCCTCACAGGAGCGACTGGACCTACCGGGTCTACTGGGGCGCCGGGGAGCGCAGGTTCGGAGGGAGCTGATGGGGCCCTTCGAATTTATGGAGACGGGTCCTCTGGAGCTTTAAATGTCGCCACCACCACATTATGGAGTGGCTCAGAGGCCTTGGGGCAGTACACTGATTGCTCGATTGCGGCGGGCGTCACGTTAACAGTTTCCACGGGCACTGTTCTTCGGTGCTCCGGATCCTTTACTAACGAGGGCACCATAGTAGTCACCAACTACTATCTTGGCCCAGAGATCGGGGGTGTTCCCGCATCAGGCGGCATGCTTCCGAACAATCTGGGAGCCTCAACGCCTAGCCTTGGCTGGGGGCGCGTGGCAGCGGGTAATGGCGGATACGGAACCAATTTGGCAGCCGTAGCGGGGGGAGGGGTAGGTTTCGCTCTTCCGAGGAGCGTTGCCGCGAACATTCTGCGTCCAGGAACGATCGGTGGAGGCGCAGGAGGCTCTCCGGTTGGCGCATTTGGGGCCTCAGGAGGAGGGACTCTCACTGTGCTCGCGAAGGGAGCTATCGTCAATAAGGGCACCATTCAAGTTAATGGAGTCGGTGGCGGTTCCGGTTTGGGAGGCGGCGGAGCGGGTGGAATTATTATCCTTGCCTCTAAAGAGTCTGTACTCAACGGCGTGACTGGAACGCTTGAGGCTGATGGTGGCCCGGGAAGTGACTCAAACATCTACCGCGCTAGTGGTGGTGGTGGCGGCGGTGGGCTCATTCACATCCTCTCCCCAGTGATAAACATGCTGGGCGCGTCCTCGGTTCTCGGTGGAGCGGCTGGAGATTCAAGCGTCAACGTTACCAATTCGCCCCGCTCAGGAGGTGGTGGCGGGGGGTCAATGGTTGGCGCTGGAGGAGCTGGGGGGACCGTAGCGACAAACAATACAATCTCAGGGACTGCTGCAGGAGAGAATGGATTGGTAATTCAAACGCTCACTGATCCCACTTCACTGTTCTAGGAGATCGACAACTGTTTGGGGTCTTTGGAACTTATTGCGCTGGTGAATAAGTGTGCCCAAGAGTTGCCGTGTCCCAGCGACAGGCACTTTGTTGCTTCATTGGCGGATTCGTTATCGAGATCGGAAGTGGCTTATCCCAGGTGCCCACGACTCGCTTACCCTCATAGGGCAGCGCCTTATGTTATCGTACGCTTGGGTATTGATGACTACCATTTACCTTACGCTTTGTGCGATCTATTGGATACGTGAGTCTCGAACATGCGCCCGTCAGTAAATTAGCGTGGCCGAGTTAGTGGTGCACCGTGTGGGGAATGTGCGCGTGCCCTGCGGGAAGGCTGTAGTCGTTCATCATAGAGCACACAGGCGCATTTAGAGTTATTGAGGATAGATTCGATCGTCGCCTCCGGTGCCGTCGATGATTTCTGTCGAGTCTCATCCCGAACCTGGATGTTCGGTTTTGCATTTTTGCGAAGGAGAGCTCGCGTGTATTCTCCCTCCTCCTTGCCGCTAGAGCTTTGGCATATTCATCGCCGCTGTGGATATCAGCGTTCCTGTAGCGTAACTCACCAGTATATGGCCAAGCTCTAGGATGATAATCGCCACCAGTAAACGGTACGTCCATTTTTTGGCTAGGGGGTGCATCGCAAATTTCGCACCGACATAGCCGCCGATTAGACTGCCTCCGGCGAGAATAGAGCCTGTCTTCCAGTCGATACTCCTATCAATCGCCAGAATAACCAGTGAAATTGTTGAGACGACTGCTATGACAATATTCTTGTAGCCGTTGGCGACGGGAAGCTGGAAGCGCATGGACAAAACCAACAGCATCAACAGATACGTTGCGCCGTCGAGAACGATCAGCCCCATCCAGATACCGATAAGGAAGAGATAGAAGACATCTCTGTAGCGATATCGGGGGGGGGCCTCAAAAGTTTTCTGCAGAGCTTGTTTAATGCTGGTGAAGAGGAGAATCAAGGCCATGACGACGGCACCTACGATCAAACCCTGTAGATGCTTCGGGGTGATGTAATCAACAAGTAGCGTTCCCACGACGCCACCGATCAGGCTGGGCGCAACTATTTTGAAAGCAAGCCCGCGGTCGATAAGGCCGGCCTTGATGAAGGTGATACTTGCCATGACCGAGCCGAGCACGACTGGTAGACGATTAGTGCCGCTGGCTATCGCCGGCGGGAGTCCAAGGAACACCAGGAGCGGTAACGTAACGGCAGAACCGCTTGAGGCAACCGTGTTAAAGAAGCCGCAGAGGAATCCCGCGCCTACAATAATGATGAACTCGATCATGAACCCCATCCTCTTCGATTTTAGGTTGAGGGGGTAGGAGGTTTTTCTCACTTTGGTTCAGACGATACTCCGGGCTACTTCAAGGGGCACGCATGAGCGGGCGAGAGAGCCCGCACTCAGCAGCGCCCCGAGGATTTGTATTCATAGTACTCCTGTAACCGATGGGGCTGTGTAACTTAAAGCCAGCGCCATACGATGCGCTCACGCCCACAGCAACTAACTCCTGGCGAGGGAAAAAGGTATATGGTGCCAGCAAAGCCGGTTCGCTAGTGCACGGTGGCAGGATTGTGGGTACCCGGTGTGTGTGGGGTAGACCACGGGGTCAGGGGGCAGATTAAGAAGACTATGATTTTCCTGCTCAGGTTTGCTAGTACACGGTACCGGGTATGTGTGTGCGCTACCTTTTTATTGTTAGTGCGAGGACCTAGGGATTACTTCCCAAGTATTCAATCCCGGAACCTAAAGGTAACTCTCCTTGATGACGAATGATGTAATAGTCCCTGGTCCCGTCTATCTGGCGAGAGCAGGTTACGTGCGAGTGCGCGACAAGGACGATATATGCAAAAATGTCCCATTTTTTTCAATGCTTAGTCCTGACCCTCTTTATGTTCCACATAAACACGGCATCTGCTTTACCCGCGGCCGGGGACGGCCCGTCGCTCAGCGGCGATTGGGACAATGTAGATGACATGCAAGGAGATCTTGAGAAAAGGTGCTCTTCTGCTTTAGGACGGTGCCTCAAGGCGGCAGCGGAGTATGGGAGCCAACCAATTAAGGAACGTGCTCAGAAAAAGAAGTGCTATGAAGTCTTCGCAAAATGTCTTGGGGAGATTCCTCGCCCTCAACCTGATCCAGTGTACGATCCAAAGTCAGCGCCACGACTTGATTATTGGGTTCAGCTTTGCATGGAGGAATTAGTCATCGGCGGTCTGACCAATGCTGTGACGGAGCTCTGCTTGCGCCTTACTCCGCCGTCCGTTGCACCGGGGAACCCAGCAAATTTGCAGGATGTTGATATCACTGACCTTGGTCAATGGGAGGAGGCACTGTGTAAAATGCCGATGCCGATCGGGGTAGGTCCAAAGATGAGCGGAATATTAAACAAGATGTGCGCCCGGCGCCTTATCCCACCTCTGATTTCGGCTCCGATTGGTCGATAATTAACAGGGATAAAGGGTGGGCCTTTTTCTGATTGTGCGAGGGCAACGGGAATCGTCCCTATTTGTGAGGAGAATAGTATGCCTAAGAGAATGAGAGCTATCGCAAGAACCGTCGCAATCGGCGCAAGCGCGCTTCTCCTCAATCTCACGATGAGATCCGCATCTGCTCAAACGTCGCAGCTTGCGCCACCGATGGAGTGCTAACTCTTCAGGCAGAGCAAGGCACCTACTGGTGCGTTCGTTGATCTTTATAACATTAGACCTGAAGCCCTGTTCGGTCAGGCAACGATCGATTCGAGCATGGTCGTAAGAGGCACTTGGAGTGAGGGGTTAAGCAGTGGGGCTTTTGTGGGCAAGTACTCTTCGCAACCTGCTCAGTTTGACGTCACAGGCTCGGTCGCCTTCGGCTACCAGGATAACGTAAAGATCTTCTACTACGCGGGATCGACGAGAGCGCAGGTTAAAACACTCCCGCCATCGCCTGTCCCCACCCGGAATGTCCAGGCAGGTAAGTTTACGTATCGAGACTTCGTCGCTTACTGCGTTGGCGCCGAACCAGCGGTAATCTCGCAGCCGTCCGTGTTGCCGTCCACCGTGTTTCCTACCTCATGCGTGTTTTACGCGAAGCCTGACGTCAACGGATACTTCTTCGGCTCGGTCGATGGTAACCAAACGGGATCTCTCTCGGGACAAGTCTGTCTCGCTGGAAGTGGATGCGTTGGATATGGAGGGGCGCGTAGAGTCGATCTCAGCGCCCAGGTGCTCAGGATTCCGCTGCCAGATGGCTCTGGATCGATCTCGTACAATTTCATGGAATCGCTGCGCGGTAATAGGGGCTCTTTAGCGAAGGAGGTCCGGTTCTACCGCTCCTCAAATTCAGCGCTGCTTCCTGAGAAGGTTTCGTGTACTTTGTGGTCCAGCGAAGCGGCCCCCTCCGACTCGGGAGGTAATGGTAACAATATTCAATTTCCACCTCCCCCAGCGTTTCAAGGAGGTTCTCGACTATCACCCCCAGGAATGTAGGCCGAAGAACAGCAAACCAGCTGCAGTTTCCTTCTGTGGCTTTAGGACTGTGGTGCAGGACTGTAGTGCCAGGCTACTTTTGAGAGATAGCTGGCCCAGTCACTATTTGTTCCGGTTGGTCGTGATATCCGCATACTCCTTGAGTGGTGCTGGTCATCAGGTTTGGCCAAGGGACTCATTTTGATCGCCGCCCCCTAAGAGCCTAGGTAGAGAGTACCATTGCGCATCGCAACTCGCTTTCATACAGTCATTTCGGGTTAGCCCTATGATTACCAATCTTGAACCACTCGACTATCCGTGGGATCTCCTCCTACTCGCCGATCCGTCTCGACAGCTTATTGAGCAGTACATCAAAGATGCTCTTGTTCTCGGCTGGAAAGATACAGACCTACTAATGGGCGTTGTGGTCGTAACCGCGATTGCCTCCAACTCCTGGGAGATTAAAAACCTTGCAGTGAGCCCTGCGTCACAAAGACAGGGGCTCGGCACAGCCCTCTTGCTCGCGGCGATAGACGCTTGCCGCACGCGGGGCGCTCGAGAAATATGGATTGGTACCGGAAATTCCAGTATTGGTCAGCTGGGACTCTATCAGAAGATCGGCTTTCGGATGCGGGAGATCGACTTTGACTTCTTCGCACGGAATTACGATGAAGAGATCATCGAAAATGGTATTCGGTGTCGAGACATGATCCGGTTGGTCTATACAATCGATACTAGCGTAGACACGTAAGCTCCTTACTAACTTTCCTCAGAGGGCGTAGGGCAACCGCACAAGGTTTCTATCATTTTAATGCACAACGGGACCTCAATGGATTCGAAGTCTTATCCTGGCTAACGAAGGGCGCCTCGGTGGAATAACTTTCGCCTTGTATGCCTTCAAAGCATAGTAGAGATCTGATTTCATCGCCGCGCGGTGTCTGAGAAAAGGAGTCGGGGAGTCAGAAGTAGGGGAGTTGGAGGCCCGTTAAAACGCCCCCGGGAGACTCTCTGTTGAGGCGGAGGCCGCCTTTGTTTTCTTTGGTCTTCGTGTCGTGGAGGCTATCGGCGAGTTTGGGGTGCTCGCCAGAGGTAGTCCAATACTCGGTCAAGAATCCTGTTCTGTCGTTCTAAAAGTCGTGCTTGAGCGATTACTTCTTCGTGGGGATCGGCAAACCTGACTACTTCGAAAGTTTTTACGGCTCGCTGTAGAGCTTCGAGGATGGTCACCGTTTCAAGCGGTCTTGATACTTCGCCACGTCGAGCGAGGTTTAATTGCATACCGAGGTAGACTGAAGAATGGCCAAAGAGTGTGGTGTTGTATTTTGAGGAGTTCGGAAAGGTTGGCTCCCATCCTCGTCCCTCTTGCCACTGCCATCGTAGCCCCAGCGGCCGCAGGAGGTCTGCGGGAGGCATAAGGTCGCGGTGTCGGCGGTCGATAGTCGAAGGTTGTTCGCCTTGCCATGTCCATGCACTGACGGCGGAGCGAGGGACGGGGGTTGGAGAGGGGTCTTCCCGCGCAGGAACGGCGCACGATGTAAGAACAAGGCGTTCATGTGGTGATGTGAGGGTGAAGTTGACGCCGAGCTCATGAAACAATTTAAGCTGTCTGAGCGCGGCGGCGGCAATAGGCCTTGTCAGTTCTTGAATTCCCTGCTGCTGGTCGAGCCCCCAGTCACGAACCTTTTCAATTTTGTCTTTGAGTGTTTCGCAGATTGTAGGGGTCACCGGCTTGGTGGTTGTTGCGTTCACTTCTTCCAGCAATTCAGAAACGGCTACACGAATCTGATCGAGAACTTCTTTAGCTGGAACTCGCAATGAGATGATTGGAAGGTCGTTCTTTCCAGGCAATTCAAGAGCGCGAGCTAGAAGTACCCAGCGGGGATCTATTGGATGTCCAATCGGCCCATATCGCAGGGTGTTTGACGCCGGAATTTGGAGAGCGTCGCCCATCGAATTTCGTACATCGTCTGGAATTCCAAAGCGGATAACGCATTTCGTACAAAGGTCGAAGACCGCTTTCTTCAATGCGTAAGCGTCGGAAGGAGCGCAACGAAAAGTGCTGGACAGCTCACTGATCGGATAATTTAACTGAGCCGAATAGGGAGTTGAATGATTGTGTGAAGAGGGGGTCTGTCGTGGCATCTGTAGCGCTTCCTTGGGGCACATCTTTACAGCTACCCCGCGTGTTACTCAAATTAATGCCATGCTTTTGCCTGCAGGAGGGGCTTACAGTTGAGCTTGCGGCTTCCTATCATCATCAAACGCGTACTTTTATAGCAAAACCGACAGAATCAGACAGGCTAACTACATGGTTTCAGGTCGGTTGCTGATGAGTTGGTGGGCAACCTCTTGACTATTGGTGCAGGGTCTAATTAGATCCGCCTGTTGTAAGAGTCGAAAGTCAGAGACCCGATTGAAGAGGCTCTTGTGAGGACGAGGACCGCGGTTTAACTCGCAGTCTTCCCCCTCAGAAGAGAGAAAGGTTGGGCTCCTGCCAGTCGCTTAAATAATGACTGGCTGTGTCGCAGAGCAGCATCTTCGCTCCACCAGGACGCAACCGACTGTTGGTAATTTTTATATTGGACCATTTAGGAGAAGTGTCGCATGGCAACGCCAGAAGAGATTACAGAGCGAGTTAAGGCTATCATCGTAGAGCAACTCGGTGTCAGCTTGGAGGATGTTAAGCCAGCTGCTTCGTTCATCGAGGATCTTGGTGCTGATTCTCTCGATATCGTTGAGCTCATCATGGCTCTTGAGGAAGAGTACGAGCTTGAGATTCCAGATGAGGACGCTGAGAAGATCCAGACTGTTGATGATGTTACTAAGTACATCCAAAGCAAGCAGTCATAATGTAAAGCGTACGAACTCTTACCCAGTGGGGTAGGAATCTGGTACGCTACAAGGGCCCTTTCAAGGGCCCTTTTTTGTCATTTTTTTCGGAGCTCCCTTACATGACAGCCACGACCCCCTCCTACGAAGCGCGCACTAAATCCCTCAAGGACTTTGACCCGGAAGTTTTCACTCTTATTCAGAAAGAGACCGAGCGACAGGAGTATGGGCTTGAGATGATTCCAAGCGAGAACTTCGTGAGCGAAGCGGTGCTTCAGGCGATGGGCTCTACGCTGACGAATAAATACGCTGAAGGTCAGCCAGGGAAGCGTTACTACGGTGGATGCCACGTTGTAGACGAGGTTGAAAATCTCGCGAGCGCTCGCATTTGTGAGCTCTTTGGAGCCGATTTCGCGAATGTTCAGCCGCACTCCGGCGTTCAAGCGAATCAGGCGGTATTTGAGGCTTTCCTTAAGCCTGGAGACACGTTCATGGGGCTCCGTCTCGATCAAGGCGGGCATCTTTCTCATGGTAGCCCGGTAAACTTTTCTGGAATGCACTACAAGGTAGTGGCATATGGAGTTCGTGAGTCAGATGGTCTGATCGATCCAGATCAGGTTCGATCTCTCGCGAAAGAGCACCGACCTAAGCTGATCATCGCGGGCGCTTCCGCATACTCTCGCCAAATCGATTGGAAGCTCTTTCGAGAAGTCGCTGATGAGATCGGCGCTGTATTCATGGCTGATATCGCTCATTACGCTGGCCTTGTAGCGGGTGGCGCGTATGAGTCTCCGATCCCGTACGCTGACCTTGTTACGACAACTACTCACAAGACGCTCCGAGGTCCGCGATCTGGAATGGTGATGGGTAAAGAGCAGCACCGTAAAGCGATCAACAAAGCGGTCTTCCCGGGCTTGCAGGGTGGTCCTCACATGCACACTATCGCCGCTAAGGCTGTTATGGCCAAAGAGGCGCTGACCCCAGATTTCAAAGTTTACGCGGCGGCTGTCGTGGCCAACGCGCGCGCGCTCGCTGATGCCTTGATGAAGCGTGGACTCAACATTGTGTCAGGTGGAACTGATAGCCACCTTTTGTTGGTGGACCTTCGCCCGATTGGTGTGACGGGTAAAGTCGGCGAGGAGACTCTTGATAGAGTTGGTGTGACTGTGAATAAGAATACAGTGCCATTCGATCCACAGCCACCTTCCGTATGTAGTGGTGTTCGATTGGGTACACCAGCGCTCACCACGCGGGGTATGGGAATAGCTGAGATGGATCAGGTAGCTCAGTTCATTTACGACGCTCTCACAAATGTGGGAAATGAGGCCAAGCTTAAGTCCATTGAGAGTGATGTGAAGGAGCTCAGCAAGAAGTTCCCGCTCTACAAGCACCGTCTCGTTAAGTAAGGATATACACGTTCGTTATGTTTTGCCCTAAGTGCAACTCTGACAAGACTTCAGTGACGGACTCCCGCAGCGATGGGGGAGCGATTCGTCGTCGGCGAGAGTGTCAGGAGTGTGGCTATCGGTTCACGACATACGAGCGTGTTGAGTTGGTTCTTCCGGCCGTCATTAAGAAAGACGGCCGACGAGAAGTGTTCGATCGTGAAAAGATTCGAAGTGGCCTCAGACGGGCATGCGAAAAACGACCCGTGAGCACAGAGACTATCGATGCGGCGGTAGATTCCATAGAGCGGAAACTCCAGGAGATGTGTCTTCGTGAGGTCGATAGCGATGTTGTGGGCGAGGCTGTAATCGAAGAGTTGCGCAAGATAGATAAGATCGCGTACGTGCGATTCGCGTCGGTATACAGAGAGTTCTCTGATGTGAGCCAATTCGTAGACGCTCTTGAAAGCTTACGGACGACGAAGCAAGACGCCGCTAATAAGAAGCAAGAATCAGCCGCGAAGAAGGCTGAGAATTCATAGAAAGGGCAGTATGTCCACAGCCCTCGTCGATGCTCAATCGCTCACCTTAGATCCTATAGAGGAGGTTATCGCTGATATGCGCGATGGCCGTATCGTGCTCGTGGTGGATAGCACCGATCGTGAGAATGAGGGGGACCTCGTTGTCGCGACGGAAGCGGTTTCTCCTGAGGCTATCGCCTTCATGATGCGGGAGGCTAGGGGGCTGATCTGTGTTAGCGTTTCCGGCGAGGTGGCGGAGCGTCTTCAGTTGCCGCTCCAGGTGCTCAACAACAATTCCCCTTTTCAGACGCCCTTCGCTATTAGTATCGACCACAAGGATGTCGTACCACGTGGGGTAACGGCAGAGTCTCGCGCGGTTACAATGCGGGCTCTGATTGACCCTAACGCCCTTCCAGAGGACTTTGTAAGCCCTGGCCATGTTTTCCCACTCATTGCCAACAGCGCTGGTGTGATGGGTCGTCCTGGGCATACAGAGGGAACTTTTGACCTGGCTCGCCTCGCGGGGCTGGCGCCTTCAGGGATTCTCTGTGAAGTGTTAAACCCCGATGGAACGATGGCCAGAGGGGCTCAGTTGGCTCTCTTTGCTCAAAAACATAACCTGAAAGTAACCAGCATTGAGGCAGTAAAGCAGCACCGGTTGTTGCGAGAGATAGCGGTGCGCCCCATAAGCTCAAGTGAAGTCGATACTGATTTCGGCGCTTTTCAGGCAACCGTTTTTGGTGATGACGCCGGAGGAAAGGAGCATTTGGCGCTCTCGAAAGGCGACTTTGGGGTGATGCCTACGTCGTACGCTCCTCTCGTGCGACTCCACTCCGAGTGTTTAACGGGAGATGTATTCGGTAGTCGTCGGTGTGATTGTGGCCGTCAGCTCGATGGCGCGATGCAGTTGCTTGTTCAAGAAGCCGCGGGAATCATCCTGTACCTTCGGCAAGAGGGACGCGGAATCGGGTTGGAAAACAAGATGCGGGCCTACGGTTTGCAAGACCAGGGACTGGATACTGTTGAGGCGAATGTTCATCTTGGCTTTGAGCCAGATGAAAGGGATTTCGCTGTAGGAGCCCATATACTTCTCGCGATGGGGATTACCTCGATTCGCCTTATCACTAACAATCCCGCAAAAGCTGAAGCGTTGGCTCGCTTTGGTATCAGTATCGTTGAGCGGATTCCTATGGTGGTAGACGAGGATCCTTTAAGTGCCGCTTATTTGCGAACTAAGAAGGAGAAGATGGGGCATCTCCTGTAACCCCCGTTCTTTGTAAGCCAGGCGCGGGTGCCCTTTCTTTCTTTCTTCAACCAAGCGCAGGGAACATTGCGCGGCTTGCATGAAAACTCTCAAAATATCGGCCTCTTAGGTCGTTGCCACGGCTTCGGGGAACGCTAGTTCGTTGCCGGCTCGATTATAGGTATCATCCCATGACCAAATTCTCATAACTTCCTCAGACGTCTTAGGAAATGACGGAGTATCGGATTGTGAAATCGCGACGGCGGAGTAGAGAATCCGCACTACAAGCACTGTATCATTGTGATTCTCTCGGCGATTTCTCGGCGCGCGCGGTAGAGTCGTTTGTCGCTCATTTCGAGCCGCAAGGAGAATTGGGTGAGGGGGATGATACTTCCTCTCTTCTGTCGGATTCTTTTTTTCAGGATATCGTTGGCGGCGTTCTTACGAATCTTGATGACATCGATAACACCATTGGAGCAGCGTCGACGCACTGGAGTCTTTCCCGCATGTCGATGGTGGATCGCAACATCCTGCGCGTAGCCACGTATGAGATGAAATATCGAACGGATGTTCCTCCAAAGGTCGCGATCAATGAAGCGATAGAAATCGCTAAATGTTTCGCCGCGCCTGACGCGCGTAATTTTATCAATGGCGTTCTCGACAAGGTTGCCGCTCAGCTAAACTTAAAGGCCGCGGCGCCGAGCAGAGAGACAGTGACTAAAGTAAGTAACGAATAGCCGATTATCGGATTCCTTTAATCTCAGCGACTGACCAGTCAAAGGGAGCTTTTCCTGTTTGGCGGATAGTTAGTCTCTTGAGCGTCTCAGCGTGTCCGAAAAGCACTCGTACCTCATGCTGTCCCAAGAAATAAGGATATCCTAGTGGGGTGAACGCTACGGATCCTTGCCATGACGGAAATGACACGAGTTTAATCTCTTTGTCCTCAACGGTGGTTCCGAGTACCTCGATGCCTCGAGGGAAGTCCGAGGTGAACGCTCCTGGGTCTAACTCGATACCCCGAAGAGTTTGCGGTGAGGTAAAGGTAACGCTCAGAGATTCATCTCCCCGTTGCGCTGAACTCCATCGTGTCTTTGGATCTCCATCGGTGAGAGGTTCGCTTCCCTCATTCCTTCCACCCTTCACGGACTGAATCAGCCCCTGAAGGGATGACGTTGGCAGTTCGGCCGTCGCTTTCAGCGTATGAGCGTCAGCCGTCAGTTCTGATGTCGATTCTTGAAGGTATTGAAAGACCGCTAATGAGGGAGATGTTTCTATTTCTCTGGGCGCGCCAACAGGGATATTGGCTTGGTGATGCGCAAGAGCGTTATTCGCGAGAGTGATAGCAAGGAGTGCTGTAAGAGGAATCGAGGCGCCTCGGCGACTGGACGTAACTAAGACCAGTGTAAGACTCCAAACACCCAGTGCGGTCACAAAGGGGATATATGAGAGTGAAGTTCCCCAGGGTAAGAGTCTTTTGACGCTTGCAATGGGACCCGTTTGCGCCATGCTCTCAGGAAGTTGAGTGTCGATGACGCAGAGCGTGCCAAGTAACACAGAGAGCAGTAGGAGCGAGGCGCGCGATGTTCGAGTCGCCTCTCTAAGTGTTATGAGCGCGAGGCTTGCGAAAAAGAGGAGAACGATCACCGGTGTTCTAAAGATGTTCTTCTCAACCGCTCGGTTGATTACTTGAATTGGATAGTCGAGCCCGATTAAGGGACGAATGATTCCCGGCAGGCCGTCATCTGGAACGACATGCGCAAGTGGAGGGTAATCTGGAAAGGGAGCGGACGGAATAATTGTTAAGGCGAGTATGGCAGGAATAAAGGCGATGGCGAGCGTGACCGCCTCTCCAACTTTAGGAGCTCCGTGTACCGATCCAGTGGCAAGGCATCGCGCGACTAAAAGTGAGCCAAGAGCCGCAAGCGGCGCAAGATGATGGCTGCTCCCCGCGCAGATTCCCGAGATTCCAAGCGTCAAAAGGAGAAGAGGAAACGCTCCCCGCAACAGTCCCGCTTGGTTTACGAAGAGGATAGCGGAGAAGAGAAGCGCGCATAGTGGAATCCACGCTAAAGCGGAAAGAGTGACTACATCAGTGCCCGTTACGAAGAGAGCTAGGAGTGCTGGCAAAGCGCCGAGGAGCCAGCCGTAACAAGGGTTTGTGCCTCCCTGAATCAAGACCATCCTGACTACAAGGCAGGTGCCGAATAGAAAAATGAGGAGGTTGGTGAATGAAAGAGCTTCAATTTCGGAGAAAGGAAGAAGGGGCGCCATAAAGCGAGAAAAGCTCGGAGCTCTCCACATCAGGTACTGATTAGTTTCGATGTTGGTTGTTGGCACCCACGCAAGGAGTGGTGAGTCGTTAAATATATTAAGGCATGGGAAGAACGATATCGCTGCCGTTAGGATCGCCGCGGAGATGGTAAAGAAGGTAAGGGATATAAAGCGGCTTCTGGTCATACAAGCTAACTTTTACTCATCAGTCGTTCAAGCGGGCGAACGCTTTCAATCGTCACAGGTGTTCCTGGTTTACATCCGGAAAGCTCCATAAGGGTGAGGTCTGGTGCCACCGAGAAAGGCCGTAACGAACACTGTGAGCTGCGCAAAAATGGGTAGTACTTGAACGACAAAAGAACTCGTTCCGTGGATGGCGTGAGTTGAATTGAATTGTCGCTTTGTCGAACCGGAGAACCGGCACCCTCAAGTACATACGACGGATTCACATTTAGGCGAGAGAATACGATGAAACCTTCCTGACGCGCGACCTCGCGATACTCGTTGGGACGGTCCATAAAATAGTGACGCCAGTGCGGTTCGTGAGCGAGGACGAGCGTTACATTCATAAGATCGAAGAATCGCTTGATGCCGACGTCGCCCTGTTCCATGAAACTCTTTGGAATTGGCTGCTCGTATCGCCAGATATTGTGAGCGTAGCTTGAGGCAATCAGTGGAGTTGATGACCATAGAGGCAAGGGAGCAAGGTGCCCACCGCTTAGTTCGTGAAGTACGCATCCGGAAAAGAGAGCTCGTCCGCCTACAGCGTTTTTCTGAATGGTATCAGTGAAGTCTTTAATCTCTGGAGATACGAAGGTGTACTGCTCAAGGGAGCGATTCATGACCACGTTTGTAGTCGTGAATGGTCCGATGACCAGGAAGGCCCCAATGATGGAAGCCGCCGCTTTGTAGATCAAGGATTCCTTGGATTCTTCGAAGATTGACACTATGAGGCGGGCGACGGGATAGCACAGTATGATGGCGGCTATGACCACCATACGGTCAAGCTCTAGTTGGGGTTTGAGAGACACTCCAAAGGTGCCGAGGAATAGAAGCCATCCCACGAGAAGGAAATAGGATAATCTGAGTGTCGCTGGAAGGGCGAACAGCGCTGGTACCGCGAAGATCAAAAGTAGGGGATTCATCGAGACGGCATTTTCTTGCCAACGCTTCAAGCTCTTCGTGACGTCGAGGCCTCCGGCTTGATGGCGATAGGATGTGCCCTTCGCCACTGGCTTCGTTGAGTTTGATTGTGGCTCGGTCGAGCCGGCTGGGAGCTGTCCGTGGTCGGGCGTTGCTGTTATCGCGGGCGCTTCTGAGTTGAGAAATTTACCAACGCCCGACACCTTCCACATCATCGCCATCCAAGGGAGGTTGAGACCGATTAGAAGAACGACGGTTAGGATGTGGCGTCTCGATGATAAAATTGTCTTTGCTCGGGGGAGTGCTATCAGTGCGAGTGGCGCGAGAGCTATACCTGAGGGTGACCAGAGTACCATGAGAGTCACGGTGAGAGTTACCGCACATACATCCCTCCATCTGAGGCTGTTTGATGATATGTAGCGCAGGGCTAGAGCCACTACCAATGGAGCGAGTGCTGAGCTGATCACGAACCCTAAAGTTCCGTACTTAAGAGCCCAACGGTACCACATCAGCGTCGTGCAGGTGGAGAGTAGGGCCGTGACTGCCGCCACTGTTCGATCGGATTTAAGTTGGCGAGCGGCAACATATGAAGCTGCTGGTACTATCGCCCATAAGAACAGCGCGATGGTGAGATTGTATACCCGTTCAACAGGGAACAGATAGGTGAGGGGGGCTGAGAGGAGGAAGGCGTTGAGGCTTCCTGTGGCGAAGAAATCCCGAGCGTCTATTCCTCCATTCCAAAGTGGAAACCAAAATGGAATAGACGGAAAGTTCTCTTTCAATAATTTAAGTCGAAAGAGGAACATGGCGTGATCGTCGGAGAAGAGCAGGTTGCCGTCTGCCCTCAGAAAAAACGACCAAACGGCAATTATGGAGGCTGCAATTGGGAGCGCCCTCAGAAGAGTTCTCCATGTTCCTTTAAGAGATGCCCATACGAGTATCGCGGCCAGGATCAACTCTCCTCTGATAAGAGGGCCCTGGAAGAGCGCATAGGGTCGGGACAACCAATCGCTTGCGACAAGCGTTAGAAGTCCTAGACTCCAGGAAATGGGGTGGGTGAAGTCCTGGGGCGCGGGCTTTAGAGACCGGTTCTTGAGCAGTCCCATAACAGCGCTGATTCCAACGACGAGGGCCCCTAACAGGATGAGTACGTATCCTGAGGGAATAGCAGTCCCCAGGTTCGATCCCCACAGTCTCCAGGTTCCGCCCGAGAGGCCCAGAACAACCAGTAGTGTCGCGGCCGAAAGTAGTAAGCGCATGAAATTGCTTGATTTTATGGTAGGGTGCGTCCCTCTGCCTGTTACGGGGGACATAGTAGAATTGTTAGGGCGAACCGTCCACCCTCCAGGCTCGGCTTCACAGTCATCCTGTCCATAAGCCATCAGTAGTGACAACTCTCATATCTAGCAGCCCTTGTTGGCTGAAAGCATCAGCTCCGCACCCGATGGAAGAGTCCATTGGATAAACTTTAACCACTGAAAGGGGAATGTATGAAGAAAATAGCAACCGTCGCAGTTCTTACAATTTTTGGGGCCAGCACCGCGTTTGCTGTAACTGCGGAGACTAAGTACACCGAGGCCGCCGCTAAGCACGCGAGTGAGGCTGAGGCAAAGAAGGTAGAGGCTGACAAGCTTGATCAGGACTCTAAGGCGTTCCATCGAGCGAAAGCTGAAGAGTATCGTCATAAGGTCCAGGAGAACCAAGAGATGATGAAGTATCACGAGCAGATGGCTAAGAAAGCGATGAAGTAATGAAGCTTGTTCGAATGGCTTAATGGGAGGCTTAAAGGGCCTCCCACGTTTCTATCTCGAGTGCTATTGTCGGACCAATTCATTCGTCTGAATTGGAGCTGTGAAGCATATGTCTCGTAAACTCTTTGTCGCGCTCGCGATCACAAGTGGATTTGCTTTTGGCGTTTTCGGTAGTGAATGTCGCGCGGATATTGATCCATCGACGCTACAGACGATCAAAACCAATTTCTCTAAGGCGGACAAAGATGGTGATGGTAAGCTTACTCGTGACGAATGCGCCGCTGGAATGCCTCGTATCTATCGAGGTTTTGATCGAATCGACACCGATAATCGTGGATGGATTACGCTCGATCAAATAATCACTTTTGTCTCAAACCGATAGCCTGAGCGTTTTTTTCGGAACAGCGAGGCGAAAGTCCACTAATTCCAAAAAGGTAGCGGCTAAAGCCTACACGCGCGGATGGTCTCTCATTAAAGAGGTTCGCGTACTGAGCAATTCAATGTTCAGTATGAGATCGCGGAGCTTGGCCTTCCGACATTATTCACTCGAATGTAGTGGGTGATGCTCCGCATGCTCTATCGATGTCTCCTCAGGAGATAGTTTTTCTCTGTTGTAAGGAAGTTCCCTTTTCGGGTGGGAGAAATCATGCGGCTACAGGATGCAAAAAAGTTGCTGGTCGAGGCCGGACATCAATGGGTGAGCGACAGGGCGCCCCGATTAGCCGCCGCTTTAGCATATTACACAATTCTATCATTGGCGCCTCTGTTGGTGATTTCTACCGCTATAGCTGGGCTAATTTTCGGGGAGGAAGCGGTTCGGGGCGAAATAGTAAATCAATTGCGGGGGCTCATAGGAAGCGCGGGCGCTGAGGTTGTTCAAACTGCTCTTCGGAACTCCTATCAGCCACGCGCGGACATAATCGCCGCCATTCTCGGAGTCGCGATACTCATGTTTGGGGCTTCCGGAGTTTTTGCTGAGTTGCAAGATGCTCTGAATACCGTCTGGAAGGTTCGAAAAAAACCGAGCACGGGGTGGCTTCAGGTGTTGAGTGATCGATTTCTTTCGTTCGCTATGGTTCTCGCCGTTGGATTCCTGCTTCTAGTGTCTCTTGTTTTGAGCGCGATACTTTCCGCTGTAGGAATGTGGCTCGGAATTTTATTTCCTGATATCGGGTTACTGCTTGAAATCTTTAATGTCGCGTTTTCGCTCGTCGTCATTACATTGCTGTTCGCCCTGATATTTCGATATTTGCCGGATGTGATAATCCCGTGGCGTGATATTCTTGGAGGCGCGTTTATCACTGCGCTTCTTTTCACGATTGGTAAATCTCTCATTGGCTATTACATCGGACAGACCGGAATCGCGACTCCATTTGGAGCGGCTGGATCGGTGGTTGTCTTTGTGGTGTGGATTTACTATTCGGGTTTAATTTTTTTCTATGGGGCCGAGTTAACACAGGTAATCGCGGACAATCGCCGATCGGCGTCTCAGTCGTCCCCTATAAAATATAGACCGATCCAGGGAGTAGATATATCTGGGTTGCCCACGACAGATATGCCCCGTTGACACACAAATGTCTTACCTTGTGAGTGGCTGTTCCGATGCGAGCAATGCCTCAAGCGAGCTCCGGCAGGCTTGTTATGACATTTATCATTTTTGCTTGTTCCATTGCCTCGTAGCATTTTGCCCATCGGTACTAAGGCAGTGGCGCCTTCCGAACAGTTGTCGCAAGTGACCACCAACTCAGGTGCCGTTCGCACACACATCTTGGAAAAGGAGCTCTATATGAAAATACGAAAATCATTTTTTACTCTGACTATTCTGGCGATGTTTCCTGGAGTCGCGATGAGCGCCGAGCAGGATGTGGGTGTCATGCCGGGCAGTCCGAGCGAGTTGCGAGAGGGAATGGGAGGAATGGATTTTTCGCGTGGTAGAGAGGAGCCCAATGTGCGCGAGGGCGCAGAGCCCCAGCGGCCTGAGGTGTACGGTAAGGAGCCAGGCCGAGGCGTAACAGCTCAGAATCAATCTTCGAATCCGAAGTACCTCGAGGTCACACGCTCAATTCGACAGAAAATAACGGAAAGGAACGACCTCTCGTTTAGTGCCAAGAATGTAAAAATCATCACCGATGATCAAGGTACTGTAACCCTGAAGGGGGACGTGCGTGATGAGAAAGAAAAACAGACCGTCGAACAGATAGCGCGAGATGCTGCTTCGCCTGGAATGGTGAACAGTGAGCTCGCTGTGAGTAAGAGATAGATTACTTTAAAGGAAGAGAGACATGGCTAGGGCATGGGATACAAATGTAGAGAGGCAAGAAGGTGACAAGAACTATGTTGTTCTGGGCATCTTCTCGACACGGAATGAGCTTGAGCAGGGGATCTCGGCGCTTCAAGCGAATGGGTTTAAGAATGGAGATGTTTCGGCGTTAGTTCCTTGGCCTGAAACTAGCCATGAATTCGCTCATAAGGCGAGTTCCAAGGCGCCGGAGGGCGCGACGACGGGAGTCGCGGCGGGAGCCATCGCTGGAGGAGCGCTTGGATGGCTGGTGGGAGTCGGCACGCTTACCATTCCAGGCTTTGGGCCTCTCCTTGCAGCGGGTCCCCTTGTTGGCGCGCTCGCTGGTCTTGGGGCTGGAAGCGCCGTTGGCGGAGTGGCTGGCGGTTTGATCGGTATGGGCTTCCCTGAATACGAGGCGAAGCGCTATGAGGGACAGGTCAAGAAGGGAGGGTTCCTTTTATCTGTTCATTGCGTCGACTCGTCGTGGCGTGACAAGGCGAAGGACATTTTGGAGCGGGCGGGAGCCGCTGATGTATCGTCGACACATGAAGCGCGGGTTCCTCGCCGAGAAGGGGATGGGCAAGAAGAAGTTCGGCGAATTCCCCCGACCCAATCAGTGTAGTTATGGTAGAAATACCAATGGCACGGCCGTAGTAAGTAGGAATATGGTGGGAGCTCTTTGAGCTCTTCACCATACTCATACTTGTACCTTGATAGTTCAGCACCGGTTACTCCAACGACATTTCCGTTTGTATATTGAGAATTGTGGCGCGCCCCATATACATCAACCTGCCGAGTACAAATGTGGCAATCTCGTGAGCGTTATTGGAAGCCGGCACAAGGCCTAGGAAGAACACTGTACCAAAGTTGGGTCATGTGGGTGGGGCATCGGCCGGACTAGGCTGTGTGGTATGACTCAGCGAGATATTCCTCCAGTGCAACGTACACGAGCCGGGCCCCTTGACGTTTCGGCGATCGATAGTGTTGAGGTTTTGGCTAGGTATGCTGCGGGGTGTGTCGCGTGTCCTCTATACCGTGGAGCCACCCAAACTGTTTTCGGACGTGGGCCCGATAACGCTTCCATTATGGTGGTGGGCGAACAGGCAGGAGACGAGGAAGACAAGAGGGGCGAACCTTTTGTTGGAGCATCTGGTAGACTCCTGGAAGAAGCGCTTGAGCAAGCGGGGCTCGATCGAGGCGCGGTTTATATCACAAACGCGGTCAAGCATTTCAAGTGGAAGCCAAGCGGAAATCGAAGGCTTCATCAAAAGCCCAGCATCTCGGAGATAGCGGCTTGTTATCCGTGGTTGCAGGCTGAGATTAGGATTGTAGCCCCTCAAATTATTGTGTGTCTCGGTGTTACCGCGAGTCAGGCAATATTTCAAAAGCGAGTAACCCTAAGAGAGTTGGGTACGATGCCTCATGTAGCCCCTCATGGCGGAACCGCCTTGGCGACGTTTCATCCATCGGCGATATTACGCATGCCTGACCAGGAGCAAAGGGTAAAAGCGTTTGAGGGACTCGTAAGAGTTCTTTCAAGCGCTCGAGGGTATGTGAGTCGCGATGACTTAGGCGAGTATAGGGAAGACTTCACGGCGCTTACCTGAACAAAAAAGTGGTCCAGTGTAATACTGAGGAGCTCCACCGTATACTGCATCTCTCTTCTTAGGTGCCGGGGCGTGGTTCCATTTCCGGTGAGGTGCGCAAGGCTGGAATCATAGAGGCAGCTCGCTGCTGGGTGTCGATGGGAGTTAGAGGTTTTTCGGCTGGGCCTGAGCGAACGTGTCCGTCAGGCTCAAAACGAGAGCCGTGGCAGGGGCAGTCCCATGTGCTTTCAATTTTGTTCCAGTGCACTCGACATCCCATATGCGTACAGTTTGGAGAAACGGTGATCAAGTTGCCACCCTCATCTCGATACGCCGCTACCCGTCTGCCGGCCATCCGAATCAAGGCACCCTCTCCGGGCGCTAAATCGTTCGGGCTAAGGAAACTTTCCTGTATAAGTCGGTCCTTTAACAGGTAGTAAGGATAATCTAGGTTCTCCTTAATATAATTCCAGGCACCTGAGGGAATACTTTTGCGCTGGGGATCAAACAAGTCTCTCCATGGACTGACGCGACCTGTAATGGCTTCTGTGATCATCAGGCCAGCTATTGTTCCGAAGGTCATTCCATTTCCGGCAAAGCCCGTCGCGACGTATTGATGTTCGTCAATTTTGCCGATGTAAGGGAGTCCATCATCGGTCTCGACAACCTGACCGGACCACCGCTGTAGGATAATTGGGGCGCGTAGGATGAAGCGCGCGTATCGTTCAAGCTCTCGCATTGGCTGTGTCGCGTCGTCAATCTGTCCCGTCTTATGGTCGCGACCTCCGACGATAGCGTAGCTATAATCTTTTTCAGCGTCGATGCGCACATAATTATAAGGGGTATCGGTATCCCAGAACAGCGCCTCTGGCGCTAACGCTTGAGAGATTCGGGCACGTAGCGCATAGGTAGAGTAGGGATGAATCTTTGATTGGAAAAGTGTCGCCGCTAGAGTCGATCTATTTCCCTGAAGCGGTACGTGGGTGGCGATAACGATATCCGCGGCAAAAATTTTGTGTCCATGTACCTTGACACAAACAGGAGACTCGCCGCACTCAGATACTTCCGACCGCTCAAAAACATAGCTACCATCCCGATTGACAAGGTTCGCTAGAGACTCCACATATTCGACAGGATGAAACTTCGCTTGATTGAAGAACTCCACTCCTGGTTTATTGAAAAGCGGCACAGCGTCGCTGTAGGTTGCTTCAAAGAAATTGTCTGTGGCCACAGTCGCCTCATTCTTAAAGAATGAGCGATTGTCAAAGTGGTCTCTGGGAGCTGAGTGAAAATAGCCGTTAACCCACTTAAAGCCACAAGTAATCTGCTCTTCCTCGATAGTTTGATGAATAAGGTCAATCGCGGCCTCCCCGGCGTGCCAGGTGGCTACAGCATGACTTTCTCCAACTGTAGAGATGAGTTTTTGAAGTGGACGATCGGTTACATATGTTATGTGAGCGGTGGTATGCCCAGTTTCTCCTCCGGCGATCCGCCCACGCTCGATAACGCAAACTTTTAACCCTTGTTTTTTTAGTTGGTACGCCGTTGTAATGCCGGCGATTCCTCCGCCGACAATCACGACATCAACCTTGAGGTCTGAGGAAACTGGGGGGAAGGCGGAATACTGAGCGGCGCGCCAGAAGGGGATCATACGTTAGGTCGCGCTGTCTCGAGACATTCGGTGATTCGTTTTTGCTGAGCGAATCAGGGAAGCAAGAGCGATTCCCCCTCCTACCATGGCAAGTCCAGAAATAATGGGATGGAGAGACGCTCGTGTATACAGACTTGATTCAAGACGATAATGGGGAGTTAATCCCCGCTCTCTGAGCTCGCTCTGTCCATGCTCGAGGGCGCTTGGCATCCCAGGTCGGACAGGATGGCCGCCTTTTTGCGCCTTCATTATGAATTTTTCGAAAAGAATATCTCGTAGGCGAGGGGTATATCGCCCGGCCAGTGACATCGCTTTTCCTCCCCCCCCAACAACTACTTCCGCTCGAGGCACCTCAGCGCATCGTAGTATGGCTTCAGCTACTACGTCCGGAGCATAGTGCGGTGGAGGATTAGCCGGACTCTCTTCGAGGTAGTTTTTCGCGTGTTCCGTGTACGGTGTATCTATCGTTCCCGGCTTTATGAGAGTGATCGAGACCGGTAGCCCTTCGGCCTCTACCTCCATGCGCAGAGCGTCGGTGAACGCTTTAACGGCGTGTTTTGTCGCTGAGTACATTCCTTGAAGTGGGATGGCGGCGTCAGAGGCGGCACTGCCGATATTTATGATGGCTCCCCCATGGAGGCGAAGATAACGGAGCGCGGATAAACTCCCGTACACTACCCCCCAAAAATTCGTCTCAAATAACTTCCGGAGGTCCTCTATAGGAACGTCCGCAAGCTTTCCGTAGATGCTAACTCCTGCGTTATTGATCCATGTGTCAAAACCGCCGAACTCCTCTTCGGCTACCGCGGCTATCCGTTCAACATCTCCCTCATGCCCAACGTCCGCTTGCACCTGCACCGCGTGTCCCCCGTGTTGGCGAATTTCCTCCTGTAGTCGAGTGAGGACTTCTCCGCTTCGACTAGCAAGCACAAGTCTGGCCCCCTGTCGGGCGGCTAAACGAGCAGTTGCTAAACCGATTCCACTTGAGGCTCCGGTGATGACAATTATTTGCTTATTGATGGGTTTTAATAATACGCGCACTTTTTGTCTCCCATGCCATGCTTGGTCGCCGGCTTCCTTTACAATAGGAGGGAGAATAAGAGTCAAAAATGACCTCTATCACTCGGTTAGGGAGGCCCGTTGAGTTTGGCTCGCCCTATCTCTTGTTTTCCAGTCGTTTTC